>CAIUDG010000037.1 GCA_903897925.1 uncultured beta proteobacterium | reverse complement strand
TCACGTGCAATGCGCGGGCGGTGCGCTCGAAGCTGCCTTCGCGCACCACGGCGGCCAAGGCTGAAAGCGATGCGTAATCCAGCATGAAATTGTTTTTTCTTCATCCAATGAAGGATTGATAATTTGTCTTCATAAACAAAGACGGGCATCCTGGGAGCATGAGCAACCCGCCTGAGCACCTTTCAAGCATCGCCCCAGCCCTGGTGCAGGGACTGGCCTTGGGCCTGGCACTGATCGTCGCCATCGGGGCACAAAACGCATTTGTGCTGCGCCAGGGTTTGCGCCGCGAACACGTTGCCAGCGTGGTGCTGTTCTGCGCGCTGGCAGACGCTGTGCTCATCACCGCCGGGGTGCTGGGCATGGCACAGGCCTTGGGTGAACACCGGAAAATCGCAGGCGCGCTGGCCTGTGCCGGCGCCGTGTTTTTGCTGCACTACGCCTGGCAGGCGCTGTGCCGCGCCCGGCGCTCTGACACCTTGCCTAAGGTGGACACCGGGACCCCGGTGCCGCTGGCGGGCGTGATAGCCCAGGCAGCGGCGATTACCTTGCTCAATCCCCATGTGTATCTGGATACCGTGCTGCTGGTCGGTAGCATCGGTGCGCAGCAGCCGCAGGCCGTGCGTGCCTGGTTTGTACTGGGCGCGAGCCTGGCCAGTCTGCTCTGGTTTGGCCTGCTGGGGTTTGGCGCGCACTGGCTGGCACCCTGGTTTGTCCGTCCCCGCGCATGGCAAATACTGGATAGCCTGATCGCTGTCACCATGGGGCTGATGGCTATCCTGTTGTTAAGGCAAGCGCTGGCGGGCATATAGGAAATAGACATGTACATTGCAAAACACCACCAATTCCAGGACCGCGAAGCGATCTTCACACTCCTGGAATCCCATCCACTAGGGGCCTGGGTTTGCCATGCCAGCGATGGGCTACTGGCCAACCATGTGCCGTTTTTCCTGGACCGAACGCGCGGCGCGCACGGCACACTCATGGGCCATGTGGCGCGCGCCAATCCTGTTTGGCGCCAGCTATCTGCCGATACGCCGTCGCTTGTCATGTTTCAGGGTGCGCAGTCCTACATTACGCCAACCTGGTATCCAGGCAAAACCGCGCATGGCAAGGTCGTTCCCACATGGAACTATGCGGTCGTCCATGCGCACGGAACAGCACGGGTAATAGAGGACCGGGCCTGGATGCTGGACATGCTCCATCGCTTAACCCATAGCCAGGAATCACGGCAGTCCGCTCCCTGGCGCGTGGAGGATGCGCCGGCGGACTTCATTGACAAACTAATGCACGGAATCGTTGGCATCGAAATGCCGATAGACCGTCTGGAAGGCAAACTAAAAGCCAGCCAGGACGAGGACTTGCCGGACCGGCACGGTACGGTGCGGGGTTTGCAGGCAAAGCAGGATACGCAGTCGCTTGATATGGCTGGAATAGTGTTGGCCACACTCACCAGCGCAGCACAGCAAGCAGTACAGGCGCCGGACTGATAGCGTGCAAACACCATACATTGCACCAAATATAATGCGCACGCAGGTGGTTTTGGCGCTTCCAGGAACTAGCCCCCTTCGGTGGAGACCATGATTTCCAGATGCGAATGTAAGCAAAGTGAGCGACTGCAATCAGTCTTTGGGGGCCTTCAGGGCCCCATTTTTTTGGCTGTTGCCAAGTCAATGCGCTTGAGCTGCAGGCCTGCCAGGCTTGCATACAGCGGCGCGCTGATCAGGCGCGAAATACCGCCAGACAAAAATGCGCAGGTCATGAGACTGAGCACCAGCGCATGGCCGTCCACCATTTCCATCACGATAATGAACGAGGTCAAGGGTGCCTGCGTCACGGCAGCCAGAAAGCCGGTCATGCCCAGTGCAATCAGGGTCGGTGCATTTACGTACCCGGTTAGCTGCGCAATGTCGTATCCCAGTGAACCTCCAATGGCCAGCGAAGGGGCGAATATTCCACCAGGCACGCCCGACCAGGTCGAGATCCAGGTCACCAGGAACTTCAGCGGAAAATACAAACCAAACGTCTCGGCGCCATGTTCAAGCAGCGCGCGGGTATGCCCATAGCCGCTGCCAAACGTAGCGCCGCCACTGAGCACGCCAATCACGGCAATCAGTGCACCGCAGAGGCCGGCAAATAGCACCGGGCGCCGGGCACGCAAACGCGTGAAGCCGTCGCCTGCCGTGCCTGCGGTGGACACCACCAGCAGTCGGGAGAACAAGCCGCCGGCAATGCCGCACAGCAGCGCTACCAGCAGGGCCGGCGCAATCAGATCGAGCGCCAGGCCGTCCACGCGTATCACGCCAAAATAAGTCGAGTTGCCGTAGGCAGACACGGCGACCAGACCGCTGAGCACAATCGCTGCCAGGACCAGGCTGTTGCTGCGCTGCTCGGGTCGCCGGGTCAACTCCTCTATGGCAAACATGACACCACCCAGAGGGGTGTTGAAGGCAGCGGCAATGCCCGCCGCACCGCCCGCAATGAGCAGGGAATGCTCGGAGACCCGCGCGCGCTTTGGTATCCACCGCCGCGCGTGGTGCATGATGCCGGCGGCAATCTGAACCGATGGCCCCTCACGCCCGATAGAGAGGCCGGCCAGCAATCCCCAGGCGGTCAGAAATACTTTGGCGACGGAGAGCTTCAAGGAAACAAACAGTGGGCGGAATTCGCCGCTTGCTTCCGGTTCCAGCGCTGCCATCACCTGCGGGATGCCTGAGCCAGCGCTACCCGGCGCCCACTTCCGTGTGACCCACACAATCAGTGCCGTAGAAACCGGCGTCAGCACCAGCGGCAGCCACCCGTGCCACGCATTCAAGCCCTGGAACGCGCGCAGTGCCTGCTCGGTCAACCAGGTAAATGCCACGATGATCAACCCGGATAAAGCCGAAAATACCAGCACCAAAATCCGCCCGGACCAGTGATGCCAATTCGTCAATTCATGCTTCAGAACTTTGGCGACGTCAGGGTGCTTGGACATGCGCAGGCGGGTCTCACAGTGGGTGCAAAATGGCGGACCAGAATTGTGCCATATAGATTCCAACAAATGTATTCATCGAATCTTCGGCCGCGCCGGTGCGTTTGCTACACGATGCGCGCTGTTGAACTACCTGAACTACCTGACTACGAATAGGCAGCCACTCACTATGAACAAAACGCTTGCTGCTAGCGATAGCGCCCGCAAAGCCCCAGTCGGCGGCAAGAAGCCACCAGCCGCTGCCGTGACCTCCACCAAGGTATTGCGCCGCTTCCGCGTGGTTTTCAATGCGGTGCGCACACATTTCCGCCAAATGGAAAAGGAAGTCGGGCTCGGCGGCGCACAGGTCTGGGCGCTGAGCATCATTGCCAGTTCCCCAGGAATAGGCATGGGCAAAATCGCCGCTGAAATGGATATCCACCAGTCAACTACCAGCAACCTGGTCAAAGAATTGCAGCGAAAGAAGTTGATTTCGGTCGCCAAAGCGGTGCAAGACCGCAGAAATGCGCAAATTCATGCGCTGCCGGCAGGACTGCAATTGCTAGAAGGCGTCAAGGGCCCGTTTACCGGGGTCCTGCCGTCGGCACTGGACCAACTCGACAGCGCTGTGCTGAAACGACTGGACCGCGACTTGGGCGCACTGATTGCCATATTGCAGGCCGACGAAACGGCCGCAGAGGTCCCGCTGGCGCACCTGTAGGTGTAAGTTTTACCGCCCTTCAGCGACCAACAGAAAATAGTGCAGAGGTTGCGAACCGTTTTGGCGGCCCGGCGCCTCTTAGCAAGGAATCCACCCCAACCAACCCGCAAGGAGCCTTTCCATGACCTTCACTGTCCCATCCTTCGCCCGATCCGCGCTCTTGATCGCCATAACGTCGCTCATGGCCGCAGCCATGGCCGGCGACATCAAGCCCTTCACCCAGCAGGATTTCGATGCCCTCACCAACGCAGGCAAGCCCGTCGTGCTGGATATCAGCGCCAGCTGGTGCCCCACCTGCGCGGCACAAAAACCCATCATTGAAGGCCTCATGAAGCAGCCCGACTACAAGGACATCACGCTCCTGACAATCGACTTCGACACCGCCAAGCCCACGCTCAAGAAATTCAAGGTCGGTATGCAAAGCACCCTGGTGGCCTTCAAGGGCAGCAATGAAGTCGGCCGCTCGGTAGGCGACACCAGCCCCGCCGGCCTGGAGGGCCTGTTCAAGAAGACCATTCACTGATGGAATTCGGCCTCGGCGCCTACGGCCTCGGCCTGCTGGCCGGGCTGCTCTCCACGCTCTCGCCCTGCGTGCTGCCAATCATCCCCATCCTGCTGGCGTCGGCCACCAACGCGCATCCGCGCGCGCCGCTGGCCCTGGCCGCCGGACTCGCCCTTTCCTATGCCCTGATCGGCACCGGGCTGGCGTGGGCGGGGTCGGCACTCGACATCGACGCCGCCAGCTTTCGCGATGTCGGCGCAGGCATTCTGGGCCTGCTCGGCCTGGTGCTGATGTCGGGCAGCCTGCAGCAGCGCTTCGCCGCGGCCACCTCGGGCGTTGGCGATGCCGGCAACCACCTTATTGCGCGCATGCACCTCGATGGCCTGCGCGGCCAGTTCGCCATCGGCCTGGTGCTTGGCGCGGTCTGGAGCCCCTGCGTCGGCCCGACTTTGGGCGCGGCGGTAGTGCTCGCCAGCCAAGGCTCCCAGCTGCCCCAAGTCGCCTTGCTGATGGGCCTGTTCGGCCTTGGCGCGGCGCTGCCGGTGCTTGCGCTGGCCTATGTCGGGCGCGCCACCCTGATGAAAATCCGGGGAAATCTTCTGCAAGCCGGCAAGACCGGCAAGATGCTTTTGGGCGCCGTCATGATCGCCTTGGCCGCCATGGTCCTGAGCCGCGCCGACAAGCCGCTGGAGACCTGGCTGGTCGCCCACTCGCCGGCCTGGCTCACGCATTGGGCGACACGTTTTTAAATTTTTATCTGTACCCAAACCAGCGCGGAAATCCATGAACTTCCAACCGGCCCAACCGGCCCAACCGACCGACCAGGTCTTTCGTCTGAAGGGCAAGGTGCTTGCGACCCAGCCCTGATGCCCTTGCCACTCGTACCGCCTGGCACATTTATTTCAGCGCCCGCGAACCCAAGCGCCACTTTGCCGCCTCTTAGCTTGTGAGGGCTGTCCTCCACAAGCAAACTTTCCAAGGAGATCGCAATGTTCTATGTCAAAAATGTGCCGGGCTGGGAGCGTGCGCTGCGCGTCCTCATGGGCCTGATGGCTCTGGGATTCGCCGCCATGCACTGGGGCCAGCCACTGGCCATGGGCGCTGGCATCATGGGCGCCATGCTCGCCATGAGCGGCCTGTTCGGCTTCTGCCCGATGTGCGCCCTGGTCGGCCGCAAACTGGACAAGGGAGCCTAAGCATGCCGGCCTGCGCGCGCTCCGACAAAGACCAGCTGATCCTGGCCGCGCAGACCGGCGACCCGGCCGCCATCGGGCGACTGCTGGCGGCGTGCCAGGCCGACGCCCGCCGCTACGCACGCCGGCACTGCCTGGCCAGCGACGTGGACGATGCGGTACAGGAGTCCCTCATGGTGATCGCGCGCAAGCTGGGGGCGCTCAAGGCGGCGGCGGCGTTTTCGTCCTGGCTTTTTACCGTGATCCGGCGCGAATGCAAAAAGCTCGAACGGATAATGTTCCGCACCGAGACGCTCGACGAAGACCAGGCCGAGCATCAGCTGCTCTGCAAAACCGACAACGACCTGCGCATCGACCTGGCGGCCGCTTTGGAGTCGCTGCCAGCACACTACCTGGAAGTGGTGCTGCTGCGCGACTTTGAAGAGTTGACCATCGCCGAAATCGCCGAGCGTCTTGGCGCGCAGGACGGGGCCATCAAAAGCCGCCTGCACCGCGCGCGCGAACTGGTACGCGAATACCTGATCGGCCCGCAGAATTCGCCCAAGCCCACCAAGCCCCAAGCCTGACCGCAACGACCGCTGGCGCCTGGGCGGTAGGTGCCTAAGGGGCAACCAGCACCGGCACGTCCCGGTACAAGGCGGGAAACATCGCCTTGAGGTTGGCGATCTTGGGCAGATCAAAACCGGCGATGTAGGTGGAATCCGGGTGCAGCGTGGCGTAATTCTGGTGGTAGCGCTCGGCTGGATAAAACTGGTCGAGCTGGCTTACCTGGGTCACGATTTTCTGGGCAAAGGCCTGGCCCGCATCCAGTTGCGCGATGTAACGCTGCGCCACCAACTTTTGCGCTTCGTCATGGTAAAAAATGGCGGAACGGTACTGGGTACCGACATCCGGGTATTGGCGGTTCAGTTGCGTCGGGTCGTGCGCCACGGAAAAGAAAATCTGCAACAGCTGGCCATAACTCACCTGCCGCGGGTCAAAGCGCACCTGCACCGATTCGGCATGTCCACTGCTGCCGGTACTGACGGTCTCGTAATCCGCACTAGAAGATTTTCCACCTGCATAGCCGGACACCGCATCCAGCACGCCCCGGGTGTGCTGGAACACGGCTTGTATGCCCCAGAAGCAGCCCCCGGCAAAAACGATGCTGTCCTGCGGCCGCGCTGCGCCGGAGTCCAGCGCCAGCACCTCGGGGCCAGGCGCCGGTACCAAGCGGGCTTTTTCGGCCTGCGCCCAGGGCGCCAGATACAAAAGTAAGAACAGCGCAATGGCCGCGATGGCCAGCATGGAGGTGTTGCCCATGCGGCGCGGTGGCTTCGGTTGCGTGACTTTGGCTTGGGACATGGAATCTCCTGGTTGGCGGGTACGAACAAAACATTAGCCATGGTCATTCTTAGTCGCGGCCATCGCTTGCTTCTTACAAGCTAGCGCCTCCACCCTTTCCAAAGCACCCATGGTGAGGCCAAGTAAAGCACCCCACGAACGCAAAACCGAGCGTAAACCCGTTGCGCCAACGGACTGCAAAAAAAATATCGACCCCACTGTAAGAATTCCGCCCCCCGCCAGACCAACCCCTATAGCGCTTGTCCTTGTCCCTGGCAAAGGCCGACGATTCCGTGCAACAAACCGTGAAAGGCAATGTATGAACAGCAGCAAAGAAGTCATCCATCCGGCCTGGCTGCGCAGCGCCCATTGGATCAATGCGGTAGCGGTTCTGGTGTTGCTTACCAGCGGCTGGAAGATCTACGACGCCACGGATTTCCTGAATTTTTCCATCCCCAATGCGCTGACCCTGGGCGGCTGGCTGGGCGGCGCATTGCTCTGGCATTTTGCCGCCATGTGGGTGCTGGCGATCAACGGCAGCATCTACCTGGTGCTCAACGGCGTCACCGGACGCCTGGCGGCGAAGTTCTTCCCGCTGTCGCCTCGAGCCCTGTTTGCCGACCTGGCTGCGGCCTTGCAAGGCCGCCTGGCCCACGCCGACCCGCGCCAGTACAACACGGTGCAGCGCCTTGCCTACCTGTTCGTGATGCTGGACAGCGTGCTGCTGGTGGTATCCGGACTGGTGCTGTGGAAATCGGTTCAATTTCCCCTGCTCCGCACCCTGGTTGGCGGCTATGAAGGTGCCCGCCTGGTCCACTTTGGCGCCATGTCCGCACTGGTGCTTTTTATCGTCGTACATCTGGTGATGGTCATGTTGGTGCCGCGCACCCTGATCGCCATGGTGCGCGGACGTTAGGAGTTGTTCCCATGAAAATCAACACACCGGTGTCCTTGTCCTTGGACCGCAATGCCATTCTGAAAGAAGCGCTGGCGCGCCTGGCGCACGCCAACCCCGGCCTGGATGCCGCCAGACGTGGCTTTCTGCGCCGCTCCTTGACCTTGGGCGGCCTGAGCATGCTCACCGGCTGCACGCTGATTGACGAAGACAGCGCCGAAACCGCCCTCACCCAGATCTCGCGCCTGAATGACCAAGCCCAGGCCTGGCTGTTTGACCCGCAGCGCCTGGCGCCCACCTACCCGGACTCCATGATCACCCGGCCGTTTCCGTTCAACGCGTTTTACAGCGAAGACGAGGTACGCGAGATAGATGGTGGCAGCTTCCGGCTGGAAGTTACCGGACTGGTAGCAGACAAACGCCAGTGGAGCTTGGCGGAACTGCGTGCCATGCCCCAGATAGACCAGGTGACGCGCCACATCTGCGTGGAAGGCTGGAGCGCCATTGGCAAATGGGGCGGCGTGTCATTCGCCAGTTTTCTGCGTCGGGTGGGCGCAGACCTCAGCGCCAAATACGTGGGCTTCAAATGCGCTGACGACTACTACACCAGCATTGACATGCCCACCGCCCTGCATCCCCAGACCACCCTGGCACTCAGCCACGACGGACAGCCCTTGCCACCCAAGTACGGCTTTCCCATGAAGCTGCGCATGCCCACCAAGCTGGGCTACAAAAACCCAAAGCACATACAGGCGATTTTCGTCACCAATACCTACCCTGGCGGTTACTGGGAAGACCAAGGGTACAACTGGTTCGGAGGAAGCTGAGCTTTCATCAGCTTGCTCCAAACAACGGCACTTTTGCCACTCACACCACTCTGTAACTTGAAGGAAAAATCATGAACAAACTGAGCGCAACACTCCTGTCCACCTGCATGCTGCTGGCCGCCACAGGCGCCATGGCCGCGGATGACATGATGAAGAAAGACAGCATGGGCAAGGATGCCATGTCCAAAGACTGCATGAAGAAAGATTCCATGGGCAAAGACGCCATGGGCAAGGATTGCATGAAGAAAGATGCCATGAAGAAAGACGCCATGGGCAAGGACGGCATGGGCAAAGACGGAATGGCCAAGGACGGCATGGCCAAAGACGGAATGGCCAAGGACGAAATGAAGAAGTAAGGCCCACGGCTGCCCCGGCTGCGCATGCCACGCGCCATTCTGGCGATAGCATCCGCAGCGCGGGCAGCTCTGGCTTCACCTCTCTGGATCGCTCCATGGCGACTGCACTTACATTCACCGCACCTGCCGGGCCGGTTCAAGCCGTCGGCAATGGAACACCTCCTGTGGCCTTGCAGGACAAGCTCGCCAAGTGCGTCAGAAAACTGGGCGACTGGCAAGCCTGCCCCTCCGGAAAAACCCCCGAAGGCAAACAGATCATCAAAGATCTGCAAACCCAGATTCGCAACATTGAATCGCGCATTGCAAGCGCTGCCCAAACCACACCAGGCAAAGCAACAGCCAACTCGCCGTCACCCGCCACGGCGCCCAGCGCAACGGCCTCCACTGCAGCCGGTATCGGCGCTGCGGCGCGTCTGCTGGATGTTTTTGCATAGCTTCAAGGCCTGCGCTCAGGCGCTGGGCAGCTGGTAACCACGGAACATCTCGCGCAGTTTGTGCTTCAGCATCTTGCCCGTGGCGCCCAATGGAATGGAGTCAACAAAAACCACATCGTCCGGCGTCCACCATTTGGCAATCTTGCCGTTGAAGAACAACAGCAGGTCTTCCTTGCTTAAATTTTGGTCCGGCTTTTTGGTTACCAGAAGCAGCGGGCGTTCGTCCCATTTGGGGTGATAGGCGGCGATGCAGGCGGCCATGGCAACGGCCGGATGCGACATGGCGATATTTTCGATGTCGATAGAACCAATCCACTCCCCCCCAAATTTGATGACGTCTTGGCGCGGTCGGTAATCTGCATGAAACCCTGGGCATCAATGGTGGCAACGTCGCCCGTGGGAAACCAGCCGTCCACCAGCGGATCGCCACCTTCGCCCTTGAAATATTCCCGCACAATCCAAGGGCCGCGCACCATCAGTTCACCGCTTGCCTGGCCATTCCACGGCAGCTCCAGGCCCTGGTCATCGACGATTTTCATGTCCACGCCAAAGACCACGCGCCCCTGCTTGGTTTGCACCGCTTCCTGCTCGGCCTTGCTGAGCTGCAATTGCGCCGCCTTGAAGGAACACACGGTACCCACCGGGCTCAGTTCGGTCATGCCCCAGGCGTGCAGCACATGCACCTGGAAGTTGTTTTGGAAAGTTTTCATCATGGCCGGCGGACAGGCGGCACCGCCGATGATGGTTCGGCGCATAGAGGAAAACGCCAGTCGCTGGTTTTCCACATAGTTGAGCAACCCCTGCCACACCGTAGGCACGCCAGCCGACAGCGTCACCTGCTCGGCTTCAAACAACTCGTAGAGTGACTTGCCATCCAATGCCGGCCCCGGGAACACCAGCTTGGCACCGGTCATACAGGCAATATAGGGCAGGCCCCAGGCGTTGACGTGAAACATCGGAACCACCGGCAAAATCACGTCCTGCGCGGAACAGTTCAGCGCATCCGGCAAGGCCCCCGCATAGGTATGCAGCACGGTCGAGCGATGGCTGTACAGCACGCCTTTGGGATTGCCGGTGGTGCCGCTGGTATAGCACAGGCTGGAGGCGCTGTTTTCGTCCAGGTCCGGCCAGGCAAACTGGTCCGGGTAGCTGCTGATCAGGTCTTCGTAACAGAGCAGCCCTTCGAGTTTGCTGAGGGGCATATGGGCCCGGTCCGTCATGGCCACGAACAGCTTGCAGGACTTGACCAGTCCGGCAATCGATTCAACCAGCGGAAGGAAGGTCAGGTCGAAGAACAGGATCTGGTCTTCGGCGTGGTCCATGATGTAGCTGAGCTGCTCCGAGTGCAGCCGCGGGTTCAGCGTGTGCAGCACCGCGCCGCTGCCCGACACGGCGTAGTACAGCTCCATATGGCGGTAGCCATTCCAGGCCAGTGTGGCGATGCGCGCGCCAGGCTTGGCACCCAAGGCCTGCAATGCATTGGCCATGGTGCGCGCGCGCTGCGCCAGTTCCTTGAAGGTATAGCGGTGAACATCCCCTTCGACGCGGCGCGAAACTATTTCCTGCGTGGCGTGGTGGCGTTCGGCGTGGACCAGAAGGTTAGAAATCAGCAGCGACTGCTGCATCATGTGACCGTGCATGGCAATTCTCGTGAGGTGTTGGAAGGAAGTGAAAACGCGGCACCCACAGGGAACGCTGGGCGTTCCGCGCGGATGCCGCAAAGCGACATGCGGGTGCTTACAGGCGTGCGCCGAAGACCAGACTCAAATAGCTGCGGTCCATGGCCAGGTTGTAGCTGCCGCCCGAAAACAGGGTGTACTGCAGATCGGTGTAATAGCTCTTGCCCCAGTCCAGTCGCAGGCCCGGACGTACCGTGCTGCGGCCTTTGGAATAGGTGCCATCATAGGAATAGCCATCCATGTCCTGCGCCACCAGCAAAGACGGTGTGACGTTGGCGCCAAACAGTGCATTGCCATAAGTGGCCGACATCAGCATGCGCAGGCCCCAGGAATCCACCGTGACAAAGCCGTCGTTGGTGCAGGTCTTACCAGGTACCGTGTCGGTACAAGGCACGCCAGGATCCGCTGCTGTGCCGTAAGCCAGGGGGCGGCCGTAGCGCATGGTGTTCTGGTCTGGCAAGCCGTTGACATGGCTGAATCCGACTTCGCCCAACAGCACAAAGCGATCAGCGCCCAGCGCCTTGGGCAGAACTTTGCTGGTACCCAGGCTGCCTGTGACGACGCCATAACGGTCATAGGCATCGAAGGTGGCGCCCGGCGCCACATTCAAAATGCCCTTGTGCACCGCCAGGAACGAGGTCGGGCTGCGCAGCGCGAATGCCGCCACTACGTCGGCCGAGTTATAGCCCAGCGGCGCGTTCGGACGGTAGGCCCACTCACCAAAAACGCTGGTCGCGGGGTCCAGTTTGCTGTTCATGCTCATGCCAAACAACTGGTCGTTTTCGGCGTACACGTTGGCATAGGAAAGACCGGTCGGGTTGGTCAGCCGCGCCACGGCGCCGCCCAGGCCTGCGGGTGCCGTGGTACCGCCAATATTTTCCACCGTCATGCGTACCGCGAGCATGGAGGAGTGGGTGTTCAGCGCATAGCCGTGGTATTCGGTGTCAGAGCCGGCGGCCTTGTAACCCAGGGACAGGCCGAACTGGCCACTGTCCGATGCATTGGCCGCAGGCCCAGTGTCTGTGTCAGCGCATGCAGCTTGTCGGATATCTTGGGGCTTTGAAAGTCAGCCGCCGACAGATTGATGCCGATATAAAAATCCGGGTGCGCGCGCAGTAGCTGCGCCGTATCGCTGGCAATCAGGTCGATCACTCGCTCGGTAATGTGTTCGATCAGCTGGCTATTTTCAGCGATCGGAATGAACACGTCGGGCGGCACCATTTCACCATTCGGGCGGCGCCAGCGAATCAAGGCTTCGGCCCCGACCCAGCGCCCGGTAGCCAGCTCCACAATCGGCTGGTATTCGAGAAACAGCTCATGCTTTTTGAGCGCCTGCCTGAGCAGCGCCGGCAAGGCCTTCTGGTTGCGCGACACCTGCAGCACCAGCAGCGCAAACAGAAAGCCGGCAAGCAAGCCCAGCGGCACCAACAGCAGCGCCAGACTTTCCCAGCCCTGCCGCCAGCGCAACGCCGGAATCGCCGCATAGGCAGCGTAGTCGTAATGCTGCGAGCGCTGCAGCGCCACGACAAACTGGCCGTCAAAAAACTGCACCGCGCTGCCCTGTGCCAGTTGGGCACTCCACTCCGGCTTGAAAGCACCGCGCTGGGTAATGGCTTCGCGCAGCGACAAGCCATACAGTCCGACACGGGTGTCCGGCTGTTCAATCGGCAGGTCGAGCGGCCCTTCGGGGTGCAGAATCGCCGCATAGCCGCTGGCCTGGTCCACCGAGACCAGGTACTTTTTATCGCCGATGCCCGGCAAAGCCACTGCCGTCCAGACCATATAGTGGGTACGGCTCAGCATATCCGGCGGCCCCAGATCAATGCCCTGGCGCTGGCGCCCATACGATGAACACAGCAAGCGGTGGTTCCGCACATAGCCCACCGCGCTGAGTGCGCCACTGTTGGCAGCGGCGCGCACCATGCGTGCCAAGTTGTCGTCCGCGCAGGGCGCGTCGTTGTGCTGTGCCGTCAGGCTTTTGAAGGCGGCGTCAATTTGTGCGCTGACGCTTTCACTGCGCTGCAAAATGGCCGTCGCAATCAGTGCCGCGCGGGATTTTTGTTCGCCCAGGCTTTGGCGCTCGGCAATTGCCAGTGCCGCCAGCACCGGCACGGCAATCAGCGCCGCCCCGAGTGCGGCGGTGTGCGGACCCAGGCCGTGCGCCAGGCAGCGGCGCAGCGGCGCCCAGCGCCGCTGCAGTGGTTGCGCCGGCATTTAAGCCAGCCGGTAGCTGTCGGCGAGCGCAATGGCGCCCTGGTGCAACGGCGGCGTATGCACCACAAACACCGCCACTGCCTGCACCAGGTCCTGGGCCTGGGTTTTCAGGCCCACCGCCGCGGCAGCGATTTCTTCCACCAACGCGGCATTTTGCTGTGTCGCCTGGTCCATTTGCGCAATGGCTTGCCCGACCTGTACCACACCGTCCGACTGGGCGTGGCTGGCGGCGCTGATCTCGGCCATCAGATGCGTCACCCGATCGATGCTCTGGACCACCTGCACCATGGTCTGGCCGGCACGGTCCACCAGCGCGCTGCCATGGGCGACGCGGTCGGTGCTGGCCTGAATCAAGCCCCGGATCTCTTTCGCCGCTGACGCACTTCGCCCGGCCAGGGCACGCACTTCGGTCGCCACTACGGCAAAGCCCCGGCCCTGCTCGCCGGCACGTGCCGCTTCAACCGCGGCGTTGAGCGCCAGAATATTGGTCTGGAAAGCGATGCCGTCGATGACAGCAATGATCTCGGCGATTTTTTGCGACGCCACATTGATTTCCTTCATGGTGTCGACCACCTGACCGACCACCTGACCGCCACTTTGGGCGACTCCGGACGCAGTGATCGACAACTGGTTCGCCAACTCCGATGCCTGGGCGTTTTGCTGCACCGTGGCTTGAAGTTGTTCCATGCTGGCGGCGGTCTGCTGCAAGGCGCTGGCCTGCTGTTCCGTGCGCGCCGACAGGTCGTTATTGCCATGGGCAATTTCAGAACTGGCACTGGCCACGGCGTCGGAACCCTGGCGCACGCTGGACACCACCTGGGTCAATTCATATTGCATGGTTTGCAGCGCTTGCAGCAGTTGCGCAATTTCATCTTTGCCCTTGATGGAAAATTGGTGTGTCAGCTCACCCCGCGCCACGGCACGGGTGGCGGCGATGGCTTGCTGTAGCGAGGTGGTGATGACCCGGATAAATCCATGGCCCATGCCGATGGCAATGACCAGCGAGGTCAGATAGATAAGCCAGGAAAAGATCCGTGCGCGGGTAAAGCGCGCCTGCCCCTGTTCGAAAGCCTGCTGGGCTTGTGCCAGTTGCTGCGCGTGGAGCACGGCGATGCCCTGGTCGAGCCGGCCAAACAGCGCCGCCACCCGGTCTTGGTTAAGCTGGAGTGCGCTCGGCATGTCGCCAGCGCGCAGGGCGTCGAGCAACTGGGCCTGCGCGCTGAAATACTGCGCCAACACCGGGGCCAGCGCCTTGGCCTGGGCCGCGTCCTCATCCGCCAGTGTGGTCGCCAGATAAGCATCCCACGCGCCCGTGGCTTCGGCACTGTTGTTGCGCACCTGGGTGATGGCCTGCTGTGACGCTTCTGCGCTGGGGAAAGCCAGCGCCTGGGTCAGGGCCAGCCGGTTGCGCAGCAGCGCCTGCTCCAGGCGGTCCAGCTTTACCAGCGCGGTAGTGCGGTCCATATAGACGGTTTTCAGCGCGTCGTTGGAGTCCCGGATACCACGCAAACCGTTGTAGCCAATAATGAAAGTCGCCAGCGCCAACACGACGATTAATAATTTCAGGCGCGTGGATATCAATAGGTTTTTCATCCGAAGTGTCTCTTTGTTGTGTTGGCGCGATCAGTCGCTCGCCGGCGCTGAAGTTCTGAATTTTCGTCAGTAACGTGTAATTTCGCTTCTCATTTCACGCCAATCGATTACCAATGAATGACACAAAAAGGAAGTGATAAATAGCGCAGCGCGCCGCCGCCGCCAGCCTGCTAGTTAGGCGCCCGGGCGGCAGAAAATGCGCTGGCCGTTCGCCGGTCATTCGCCGCCGTCAGCCCAGATTTATGGCGCGCCAGGCGCGTGGCGTGGTGTTGAAACGCTCCTGAAACCAGCGCGTAAAGGATGCCTGCTGGGCAAAGCCCAGGCCAGCGGCAATGCGGCCGATGGGATAGCGCGGATTGCGCAAATAGCGCATCGCCAATTCATGGCGCACAGCGCCGAGCTGGGCCGAAAAGTCGGAATGCGCCGCCTGCAATTGGCGTTGCAAGGTGCGCGTGCTCAGATGCAGGTAGTTGGCGACCTGATCGATCGATACCTGCTCCAGTGGTAGCAGCACAAAAATGGCTTTGCGCACTTCCAGTGTGATCGACTTGTCACCGGTCCGCGGGCCGGTCTGCATCAGGGTTTCGGCGTAGCGCACCAGTTGCGGATCGGCGTCCGGGTTGGGATAGTCCAGATCGGCGGCGGTGCACACGATGCCGTTGAAATCGCTGCCGAATGTCAACGGGCAATTGAAGAAGCGCCGGTGAAAGCGCCGATCCTGCGGCGCCGCATGCGAGAAATAGACGCCGCGTGGTGCCCAGTGCGGCCCGAGCAGTCCGCGGCAAATTTTGGCCATGATGCCGACCGCCAGTTCGGTGGCCTGGCGCGTCGGCACCGATGCCACGGAAATGATTTCCTCGCGGATCGTCACCAGATCCCGGCTGCTCTCCATATGCACGCTGAGCGGATCATTGAAGCGCTGGCGGTATTGCACGATGGCCTGCAACGCCTCGCGCAAAGTGCGTTTGTGGGCCAGCAATATGCCGATCGCACCGGCATCGTCCTTCTGGCGCAACTCCGCCATTTCCAGCCCGAAGCTGGGGCAGTGCGCCTGCGCTGCCGCCATGTCCAGCAGACGACAGGCGCTGGAGATCGGAATCCGGTAGTCCGGATCGGCCAGCCAGGAGGCTTCCAGGCCCACCGCCTGCAACAAGCCGAGCGGGTCCAGACCGTGGCGCCGCGCGACCCGAAAGTAGCCGGTCAGGGTCTTGGCTCGGAGCGTCGGTTCCATATAGCGATGTATTTCCTGTGCGGTTTGGGCTACCCGTGGCAGCGGCCGCCAATGGTAATCACAAGTCACCCGCAATGGCGCATTAGGCTAAAACAATGGCGCGAAATGCAAAATAAATATCCACCCCAAAGCTACAGTTCCGCTCACTCGCACACAGTGAGTAAGACATCCCAATTAGCTATAAATAGGAGACACCAGTACATGAGATTGGAACCAATGACCTGTGCCATCGGCGCAGAACTGCTAGACCTGAATCTGGGTGATGCGGTGCACGACGACGCCCTGTTCAATGCGGTCTATGACGCCTTGCTGAAGTACAAAGTACTCTTCCTGCGCGATCAAACCCTGGACAAACTATCACGCCACGACCACATGGCGTTTGCCCAGCGGCTGGGGCAACTGGAAGACCACCCGATGGCTCCCTCGCACCCGGAAGCGCCGGGTCTGGTGCAAATATACAAAAACCCGGACAGCCCGGTCGATCGCTATGAAAACGCCTGGCACACCGACGGCACCTGGCGCGAAACGCCGGCGCTGGGCTGTGTGCTGCGCTGTATCGAGTGCCCGCCCGTGGGTGGTGACACCGCCTGGGCGAATATGGTGCTGGCCTATGACAAGCTGCCCGCGCATGTCAAAAGCGAAATCGACGGACTCTGGGCCAACCACAGCTTCAACAGTTCCTTTGCCGCCGCCATGCCCCAGGAAAAACGCCTGGCGATGAAGGCACAGTACCCGGACGCAGAACATCCGGTGGTGCGCACGCACCCGGAAACCGGCGAGAAAATTTTGTTCGTCAACGCCTTTGTCACCCACTTCGTGAACTACCACAACAAAGACCGTGTGCGCTACGGCCAGGACTACAACCAGACTGCGGTGGACCTGCTGCAGTACCTGATTGGCCAGGCTGAAATTCCCGAATACCAGGTGCGCTGGCGCTGGAAGCCCTACAGCATGGCGATCTGGGACAACCGCAGCACCCAGCACTACGCGGTTATGGACTATCCGGCCTGCCATCGCAAGATGGAACGCGCCGCCATCGTTGGAACCAAACCCTATTGAGCGCCAGCGCCGCCCGCCAGCGGGTCGGCCATGGCTTGGCTATCGACATTAACAAGATTTGAATTAAGGAGCTCGAGATGAACTTTATGGATGGATCCCTGCACGTAGAAAACATGCAAGACCTGGTGATTACCTGCGCGCCATTTGGACCAGAATGGGCGCCTTCGGACTTCCCGCAAGATATACCGGTGAAGCTGAAGGACCAGGTGCAAAAAGTGGTGGATTGCTATAACGCCGGTGCCACGGTCTGCCACGTGCACGGCCGTGAAGAAGACGGCAGTGGCTCGAAGCGGCTGGAGCGCACCAACGAGATGGTGGCAGCTATTCGCGAAGCTTGCCCTGGCATGATTTTGCAAATTGGCGGCTCAATTTCTTTTGCGCCGGCCAAAGAAGGCGATCCGGCCGCGTGGTTGTCGGATGACACACGCCACGGTTTGTCGATGATCGAACCCCGGCCAGAGCAGGTCACCATTGCCATCAACTCGAACCAGATGAATGTGGTCGAACAAATGGTCGCCGCCGACGTCGCAGGCACCACACTGGCGGTTGGCACACCGGGCTATTACGCCTACCGCGAAATGACCATTCCTGCCGGCCCGGCCTGGGTCGAAGAACATATCAAGCGGCTCAGCGCGCGTGGCATCCAGACCCACTTTCAACTGGCCACCGTGGCCCAGCTGGAAACCGTGGAACGCATGATGCGCCGTGGCACCTGCAACGTGCCACTGATTTTGACCTGGGTCGCTATCGGTGGCGGTTTTGAAGCGCCTAACCTGTATAACTTGTCCAACTTCGTTCGCGCCTGTCCGGACGGCTCGGTGCTGACGGTGGAAACCTCGATGCTCAACACGCTGCCGCTGAACATGATGGGCATCGCCATGGGTCTGCACGTGCGCTGCGGCATTGAAGACAACATCTGGACGCAGGACCGCAGCCGCAAGATGTCCACCGTGGAGCAAGTCGAGCAACTGGTTCGCATCTCGCGCGAACTCGGCCGCCCGATCGCGGATGGGAAGAAGGCCCGCGAGATCTACAAGATCGGCACCTTCTACAAAGACGCCGACGAAACCTTGGCGAAAAACGGCTTCGCGCCGAACCGCAAGGCCGGGCAAAAAGGGTTCACGCAGTTTGCATAAATAGCGATTGACCAGTAGCAAACCGGGGCAACATCCGTGGGCCCCGGTTTTTTTTATGCGCTGCTTAAGGTCCGATGTCCGGCCGCTTTGCTTATGCAGCGCGACCCGATTGAACAATCGATTTCAGAAGGCCCCACACAGGTTGAAATAGTTTTTCATCCATCAGACGAACATTGCCCATCAATGGCCTAAAGGCCATATGCGCGAGGATGTCGGCTTCCAGATCGATACCGGGCGCAATCTCGATCAGCTCCAGGCCCTCGGCGCGCAACCGAAACACCGCACGCTCGGTGATGTACAACACTGCTTGCTGAACCGCGGCCGCATAGCGCCCAGCAAACGATATTTGTTCGACCTGGTCCACAAACTTGCGCTGGCGTCCTTCTTTCAAAATACGCAGCGCACCGTTTTCCACCGCAACCTCCAACCCTCCTGCGGTAAAGGTGCCGCAGAAAGCCACTTTCTTGGCGTTCTGGCTGATGTCAATGAAGCCGCCGCAGCCCACCGCCCGACCGCTGAATTTGCTCACATTGACGTTGCCATGCCGGTCGACCTGGGCCAAGCCAAGAAAGGAAATATCGATACCGCCGCCGTCGTAAAAATCAAACTGCGCGGAATGCTCAATGATCACTTCCGGGTTCACGGAGTGGCCGAATTCGTGGCCACCCGCTGGAATTCCGCCGATCGGCCCGGTTTCCAATGTCAAGGTCAATGCGTGTGCCACGCCCTCTTCGGCAGCAACCGCAGCAACCCCTTCGGGCATGCCAATGCCGAGGTTCAGCACGTCTGCGGCGCGCAAATGAATGGCGGCACGGCGCGCAATAATTTTGCGCTCGTCCAGCGGCAGCGCCGCAATGCCATGCGTGGGTATGCGAAGGTCTCCGGTGAGTGCCGGATTGAAGTGGGCTTTTTCGGACTGGCGGTGGTGCGCAGCTTGCGCCACATAGACATAGTCCACCAGCATGCCGGGCACCTTGATTTGCTTCGGATGCAAGCTGCCGCTTTGGGCGATTTCTTCCACCTGTGCGATCACGATGCCGCCGCAGGCGCGCGCAGCCTGCGCTATCGCCAAGGCATCGGTCAGCACCCCTTCCCGGTCCAGCGTGAGGTTGCCGCGCTGGTCGGCCACGGTGCCGCGAATCAGTGCAACATTGACCTTGGGTGGCTTGAAATACAGGTACTCTTCACCGTCCAGTTCGCGCACCTCGATCAGGTCCTCGGTGGCCCGGCTATTCACCTTCCCGCCCTCGATGCGGGGGTCGATAAATGTGCCCAAGCCCACTTTGCTAAAGACACCGCCACGGCGTCCGGCAACCTGGCGTGGCATCACCGCCAGCACGCCCTGCGGCCAGTTGTAGGCCTCGCATTGGTTGTTGCGTACCAGTGCCGCCAGCTTCGGCCCACCCACGCCATAGTGGGCCGCGACAAAGCGCTTGACCATGCCTTCGTGCGCAAAATGCGCCATGCCCTTGTCCTTGAAGTTGCCTTGCCCGACGGGGGTATACAGCGTCAAATTTCGCGGATGGCCCTGCGCCAGGAACGATTTTTCCAGTTCCACCAGCGCTTCTTCGGCCAGACCCGCCAGCATCATGCCGGTGCAATAAAGCGTGTCGTTGTCCTTGATCAGGGTGGCGACTTCGCTGCTTTGGATGAATTGAACCATGCTTATTCCTTAACCGTTAGATAGACGCACAAAGCACATGCCCGCGATTCGCCATAGCCTAGGGCTCCTTGGAGGCTGGGCGGTAGAAATCGCCGAAGCGAACAGCGACCCCGGCGAGGCCAGTTTTTGCCGGATTCGCCGCGGTCGCTTTGCAGCCGGCGCATTTTCTGCCGCCACGCCGCCTAGCCACCGGCGGGCAAGATCACATCCTTGTCGGTCTGCTCCGCATGCAGAAGCAGCACCAGATCGGAACGGCGCGCCAGCACCATGCGTTGGTTGATATAGGCCTTGTCGGTAATCTCTCCGGCGTCAATCGATGGGGGCTCCAGCATCAGCATGGCCCTGGCAGCGTAACTGGCGGAACCACCGCCTTGGCTTTTCAGTGCGGCCAGACCGCGCGCCACTTCCGCGCGCACCGAGGGTTGGCTTATCAAATCTTCATTGCTGGCATTGGCGTCGGATCGGCCGGCCATTTGCCGCAACAGTGCGAAGTTCGGAAATATCAGGAATCCGACTTCATCGCGGTCGTGGCCGGTGACAACAATGTCTTGCGCCACCTGGGCCAGCGCATCCAGCGCCTTCACGCGCAGGCTGCCCACGTGCACCCAGGTGCCAGTCACCAGTTTGAAGTCTTCGCCAACGCGCCCGTCAAACAGCAGGCCCTGTTCCGGCTGTTGCGGATCGACGAATTCGACCGCATCGCCAATGATGTAAAAGCCTTCCTCATCGAATGCCGCCCGGGTCAAGGCCTCGGCCTTCCAGTAGCCTGGCATGACATTCGGGCCGCGCACGCGCACCTCCAGTTTGTCGGCACCGGGAACGAGTTTGAGCTCTGTGCCCGGGACCGGAATGCCGATCACGCCGGAGCGCGTTTGGAAACAATGCGCGTCAGTACACAAGGGCGAGGTTTCAGTAGCGCCCCATCCGGAAACGATGGGAATGGCACGGCCCAGGGTGTCCATCGAGAGACGCTGCAATTCGCTGAAGAGGTGCTGCGGCAGCGCTGCCGCAGCGTAAAAAATGACTTGCAATTTGGCGAAAAACTTTTCGCGCAAAGCGGCGTCATTGCGCATGGCCAGAACCAGCATGTCAAAGCCGCGCGGCACATTCAGATAGACCGTTGGCGATATCTCGCGCAGGTTCCGGATGCTCAGATCGAAGGCGCCGGGGGCGGCCTTGCCAGCATCAATGTACAGCGTTCCGCCGTTGCACAGCACCATATTGAAGTTGTGGTTGCCACCGAAAGTGTGGCTCCAGGGCAGCCAGTCCACGATCACCGGTGGCGTGGCTTTTAGAAACGGCCATACCTGTACCTTGGCCTGCTGGTTGGCGCACAGCATGCGCTGCGTATTCACCACCGCCTTGGGACTGCCGATCGAGCCCGAGGTGAACAGAAACTTGGCAATGGTGTCGCCATCGACTTTTGCAGCCGCTAGCGCCACCGCCGCTTCATTTCGGCTTCGCATGATTTCGGAAAACGCCGTGGCACCGTCTGGGCACGCGCCACGGCTGCCTGCCAGCAGCACCGCGCTATGCAAGGGCGCTATCGCCTGCAGCGCCGGCGCGAACCGCTGATAGTCTTCAACAAAAATCACCCCCGGTTGCAGCAACTGGATATTCGCCTTGAGTTTTGCGTAGTCACTGGAGACCAGCGAATAGGCCGGTGACATCGACGACACCGGCACGCCAATATGCATGGCCGCCAGCATGAGCAAGGCATGTTCCAAGCTGTTGTCGGACAGCACCAGCACCGGTCGTTGCGGTGATAGCTTTTGCGCTAGCAACCAGGCACTTATCGCCCGCACTTTTTGCAAGGCTTGTGCATAGCTGAGCTGCGCCCATGCGCCGTCACCCGCCCGTTCGCACAGAAATACGCGCTCCGGCGCCTGGCCTGCCCAATATTCCAAAAAGTCGCCCAATTTGCTGGCGTAGCGGCCCAGCGGCTCGGGCGATTGCAGTATCTGGCAGCCGTCGGCGCGCTGCGTGCGCTGCACGCGCAGCGGGGCGAACAGGGCCTGATCCGGGCCTATCTCTTGCAAATACATATTGTCTCCTGTCTGGCTATACGCATATCTCAAAAGATATGTCTGTCTATTTTTAAAAATTATATGAGCTATTCGTGGTCAATACAATCATATAAGATATGTTTTTCTAACAACCAGGACCTATTCGCTCTTTTGCGATGCTTGGCCGCGATTCCCCGGCAGTAAAATCAGCGCATTCCCAACCGCCTGAAAACCACGTGACAGCCGCCCCCAACATCCCTGGTGAATCCGTCCCCCTGGATTCGGACGCACTGGAGTTGCTCGGCCTGCTCGCTACCAACATCCGCCAATTTCGCAGCCAGCGCGGCATGACGCGCAAAGGACTGGCCGAGCAGTCCGGCGTTTCCATTCCGCATCTGGCGCGCCTGGAAAGTGCGCAGGGCAATGCCTCGGCCCTTGTATTGGGCAAAATTTCGAAGGCACTCAACGTGCCCTTGCCAGCGCTGTTCAGTCCCGCGGAGCAACACGCGGGAGACCTCGCGCTGCTGGTGGAATTTTTGCGGCGCCAATCAAGCACCCGGCTAGCGCAGATACGCAAACAGCTGTTTGAGGGCGCCGAGCACAACGCCCCCGAAAAGCTGGGGCGTATCGCCCTGGTCGGCTTGCGCGGAGCGGGAAAATCGAACGTCGGGCGCTTGCTCGCGGAACGACTGGAGCGCCCATTCATAGAACTCAACGCAGAAGTTGAGCGTGAAGCGGGAATGAGTCTGCAGGAGGTATTCAATATCTACGGCCAGATCGGCTACCGCCGACTCGAGCGCGACTGCCTGGAACGCATCACCAGCGCCTATCCGGAGGTGGTTCTGGCCACTGCCGGTGGCCTGGTTGCGGAACCGTCCAGTTACGAACTGCTGCTGAGCACCTTCTTTACCGTCTGGCTGCGCGCCAGTCCGGATGTGCATTTCAGTCGCGTGCTCCATCAGCACGACATTCGCATCGCACGGCCCGAGTTGTATGCCGAAGCCATGGACAACATCAACAAGACACTGGGCGCGCGCGATCACTTGTACCGCATGGCCGATCGAGAAATCGACACATCAGATCTGGAGACGACGCAAGTGGTTGCGCGCATCATGGACATCGTGGCGCCGCAGTTGGCGGCGCAGTAAGCGAGAACCGAATTGGCACCCGTCACCATGCGCGCAACCAGCGCGCAAAAACAAAAGGGGCCATCACAAAGGACGGCCCCTGGGGCAGATCGCCTACCTAAGGCGGCTCAAACCAAAGCTTAGTTGCTGCGTACGCAGTAGTTCAAGCTGCCGGCACTGTTCTGGAACACAAAGACCGAAGAAGACAGCGCAAAGCCGACACGGGGCGGCGCATTGCTGATATCCGTCTCGTACAACACCATGCCGCCATTGAACGGAAACAAAGTGGGCGCCGAGCCGTTTATGGTTCCATCCGACACCTGGTTAAAGTACATGTTTCCCACCCCGCTGTTGCCATTGTTGACCGAATAGCCCCCATTGGAACCACCGCTGGAAGTCACTGCCACGCTGACCCCCGGCTGGGAAATCGTTGGGCCGACACAAAAGTAGCTGCCCGCCTGATTGGCCGGCACCAGTGCGGTGTCAAATGTGCGGGCCGCAAGAAACACACCGGCCCTGCGGACGCTGGAACTGTTCACCCAGTCTTGGTCAATCACCAGCACTGGACCGAGGTCGCCTGCCTGCACCTGTACCAAGTCGGTACGGCCATTCATATTGAAGGTGGATGAAGGATGTGTACTGTCTGCGCCAAAAACCAGATGCCCACTAGGTGCGTCAACGCTCAACTGGCCATACACCATGGCTTCCGCTGGCAAAGAACTGCTTACGTTGGAGCATCCTGTATGGCCGGCATTGACCACGCCAGTGGGGCACAACTCAACCAGCCCGTTGGTTTCCACATGCAAGGTGCCCATAGTGCTATTGGCACTGCTGCCGTCGGTATTGTGGGCCGCGTTCATGAATACATAGTCACCCGCCAGGCCGGTCAGCGCGGTGGTGGCCACGCCGCTGCCAACCACCGCAGAAGCTGCAGTCATACCCGCCAACGTCACCGATCCAGACAGGGTAGACGTCCGGGTGTCCACGGTAATCTTGAAACTGTCGCCATTCGAGGTACTGCCCGAGTAGGTGATGAAGTTACCGTTTGTGGTGGTGGTTAAGGTGCCCGGAATGGTGTTGGACAGACCATAAGCCGTGGTCAAGACACGAATCGCAAATTGGTGGCTATTGGTATTGAGCACCAGGCGCCAAGAGTCGCCCATGGCGGCCGTCATATCGTACGCCGTATTCGCGCCAGCCAGCAAACTGGTATCAGCTGCCGCCGGTGCAATGGTTGATGCACTCAAAGCAGTGGCGGTGGCCTGCGATGCACTGGCGACACCGCTGCTGCTAGTAGTTGCAGTGGATGACCCACCACCCCCGCCGCCACAGGCGGCCAAACCGGCAGCCAAGGCAACAGCCAGCATGCGTCCGGCAAATTGAACAGTGAAATTATTAGTCAATCTAAATCCTCCTGAATTTTGAAATAGGTAACCAATAAATTCTAAAGGCGGCACTTGGCGCCTCAGGCGGCCGGCATAGTACAAAATGTTCTATTCCCGAACCGGCAGTTAGCGCAAGCGCCCCGCCATAAGATTCAGGCTAATTCCGATTGGAAAATGATTTCACCAGTTCACTCTTGCTCTGAATGCCCAGCTTCCTATAAATGGAATGAAGCTGGTTCCGAACAGTACTGACGGATACGTCCAACTGCCGCGCTACTTCTTTGTAATTGCCATACCTGACTATTTCTCCCACCACCCGTACTTCTGCTGGTGTCAGCTTGCTGCCAGCATCTCTTGTCTTGATACTGATCACCATGAGCCGGTCCTGGCGGCGCAGTTGGAGCATGGCATGCCTGCCTATATATTGCTGGACACTACTGCTTTTGAAACCGGCAATGATCTCTGCCGGCAAGATATACGAAAGCCACCCGGGAAACTCCCGGCGCAAAAGAATGACGGAAATATCGTCAATAAAATGAATCGTCCCACCCGCTTCCGCAATGATGACGCCACACTGATCCAGGTTACCCAGCAATACGCTGGATACCAGCTTGCGGTTGATTGCCAGGGCCTGTAATACATGGGGTATCAACAGGTCGGATACCGCGCGCTGTTCGGCGGTAAATTCCGTGCTACCCGCGCGCCAGAAAGACATGGTCGCAAACTGATTCTTGTCAATGGGTGTCACATAGCACAGCGCATTCGCACTCTCTGTTCGCCTTGCATATTCAGCGATTCTTTTGTCTTGTATGTCTTTCGATGCGAAGCTATGGGTTCGCCCCGGATGCCTCACGCTGCTCGTCAGCAGCGGGTCGCGACTGCAGATGCCGGTTTTCTTGCTGAAGGTCTCAAGCCCAACCAACTCCGCCCGCAACTCGCCTTTGTTCGGACTCACATTCAGCGCAGCAAAGCCGGTAATAAAGGCCTGCCCGTCGTCGGAGAACGTGAAAGTGGTATTGCCTGCCGAATCGAAGGGAATGGCGCGCTTGACCCTATTGAGCGCATTGATAGCGAAGCCGCTTGCCAAATCCGTCTGCGCCTCGGCGTAGAGATCAAAAACAATATTATTCAAGCTGTTCTGCACTATCCAACCCATCCTTCTATTTCTATTTGGTATTGACGGTATTTTTCCCCATCCCATTATCAATGCTCAAACGTAGCGCAAAACCTACAAAAACCAGCCTGCCGCTATGCCATAGTTGCGACCTGCTGCTATGGAACCCCGCCGCCAAGACAGTTGCAATTGCATGGATAATCAGCGGCGCTAGCCAGGGAGATTATGAAAAGAATTCACAGTGGATATGCCGCACAGGCGGGATTTTATTTTTTTTGCATTTTATTTTTGACCATTGGAGGATGCGGGGGTGGAGGCGGCGGTAGCTCAGCTACAAACACCACACCTCCTTACATTCAGGCGAACTTGACAAGCTTTCCCACGGGAGCCGTTTTGCCGGGTTTCGCGACACCAACGACGAACTCGTACGTAACAGTTCAAATATTAAACAAGCTTGGCGGGACCCAAGTAAGCAATGCGGCGGTATCTGTCAATGGCGTGGCACTGGACTACAACACACAATTTGCCGACTATGAGGGCCCCCTCACCGTCTCAGCAGGCGACACGGTCCAACTTACCGTGGCGTTGAACGGTTCAACATACACCGTCGCCGCCACACAAGTGGCAAGCTATCCGGCGATAGGGGCACCGCTTGCCAATGCAAATTGGGCCAATGGGTCCAGCAACCTCCTCAGTTGGTCCGCACCATTGATAGGGCCTGCCAACACGTCTTATGCCATTGGTGTATTCGGATCAAATGCCAGCTTGGTGTGGCCCGCTAACGGCAAGGCGCAAATACTTCCAACCAGTACCACGAGCTACTCGATTGGTGCGGGCAACCTCGCGCCCGGGAACGGCTGGGTCTTTGCCGCACAAACATACAGTGTCTCGATAGCGAACGCCGACCCCTCCTCCAGCATGCAATTTATTGGCGCGAACTACCAGCCCATCACCATTACTGCAACACCTCCGGTAACAAACACACCTGCGGCAACACTCTCGTCAATTTCAATCACACCAAGCAGCACTGTTATCAGCACCGGGCAGACGCTGCAATTCAATGCAACCGGAACTTACAGCGATGCCAGCACGCATGACCTGAATGCGCAAGTGACCTAGAGCTCAAATAAGCTGTCCAACGCTACTATTAGTCCGATCGGACTTGTAACGGGCGTGGGCGATGGTGCGGCAACTATTTCCGCCGCATTGAACGGCATTGCTTCGTCCGCAACCATCAATGTATTCCAACCCAATCCCTCTCCCGCATCACCACTGACACAGTCCGTCGCATACCAGATTGACCCGGCACACTCGGGGCAGGTTGTATTTGGTACGCCCCTGAGCTTCCCCAATAGTCCGAGTTGGGTAGCCAATTTTCCGGGTGCGGTTTTCTATCCACTTATAGCAGGGGGCTATGTTTACGTTACGGCAACGAATACCAATGGAAGCACCTCGCTGTACGCTCTGAACGAAAGTACCGGCGCGACGGCCTGGGGACCTATCACACTCCCCGGAACCCTTAGCCGTTCAATGATCAGCTATGACCACGGCACCTTATTTGTGGTCACTGGCGAGGGCATTGTCAAGTCATTTTCCGCCTCAACTGGTGCGGCAGGATGGAGCATCCAATTGCCTAATGAGAACTTCGTAATTGCCCCCCCAACGGCGGGCAACGGCGTGGTTTATATCAGCGGCAACGGCAACCATATGCTTTATGCCGTCGATGAGTCCAATGGAAACCTATTGTGGAAAGTTCAAGATAACGGCGCGGATTCAAGTACCCCGGCGATAAGCGACGATGGCGTGTTCATTTCGCATGCTTGCGATGTTCAGAAGTTAAATCCTATAACGGGAGCTGTTCTATGGCAGTACGCAGCACAATGCAGCGGTGCGACCCAGGGCGCACCCGTGTATGCCAATGGATTCCTTTATTCCGTCTCGGCTGACTCTGGAGTTCCCAACAGTCTCATATTCAATGCGTCAAGCGGAAGCGAAACTGGTAGCTTCCTAGCTTTGGTTCCACCGGCAATCACCGCACAGACCGGGTACTTCAATAGCCTGGGAACCCTCACTGCCATCAATTCCAGTAATTCCTCTGTTCTTTGGACATTTACTGGCGATGGACATCTCACCACTTCACCAATCGTCCTCAATCAGGCGGTAGTGGTGCTTGCCTCAACTACGGGAAATGTTTTCGCGGTGGACACAAGCACTGGCGCTCAGCTGTGGAGTGGGATGGTTGGAACGAATGCAGGTATCGGCTCCAGTTTGGGCATCTCGGCAGGAGAAAACTATCTGGTGGTGCCGGCGGGAAACACCTTGACTGCGTGGCATATTGGACCGTGATAGCGGTGCCATTTTCAATTGCTGCATTACGCGTTTCATTTATCTGGCGATGCTGGCTCCTGACATCGCCCAGGAAAATGCCCGAGGCCGTCAGACCCGACAGCCGAACGGCAAGGATAGTTGACATCGACCACCGGAATATGGCCCCCCGGATACGATGCAGAAAAAACATTCCACACCGACAAGCCAAGTAAAAAGGGCCCCTGCACTGCAGAGGCCCCTTACATTTGGCGGAGAAGGTGGGATTCGAACCCACGGTAGGGTCGCCCCTACGCTTGATTTCGAGTCAAGTACATTCGACCACTCTGCCACTTCTCCTGGCATCGCTCTTTTGGAGCGAAGCGGCTATTCTAGCAGGCTCCCGGGGCCTCAGGCGCGCAGGCAGTCGAGTCCGCCCAAAAATGGACGCAAAACTTCCGGAACAGTGATGGAGCCGTCGGCATTCTGGTAGTTCTCCAGCACCGCCACCAGGGTCCGGCCCACCGCCAGACCCGAACCATTCAGCGTATGCACCAGCTCATTCTTGCCCTGGGCGTTCTTGAAACGTGCCTGCAAACGGCGCGCCTGGAACGCTTCGCAATTCGACACCGAGCTGATTTCGCGGAACGTATTTTGTGCCGGCAGCCAGACTTCCAGGTCATAGGTCTTGGCCGCGCCAAAGCCCATGTCACCGGTGCACAGGCTCATCACGCGGTAAGGCAGCCCGAGCTTTTGCAAAATGGCTTCGGCATGGCCGGTCATTTCCTCCAGGGCCTGGTAGCTGTGGTCAGGGTGCACGATTTGCACCATCTCCACCTTATCGAACTGGTGCTGGCGAATCAGGCCGCGGGTGTCGCGCCCGGCGCTGCCGGCTTCCGAGCGGAAACACGGCGTGTGCGCGGTGAGCTTGATCGGCAGCTCGGCTTCCGGCGTCACCACGTCACGGACAAAATTGGTCAGCGGCACTTCGCTGGTCGGAATCAGGTACAGCGCAGTGTTGTCGGGCTGGGCTTCGCCTTCCTGGCCGCCTTTTTTGGCGGCAAACAGGTCACCTTCAAACTTCGGCAGCTGGCCGGTTCCGCGCAACGTTTCGCCGCTGACGATGTACGGCGTATAGCACTCGGTATAGCCATGTTCCTGGGTCTGCACGTCCAGCATGAACTGCGCCAGCGCACGGTGCAGACGCGCCACCGGACCTTTCATCACCGTAAAGCGCGAACCGGTGAGCTTGACACCCATTTCGAAGTCCAGGCCCAGCGGTGCACCCAAGTCAACGTGGTCTAGCACCGGGAAATCAAAATTGCGCGGCTGGCCCCAGCTGCGCACCACCACATTGGCGTGTTCGTCGGCACCCACTGGCACGCTGTCGTGCGGCAGATTCGGCACGGCCAGCAGCAGCACCTGCATTTCGCCCTGAATCTGGTCAAGCCGGCTGGCCGAGCTTTCCAGTTCAGTCTTCAGGCCTGCCACTTCGGCCATCACGGCATCGACTTCGGCGGCACCGGCGGGCCCCTTGGACTTGAGCATGCCAATCTGCTTGCTCAGCGCATTGCGCTTGCTCTGCAATTCTTCGGTGCGCATCTGGATCGTCTTGCGTTCCGCTTCCAGCGACTGGAATGCGTCCACATTCAGAAAGGCTTGCGGCGCCTTGCGGGTTTCAAGGCGCGCCACCACTGAAGGGAGGTCTTTGCGGAGCTGGGTAATGTCTAACATGGTCTGCTTAAAAAAACGTCAATCGAAAAAGAACTCTGCGGGGATTATGCGCACTCAGTCAGCGTCAATGCGCAAGCCCTTGGGCAAGGGAAACTTCACGGTTTCCTCAATGCCATGCATCTTGCGTACCGCCACCGCGCCAAGCGCCTTGATGCGCGCCACCACGGCCTGCACCAGCACTTCCGGCGCCGAGGCGCCGGCAGTCAGTCCGACCCGGGTGCAATCGACAAACCAGGCGCCCTGCAGTTCGTCGGCGCTGTCCACCATATAGCTGGGTGTGCCAAGCTTCTGGGCAACTTCGCGCAAGCGGTTGCTGTTGGAACTGGTGGGGCTGCCCACCACAATCACCACATCCACCTGCGGACTCATGATCTTCACCGCGTCCTGGCGGTTTTGCGTGGCGTAGCAGATGTCTTGCTGCTTGGGCTCACGCACCAGCGGAAAGCGCGCCTTGACAGCGAGTGCAATGGCACTGGCATCGTCCACACTCAGGGTGGTCTGGGTTACCAGCGCCAGCTTCTCGGTCTGTAGCGGCTGCAGGTCTGCCACCCCGGCCACGTCTTCCACCAGATGGATGCCGCCATCGAGCTGGCCCATGGTGCCTTCCACTTCCGGATGGCCCTTGTGGCCAATCATGATGAACTCGTAGCCTTCGCGGTGCAGCTTGGCCACTTCCACGTGCACCTTGGTGACCAGGGGGCAGGTCGCATCAAAAATCTGAAACCCTCGCGCACGCGCGGCTTCATGGATGGCACGGCTCACGCCGTGCGCCGAAAACACCAGGGTGGCGCCGGCCGGAACATCGTCGAGTTCCTCGATAAAAATGGCCCCCTTGTGGCGCAGGTCATTCACCACATAGGTGTTGTGCACGATCTCGTGGCGCACATAGATTGGCGCGCCAAACTTCTGCAGCGCCTGTTCAACAATCTCGATGGCGCGGTCCACGCCGGCACAAAACCCGCGCGGCTCAGCCAGCAGCACTTCCTGCAAACCGTGGCGCGTCATAGCACCCCGATCAGCTGCACCTCAAAGCTCACCGGGTGCCCGGCCAGCGGGTGGTTGAAATCGAACTGCACCGCGCCGTCCGCGCGTACTTCCAGCACCACGCCGGCAAACTTGCCCTGTCCATCAGGCGTTGGGAACTGCACCACTTCACCAACCTCGTAGGTGTCGCTGGCCTCGCCCAAAGCCACCAGCTCCTTGCGTGGCAGCCACTGGCGCATGGCCGGATCGCGCTCGCCAAAAGCGGCACCTGCCGGCAATTCAAAAATGGCGCGGCTGCCCTCTTCCATGCCCATCAGGCACTGCTCCAGCGCTGGCGACAGTTGCTGCTGGCCCAGCGTCATGGTGGCCGGCTTTTCGGCAAAGGTATTGAGCACATCCCCGGCCGGTCCGGCCAGGCGGTAATGCAGCGTAAGAAATGAGCCGGCTTGGGCACGAGGAAGGTTGCTGTGCATAAAAGTCCCGATAAACTGGCCCCTATTGGTGCGACTCGAAATCGCCCTCCGTCGCCGTAAGGCGGCATATCAACGATAGTCGTTTCCCTCTGGGAGCGGCCAGTTTCTCTTGTTGAGAAACGCCCATTTTAAGACAGTGCAAGGGAATCCAGATTCCGGCGCGCAACCGACCTGCAAAGGTCGATTTCAAGAAAAACATGCTCAAAAGGCAGGTCTTTCTGTTGTCAAAATAAGACACTATTCATGTCTTTACAAAACGTTATACGTTTTGCTGAGGTATCAAGAACGGCGCCATTCTGTGCGTCTTGTTTCCTTCCGAAACCACGTTTGGAACAACGTGACCTTGACCATACGTGCGTCTGGAGCAATCCGGGGGTGCGAAGCTATGGTTAAACGATCCGTGCGCAAGCACACAAGACAGATGCAAGTCAGTCCCAACTCCATGAGCAAGAAATGGAGGGATCGCCAAGGTAAAGGGTATGGGAAATGTAATGTGAACTCTCGTCTGAACCGTCGTTACCAGTAAGCAGCTAACGCTTGTTTTTCCCGTAAGGGAAGAGCTGCGGCCAAAAAGGCATGAAGTCGGGATGTGGCGGTCAATGACTTCACATCGTTCCCTGAATGACTTCTGGCGGAAAGAGAGTCCCTAACCCCATCGTCTGGCCTGCCAGCCAGATGGGCGCATGGAGAAACGAGGTAAACCCCACTCATCGCCCACGCCACAAGGCATGGGCAACCAAAGAGCAATCAATGGCCATGGTGGAGGGGGCAAAGGATTGAGCAAAAAGCAAACGGCCATTTTGTAATGAATGGCATAGGGGCTCTGCCCCACAGCGAAAGCTGGCTGACTTGCTCAGGGTGCGACAGCATGAAGCCGCCGCGTTTATCAATGAACCCTTGCGGGTGCGCCCCGCAAGGGGGCACCCATGGGTTCTCCTTAAGAGGGGAAAGTATGGAAAACATCGGCAACGATGCTGCGCCTCTCGACGAACAACAGAACTGGCATTCCATTGACTGGAAGAAAGTCTATGTGTTTGTTGGGAAGACGCAGATGTGCATCGCGCAGGCGATGACAGATAAAGATTTCCGAAGGGTCGCAAGGCTCACACGAAGTCTCATTCGATCCTGGCAAGCCAAGGCATTGGCCGTCAGGAGAGTAACGGAGAACCAAGGGAAGCGAACAAGTGGCATTGATCGCGTACTTTGGGACACGCCAACAAAGAAATGGAATGCGATCAGTTGTCTGGACCCCAAAGGGTATCGGGCTCGCCCCCTGCGGCGGGTCTATATCCCGAAGGCTGACGGGAAGGAGCGCCCTCTGGGCATACCGACCATGAAAGACAGAGCAATGCAAGCGCTGTATTTGCTTGCGCTGGAACCGGCAGTGGAATGTGCGTCTGACCCGAACTCGTATGGGTTTCGGAAAGGGCGATCAACACATGACGCACGGAGCCAGTTATTTGTATCTCTATCCAAAAAGGTTTCGGCCTCATGGGTGCTGGATGCAGATATCTCTGGGTTCTTCGACAACATCAACCACGAGTGGTTGCTGAACCACGTCCACATGGACAAAGTGATGCTCAACAAATGGTTGAAATCAGGAGTAGTCGACGCGGGTCAACTCCAACGCACGGATGACGGTACGCCACAGGGCGGCATCATCTCGCCGACATTAGCAAACATTACCCTGAACGGGTTGGAAACGGGACTCATGCAATTCCTTCGGGAAACGCTGGGCACCAAACCTACCAAGAAAGGGAAAGTGAACCTGATTCGGTATGCCGATGACTTTGTGGTGACCGGCGACTCCAAGGAGTTGCTGGAAAACACGGTCCGACCATGGATAGTCGAATTCCTGCGCGAGAGGGGACTGACGCTGTCCAAGGAAAAGACGCGCATTGTGCAGATCGACCAAGGTTTTGATTTTCTGGGGTGGAACTTCCGTAAATACGGGGGCAAACTACTCATCAAACCGAGCCAGAAAAACGTGAAGGCGTTTTATGGCAAGGTGAAGGAGATCATCGCAACGTCGGTGTCGATTCCAACAGAAACGCTGATAAAGCGCCTGAATCCGGTCCTCCAAGGCTGGGCTCAGTACCACAAAGGAACGGTCGCAAAGCAGACCTTCAGCAAAGTTGACCATCTGATTTATTGGAGATTGACACGCTGGGGACTGCGCAGGCACCCTCGCAAAACTGGAAAATGGGTGTATGCCCACTACTGGAAACAATGCGGTTCACGCCGTCTGTTCGCGGGGTTGCAAGATGACCCGTTTGGAGGGGACGAAAGAATACCGCTTCCGCTGTATTCCTTGGTGGACATGAAAATTGTCCGTCACGTCAAAGTGAAGGGGGATTACAACCCGTTCCACCCCGACTGGGTTGCCTATGGGGAGAAACTGCGAGTGCAACGAATGGGTGAAACCATTTGGAGTGCTCAAAGGGCCTCTCTGTGGTTCGATCAAGGTGGTAAGTGCGCTCTCTGTGAGCAAGAGATCGACATGGCTGATGAAAACATGGACGACCACCATATCGTCTATCGGCAGCTAGGAGGGAGTGACTCTCTCTCCAATCGGGTGCTGCTGCACCCGGTTTGTCACAGGCGTGTCCACGCCCTTGGTTTGAAGGTTATCAAGCCGGTCCCCAGTACGGGGGACTTGAATCTGGTGAAACGTCAGAGGGGCATGCAACCCGTTGAGGACACGTAACCAGTGGTCGTGCGTGAGCCGTGTGCGGTGAAAGTCGCAAGCACGGTTCTTAGGGGGGGATATCATCGCAAGATGGCATCCCTACCCTCCTAGAAAGATGGACCGCCCAGGCGCACACCATGTCCGTAAAAGACCTCCCCTTGGAAATCCGGCCGCGCGAAAAACTGCTTGCGCGCGGCCCTGCTGCACTCACCGACACCGAGCTGCTGGCCTTGCTGCTGCGCACCGGCATCGCCGGCAAGGGCGTGCTGCAACTGGCCGACGAACTGCTTCAGTGGCGCCAGCCCAACGCTTCGCCCCACGGCACCAAGCCATATTCCGGCATTGCCGGGCTGCTCCACGCAAGTCCCGAGGAATTGCGCGCGATCAAGGGCCTGGGCCCGGCCAAGCGCGCCGTCATTCTGGCCGTGCTCGAACTGGCCCGGCGTGCCACCGGCCAGCGCATGCAGCACAGCAACGTCGTCGCCGACCAGGCCAGCATGAAGCAGTATCTGCAGCTGCATATCGCACACAAGCCGTACGAAGTCTTTGCGGTCTGCTTTCTCGACAGCCACAACCGCCTGATCGCCATGGAAGAAATGTTTCGCGGCACCATCAACCAGGCCAGCGTGCACCCGCGCGAAGTGGTACAGCGCGCCCTGCAATACGGTGCCTCCAGCGTGGTGCTGTCGCACAACCATCCCAGTGGCTCGGTGCTGCCCTCGCGCGCCGACGAAGCACTGACACAAACCCTTAAAACCACCCTGGCGCTGATCGATGTCCGCGTAATCGACCACATCATCGTTGCGCCGGGCCTGTCCCTGTCCATGGCAGAGCGGGGCTTGCTGTGAAATTCCATTCCCTGGCCGACCTGAAAACGGTCAAAAAAACCATTGAAGTCCAGGCCCAGCAAGCCGCCGCCGAGCAGGCGCGCCTGGCCCTGCAAAAGAAACAGCAGGCGGCCCAGCACAATCTGTTTCAGGCCGCCATCGGCAAAGTGCAGCCACTGCAGCCCAGCGCCCGGGTCGACCTCAAACCGGCCGCGCCGCAAGCCATTCCGAAACAGCAGCTGCTCGATGAAGCCGCTGCGCTGCAAGAGGCCATCAGTGATTCGGTGGACATCAGCAGCCTGCTGGAAACCGATGCCCAGCTCAGTTTCCGCCGCCCTGGCGTCGGCCCCGACGTAACGCAAAAATTACGCCGTGGCAAATGGACCATCCAGGGCCAGATTGACCTGCACGGACTGCGCAGCGACGACGCACGCAGCGCCCTCGGCAGCTTTATCCGCAATGCCCACCAGCAGGGCTTGCGCTGCGTGCGCGTGGTGCATGGCAAAGGCCTGGGCTCACCCGGCAAAACTCCGGTGCTCAAAGACAAGGTCCACCGCTGGCTGGTGCAAAAAGACGAGGTGCTGGCCTTTGTGCAGGCGCCGCCGGCCCAGGGCGGCGCTGGCGCCGTGGTGGTGCTGCTGCAGCCGGTGCTGCGTTAAGGCCGCCCTGGCCTGGCGCTCAGCGCGCGGCGTTCGGGAAAAACAGCTGCTGCCCGTTGATCTTGTAATTGGCAATCACGGTCTGGCCGGGCGCACTGGTCAGCCAGTCAACAAATTGCTGCGCCAGCGCCTGCTGCACATGCGGGTAGCGCGCCGGATTCAGCACCAGCGCTCCATACTGGTTGAACATGCGCTGGTCGCCCTGCACCAGCAGCACCAGGTCGGCACGGTTTTTGAAACTCAGCCAGGTACCCCGGTCGGTCAGCACGTAGGCGCCCAGGCTGGCGGCCATGTTCAGTGCCGGCCCCATGCCACAACCACACTCCTTGTAGCCGCTGCCCTTGCCAGGGTTTTCGCCAAGCAGCTTCCAGTAGCGCAATTCGGCGGCATGGGTGCCACTGCGGTCACCCCGGGAGATGAAGTCAGCGTTGTGGCTGGCAATGTGCTGCAGCGCGGCCACAATGTCCTTGCCCGCGGCCTGTGCCGGGTCGGCGGGCGGGCCGACCAGCACAAAATCGTTGTACATCACCGGATAGCGGCGCAGCGAAACGCCGTCGGCCACCACTTTTTCTTCGGCCACAGTGTCATGCACCAGCAAGGCATCGGCGTCACCGCGGCGCCCCATGTCGATCGCCTGACCCGTGCCCACCGCCACCACTTTCACGTCGATGCCGCTGGCCTGTTTGAAAGCCGGCAGCAAATAAGCAAACAGGCCGGACTGCTCGGTCGAAGTGGTCGATGCCAGCACCATGGTGTCGGCCTGCACCTGCGCCACCAACCCGAACCCGCCGAGCAAGCCCGCCAGATACACCCCCCACACGGTACGTCGTTTCATGGCAAACCTCCTTTGACAAATTGATGCGCGGCGGCGTAGTGCTGTTGCAGCAGCGTGCCGCCGAAAAAATCTTGCACCGGCAAGTCGGCCAGCAGCCGGCCCTGCTCCAGATAAAGCACCCGGCTGGCCAGGCGTTTCACCTGGCCCAGATTGTGGCTGGCAAAGACCAGCGTCATGGCCGGGTCCTGCTGCGTGAATTGTTCGATCAGATGCTCCACCTCGCGCTTGGCATGCGGGTCCAGGCTGGACGTTGGCTCGTCAAGAAACAGCACGGTTGGCGCCAGCGCCCAGGCGCGCGCCATGGCCACACGCTGCTGTTGCCCAGCCGACAGCTTGTGCGCCGGATGGCTTGCCTGCGCCGCCATGCCAACCCGCTGCAGGGCGCCGAGCGCCCGCTCGCGGGCCGGGCGCCAGGCCAGGCCACCGAGCCACAGGCCCAGGGCCACATTGGCGAGCGCCGACATGCGCAGCAGGTAGGGCCGCTGAAACACCATCGCCTGGCGCAGCCGGCCATTGGGCAGCTGCAGCTGGCCCTGGCTGGCTGGCTGCAAACCATGCAGCAGGCGCAGCAGGGTGCTCTTGCCACAGCCATTGGCGCCAATCAGCGCCACCCGCTCACCGGCCCGGATTTGCAGCGACAGTTGCTGCAGCGCCGGGCGCGCACTGCGCGGCCACTGCACGCCAACCTGCTCCAGCGAAAACAGCGCCGTCATGGCAGCACCTGCGGCCAGGCAGCGCTGCGGCCCTCTTCGCGCGCGCGCCAGCGCGGCAGCAGCACCAGCGCCAGATTCAGCAGCCAGACCACCAGCAACAGCACCAGACCCAGCGCCAGCGCCAGCGGCAGGTCGCCCTTGCTGGTTTCCAGCGCAATGGCGGTGGTCATGACGCGCGTGAAGCCGTCAATATTGCCGCCCACAATCATCACCGCGCCGACTTCCGAGATGGCCCGGCCAAAGCCGGCCAACAGCACCGTCAGCAGGGCATAGCGCTCGTCCCAAGCCAGCAGCAGGCTGCGCAGCCAGCTGCCTGCGCCAAGCGACTGCAACTGCTCGCCATGCAGTTGTTCGGCGTCCTGTACCACCTGGCAGCTCAGGGCGGTTACCACCGGCAGCACCAGCAGCGTTTGTGCCAGCACCATGGCCTTGAAGGAAAACAGCCAGCCGAGAAAGCCCAGCGGCCCGGAGCGCGACAACAGCAGATACACCAGCAGGCCGACCACCACCGACGGAATCGCCAGAAAGGTATGCAGCGCCGCCATCAGCCAGTGCCGCGCCGCAAAGCGTGCCACGCCAAGCCAGGCGCCCAGCACCAGGCCCAGCGCCCCGGCCAGCGCGGCCGCGCAGCCGCTGATCCACAGCGAGCGCGCCACGATGGCCAATAATGCGGGGTCGGGTGCCAGCAGCAGCGTCAGCGCCGCCTGCAGGGCGTCAAAAAAATGGGGCATAACTTCCGGTATCGTATGCGACCTGCGCAGTCTCCGTTGCGCAGGCGAATACTGGCCCCTAACCATGCTGCATGGAGCATCCCGAATTGCAAACCTCTCGTTCACTCACCCTGCTGGCCCTCAGCAGCCTGTTCGCTGTGGCCGCCTGGGCCCAAACTGCGCCGCCCATTAGCCCACCCGCCAGCTCGCCAAGCTCGCCAAGCTCGCCAAGCTTGCCACTGTCCGCCGAGGCGCAGGCGGCGTTTGACGCGCGCCACCGCGAGGCCGACCGCGCTGCCATCCACATGCACCGCTTGCGCCACCTGGATGCCCGCCTCAATACCGATCCCCAGGTGCTGCAGGCCACCTGCCGCTACGAATCGGAAATCTCCACCGCACCGCCACAAAAGCACATTGCGCTGACTTTTGACGACGGCCCGGAACCGGTGCAGACCGAATACATTCTGGACATCCTGCAGCGCTACCAGATCAGCGCCACCTTTTTTCTGATTGGTGAACAGGCCCAGCGCCATCCCGAGCTGGTGCAGAAAATTGTCGCCGCCGGCCGGCACCAGATTGGCAACCATTCCTGGGACCATCCCAACTTCCACAGCATTCCAGCCCCTGAGCAGAGCCAGGAAGTCGAGCACAGTGAGAGCGCGTTGGGGGCGGACCTGGTGAAGAAATATTTCCGCTACCCCTATGGCAACTCCACCTGCGAAACCAATGCGCTATTGCGCAGCCAGGGCTACAAAATTGTCGGCTGGCACATTGACAGCTGCGACTGGGCCTTTGACAAAACCGGCAGCGTCGACGCCAAGGAAGCCGCCACCTGCGGTGTGCTGCCGCAGTACCGCAGTGATTTCACCGGCCACGTGCTGTCGGCCCTGCATGCCCACGGCGGCGGTATTTTGCTGATGCATGAAATCCATCCGCACACCCTGAGGCACCTGGAAGAAATCATCCGCACGGCGCTGGCCGAGGGCTATGTCTTTGACACCGTCGACAGCCCGGAGTTCGAAGCCGATATGCGTTGACGCACATCAATAGGGTTTCCCCTGAGCCAGCGCTACTCTGGCTTAGGATAGGGCCTTCGCACAATATACGGTTTTCATGAAATTCACTGATCTGGGGCGTTCGCTCTGGCTGGCCATTGCGATCCTGCTGTGCCACAGCCTGGCACCCGCAGCGGCGCAAGGTGCCAGCAACTCTGTCTATCTGGAGGATCTGACCTCGCCCGAGCTGCGCGCCCGCGTTGCCCAGGGCACACGCACCGTGCTGGTGCCCATTGGTGGCACCGAACAGAGCGGGCCGCACATCGCCCTGGGCAAACACAATGCCCGGGTCAAATACCTGGCCGGACAAATTGCCCAAAAATTGGGCAACACCATCGTCGCCCCGGTGCTCGCCTACGTCCCCGAAGGCGCCATATTTCCGCCGGTGGCGCACATGCGCTTTAGCGGCACGCTGTCGATATCCGACGCCACCTTCATCGCCATCCTGGAGTCCACGGCGAAGAGCTTCAAGCAGCATGGTTTCCAGGACATTGTGTTTCTGGGCGACCATGGCGGCTACCAAAAGACTGAAGTCGCGGCAGCCGACAAAATCAACCGCGAATGGAAGGCCGAACCGACCTTCCGCGCCCATGCCCTGACCGCCTATTACGAGGCCTCGCAAGGCCCCTATATCCAGTGGCTGCGCAGCAAAGGCTATTCCGACGCCGAAATTGGCATGCACGCCGGCCTGTCCGACACCTCGCTGATGCTGGCGGTCGACAAGTCGCTGGTGCGCAGCGCGTTGCTGGCTGACGGCGCCAAAGGCGGCCCGGCCGCTGGAGTCTATGGCGATCCGCGCAGATCCAGTGCAGAACTCGGCCAGGCCGGCCTGCAACTGATTGTCGACAAGTCGGTCCAGGCGATCCAGGCCGCCATCCAGAGCCACCCCCATTAACCCCCAACCGAAGGTAGATTCCGTCGTGAAATCACAGGCCCCCCAACGCTCCCTCCTCGCCCTTTGCGCGCTGCTCACCTGCGCCAGCCTCGCCCACGCCAACCCGCCAGCCGCCGCACCGGCCAAGCCCAGCATTGCCACCGTGCCCGGCATGCCCGGCGTAGCAGACGCCGACAACCTGTACAGTGAAACCCGTGCCGGCATGCTCAAGGCCGAGGTCAAGGACGATCCGGAACGGGTCTATGTGCCGAATCTGCGCTCCAACAATGTCACCGTGATCGACCCGAACACGCTGAAAGTGATTGACACCTTCAAGGTCGGCCGCGCGCCGCAGCACATCGTTCCATCCTGGGACCTGCGCACGCTCTGGGTTGCCAACAATGCCGAGCGCGGCAGCGACGGCAGCCTGACGCCGATCGACCCGCGCACCGGCAAACCCGGCACGGCAATTCCGGTCGACGACCCCTACAACGTCTATTTCACCCCCGATGGCCAGTCCACCATCATCGTCGCCGAAGCCAAGCACCGGCTCGACTTCCGTGACCCCAAGACGCTCAAGCTGCAATATGCGATTGACGTACCCAAGTGCGGTGGCATCAACCACGCCGATTTTTCCATCGACGGCCGCTACGCCATCTTCACCTGTGAATTCGAAGGCAGCATCGCCAAGATTGACCTGGTCAACCGCAGCGTGCTGGGCTACCTCAAGCTGACCATGCCGAAAACCCGGTTCAAGGATTCGGTCAAATCGCCGAACCCGCTGGAAACCGAAATCTGCTCGGCCAGCAAGGGCATGCCGCAGGACATCCGCGTCTCGCCCAACGGCCGCACCTTTTATGTGGCCGACATGGAGGCCGATGGCCTGCACCTGATTGACGGCGACAGCTTCAAGGAAGTCGGCTTTATTGCCACTGGCGTCGCCGCCCACGGCCTGTACCCGAGCCGGGATGGCAAGCTGCTCTACGTGGCCAACCGCGGCTCGCATGCCATCCACGGCAAACGCAAGGGCCCGGGTGGCGTCTCGGTGATTGACTTTGCCAGCAACAAGGTGGTGGCGGACTGGCCCATTCCCGGCGGCGGCAGCCCCGACATGGGCAATGTCAGCAACGACGGCAAGTGGCTGTGGCTCTCGGGTCGCTTTGACGACGTGGTCTACCGCTTTGACACCAGTTCCGGCAAAGTGGACCAAGTGCGCGCCGGGCAGGAACCGCATGGCCTGACGGTCTGGCCCCAGCCCGGACGCTATTCGCTGGGCCACACCGGCAATCTGCGCTGATAGCCAGGTACGCGGGATGCGTATTCTTGGCGCTGGCGCATCGCTAGCGTCATAAATACGCCTCCAGGCGGCTTTACATTTGCTAACACTGAATTAACAATGAAGCAACACAGCAACCTTGGAGGACCCTATGCAAGCAGCCGCCCGCAAATACAGCTATTCCATCGCCCTGGCAACGTCCCTGCTCTGTCTGCAGCCGCTGGGCGCGCTCGCAACCAGCCCGTTTGATGTCACCGTTGGGGTCGGCAGCACCTATAACCCGGCCAACGACACTATCAGCGGCGGCACCGTCAGTCCCACCATAGGCTTTACCACCGTCAGCGATTTGAAGAACGATCTGCAACAGATCGACACCCAATACAACCCGGCCTCGGCGGTGGTGATTCGCGCCGGCTACCGTGGCCTGCCACTGATTTTGCAGTCGGCAGCCAACTCGCCCTCCGTGACGCTGAGCATTCCGCTGATCGGCTATACGAATACCTTTGCTGCGCAAAGCTCACGCGACGGCAACACCACCGACCTGTTCAACTACCTGAAGTCCAGCGGCTCCGACCTGATCAATCAAATCCAGAAAAAGCTGGCCGAAGTGTCGCCGATTGACCCGGTCGCCGGCAACCCGAGCTCGATGCAAAGCCGCATGGTGTCGGACGACTATGACCGCAATTTCACCCAGTTCGCCAGCAATATCAAAAGCAGCGACAACACCACGCAAAGCAATAGCCTGATCGGCGTCGGACTTTCGCTCGGCAGCATGAGCGCCGGCGGCATGACCACCAGCACCAGCACACTGCCACTGTCCTATACCGTGCGCAACGACCTCGATCCGCGCAAGCAGTGGACTTTCTACGCGCCGCTGAGTGCCAGCAACACCGAAGGTGCCCAGTCCTATACCGGCAACCTGGGCCTGGCTTACCGGTTCCCGGTGAACGACGAATGGGCACTGTCACCCGCATTTGGCTATGGCATCACCGGCAGCGTCGACCTCGGTTCTGCGGCCGCCATGATGGCGGCGTCCCTGACCAGCCAATACACCATGAAAATGGACGGCTTTGACCTGGCCTTCGGCAATATGGTGGGGCTCTACCAGACCACCGCGCTCAACGCGGGCGACTACTCCTCCAATCCGAACATCAACAACACGGTGTTCCGCAACGGCGTGCTGCTGTCGTTCCCAACCAACGTGATGGGCTCCAAAATGGCCCTGGAGACCTCCTTCATACTGACCAACTACACCGGTTCGGCACTCTATTCCAACCAGTATGAAGAACTCGGCGTAACCATTGGCACCAACAAGAGCGCCAACGCTTCGCGCAGCTATGTCCGGGCCGGTGCCACGCTGCTCAGCGGCAGCAACGGCGTCAGCGGCTACCGCCTCAACGTCGGCTACTGGTTCTAAACCCGGCGGCGCGGCGATGGCCTTCGCTTTCGGGGCTGCGGCACGGCGCCTGGCAGGCGCCATGCTGCTGGTCTGCGCGCCGGCCTGGGCCGCCCTGTCCGGCAATACCCAGGTCGAACTGGCCGGCAGTGGCCAGTTTGAAGAATTGGCGGCCGGCCTGGAAGCACAGGCTGCCGCCCAGCCAATGAAGGTGGCCGACCTGCACACGCTGTGCTACGCCTACTTCCGGCTCAAGCGCTACGACGTAATTTTCAGCTGCCTGGACCGGCTGCAACAACAAACCCTCGCGGCACGCGACAAAAGCACGCGCCTGTTTGGCCTGGACGATGCCACACCCACGGTGTATCTGATGCGCGCCGAAACGCAGATTGAAATCGGCCAGTACAGCGCCGCCATCGCACAGGCGCAGCAGGCGATCGACTGGTTTGTGAAAGACGGTTACGCCGAAAAAGACATCCTGGTGCAGGCCCTGGCAGTGCAGGTGTTGGGCTACAAAAATACTGGCGATGCCGACACTGCCGAACGCGCGGCCAGCCAGCTGGCGGCGGTCAAGGTTGACATGTTTCAGGACTACGCCATGGGCGCCAAGGCACTGGCCCTGGCCCGCGTCAACATGGCGCTGGGGCGCTGGCAGGACGCGCTGGATGCACTGGCCTCCGACAAGACCCTGGGCCTGCGCACTTTTCTGGACCAGATCGGCACCGGCGCCTTTCTGCGTGGCATCAACAACTGGGTCTGGCTCGAGCTGCCGCGCGGTTACATGCAAAGCAAGGCCTTGCTGGAGCTGGGCGACAGTGAACAGGCCAAGGTCGGTTACGACAAAATACTGCAGGTACCGCAAGTGGCGGCGAATGGCGAAATCTACTGGATGAGCCTGGCCGACCGGGCCGAATTGGCCGCCGCCGACGGCGATACCGAACTGGCCATCCGCCTGAACCGCCAGGCGCTGGACGTAATAGAACGCCAGCGCGCCGCGATCCACACCGAGGCCAACAAAATCGGTTTCATCGGTGACAAGCAAGCCGTCTATGCACGTCTGGTGGCCCTGCTATTCCAGGCCGGACGCATGCCCGAAGCGCTGGAGATCATGGAACGCGCCAAGTCCCGCGCCCTGGTTGACCTGCTCGCCAGCAAGACCGACTTCGGCGCGCCCCGCGATGCCCGCGGCAGCCACATCGACATCGTGGAACTGCTCAATGAAAAAAGCCGCAACGACTACGCTTCGCTGGTGCAATCGGCCAGCGCGCTGCGCGGTATCGGCAGCGATACCAAAGCCAACTCCCTCAAAGTGGCGTTGCCCAGTGAACTGCAGGCACTGGTCAGTGTCAACGCGCTGACTCCGAAACAGATTCAAGCCCTGCTAGACCCTGATGAAGCGCTGCTGAGCTATTTCTCCCAGGCCAACAGCATGTTTGTGATGCTGGTGCAGAAAGACGGCATCGTTGGCAAAAAAATCCAGACCGAGGGGCTGGAAAACGCCGTGCGCAAACTGCGCGCCAGCATTGCCAAACAACTACCGGTGAACGAACAGCTGGAGCAGCTCTACCAGCGCCTGATCGCCCCGGTAGCCGCAGACATCCACAGCCAGCGCCTGAGCGTGGTGGCGCACGGCGCCCTGCACTACCTGCCGTTTGCCGCGCTGTACGACGGCAAGGCCTATCTGGCCGACCGTTTCAACCTGCGCATGCTGCCCAGCGCCAGCGTGCTGAAATATATCCGCCCGGCCGGCGCCAACGACTTTCAGCAGACCCTGATTCTGGGCAACCCGGATCTGCAGGACAGCCGCTTCGACCTGCCCGGCGCGCAACGCGAGGCCAGCGCGCTGGCACAGGAACTCGGCGCCAGCCAGGTGCTGCTGCGGGCCCAGGCCAGCAAAAGTGCCTTCCTGCAATTGGCACCTGCAGCGCACTTTATCCATGTTGCTTCGCACGGTGAATTCGACAGCTCCAATCCGCTGTCATCGGCGCTGCTGCTGGCGGCACCAACGCGGGAACAGGGCCGGCTCACGGTGTCCGATTTGTACCAGCTTGGCCTGAACGCCGAAATCGTGACGCTTTCTGCCTGTGAGACCGGCCTCGGCCGGGTGGCCAGTGGCGACGATGTAGTCAGCCTGACGCGCGGCTTTCTGTACGCCGGCACCAGCACGGTACTGGCCTCGCTGTGGCAGGTGGACGATGACTCCACCAGCTACCTGATGACGCGGTTCTATCACCACCTGCGTACCCAGAAGCGGGGCGAGGCACTACGATTGGCACAATTGGATACCCGTGAGCGCTATCCACACCCCTATTTCTGGGCCCCGTTCTATATGACCGGTGCCAATTGATGCAGATAGTGATAGTGTTCGCCAGAGACCTTATTTATCGCCCCTATTTTTAGCTATTCAGACCATGTATACCCCCCTCAAACTTCTTGCCTTGCTGCTGACGGGTGCGCTGATGTTGCCCGGTTCGTCTGGCGCGCAAACGCTGACACGTTTTGCCTCGGTCTACAAAATCACCGGTTCGGTGGTGGCCACCAACGCAGCCGGCACCAGCCGGCGCACCCTGAAAGCCGGCGATGTGGTTTATGTGGGCGAGCAGGTGCGGGCCGACGCCAACGGTGAAGCGGTATTGCGCACCGACGATGCGGGCGTGATTGCGGTGCGTCCGAACGCCGCCTTTGTGATGGACCAATTCAGCGCCAATGGCGACAAGCAGGACAAATTCAGCGTGCGCATACTCACCGGTGCGTTGCGCATGATTACCGGCTGGACCGGCCTGTTCAACAAGGACAACCACCGCATCGTCACGCCCTCGGCAACCCTGGGCATTCGCGGCACCGACCATGAACCCTATGTGATGTCGGCCGAACTGTCGGTCGAACTGCAACAGCCCGAAGGCACCTACAACCGTGTCTACAAAGGCGGCACGGTGCTGCGCGCCAACGGCGGCGAGGTCGATATCGACGCCGGCCGGGTCGGATTTGCGCCCGCCTTGCCACCCGGCCGCACGCGCGCCCTGATGACCGTGCTGCTGCCGGCCCTGCTCGACAAGGTGCCCGGCTTTTTCCTCCCCGGCACCTATGACGATGAACTGGAAGCGCTGGCCCAGCAAAGCATGAGCGAAGCCGTGCAGTCCCACAAAATCGAGCCCCCCAGCGCTGCCGACAACGCAGCTGCGCAAATGCCTTCCGCCACTGCCGCGGCAAGCGTGCCGAATACCACTGACGCAGTGAAAAAGCCGGTAGAAACTGGCGCCTGCCAGCCCACCGCCATTGCCAGCACCTGGCTGGCCGAGCTGGACGCTGCCATCGAGAAGCGCGATGCGCTGCAATTTGTCTCCAAGTTTGACAACAAGGCACGCATCAGCGCCACCGTGCGCAACGGCCAGGGTGAAGCCACGGAAGTCCATTTCACGCGCGAAGAAATGGTCAAGAGCACCTTCTCCGCGCTGTCCGAACTGAGCGCGTTCTCCACCCGCCGCCCGGTGATCAACGCCAAACTGGCGGCAGGCAACCATGGCGCCCAATGCGACCGGATTGAAGTGGAATCGCTGGTGATTGAAAGCGGCCAGCGCAATGGCGGCAGCTACCGCGTGGAATCCGTGGAAAACTACCAGCTGCGCAAAACCGCGGCGGGCTGGGTTGCCACCCAGGCCAGCACGCGCCAGCGCTAGCAAGCGCTAGCACGAGCGCCCGTCAGATGTGAAACTCGGGCGCATGCTGCGGCGCAGACAATGCTTCAAACGCCGCATGCACCGACTGAAACACCTGCCCTGAGAGCGCCGCCCACAGCGGTGAACGCAGCAAGCGGTCCTGCACCGGGCCCTTGACCTCGGCCAGGTGCAGCCGGATGCCGCGCTCGGCGAAGTCGCGGTTCAGGTCCGCCAGCATTTCCATGGCGGTGGTGTCGATCCGGTTCACCGCACTCATGATCAGCACCACGTCCTGGATGCGCACGTCCTTCGCCAGTTCTGCGGCCAGGCGCATTTCTACCGCATTCAGGTTGCCAAAGAACAGGTTCTCGTCGATGCGCAAAAACAAGGCCTCAGGCAGCGTCTCGACGCCATGCCGCTCGACATTGCGAAAGTGCTCGGTGCCGGGAATGCGCCCGATCACGGCAATATGCGGTGCACTGGCGCGTACCAGCAAGGTCACCAGCGACAGCCCGATGCCCAAGGCGATGCCGACCTGGATGCCCGCCAGCAGCACGCCGGCGGCGGTGCCCAGCAGGGCCAGCGCATCGGCCCGGTCATAGGCCCAGGCCTGGCGAAAGGCCTGCACGTCCACCATGCTGATGGCCGCCACCACAATGCTTGCTGCCAGCACCGCCAGCGGCATGCGCGCCAGCCAGTCGGTGCCGAGCAACACGATCAGCAGCGTGGTCAGCGCCGCCGCCATACTGGCCAGCGGCGTTTGCGCGCCGGCCATAACATTCACCGCCGAGCGTGACAGACCGCCGCCAACCGGCATGCCGCCACTGAAGGCCGCCAGCACATTGCCGGCGCCGAGTCCGATCAGCTCGCGGTTCGGATCAATGCGTTCCCGCCGCTTCGCCGCCAGTGCCTGCGCCATGGTGATGTTCTGCACCGCGCCAATAAAGGCCAGGATCAGCGCCGGCGTGCTCAGGAAAAGCAGGTTGGTGGCGCTCGGCTGGACCCATTGCCACAAGGCCGCCGCCGCCGACACCCGCCCGACCACGGCCACGCCCGCCGTCCGGTCCAGATCAAAATGCGCCACCACCAGCGTTGCCAACAGCAACACCAGCAAGGGCATAACACGTGCCGCCACCTGGGCCGACGCCGCAGCGACGCCCTTGCGCACCAACAGCGGCACCAGCAGATAGCGGCTCACCAGCAGCCAGCCCAGCGCCGGCGCCGCCAGCAGCACCGTCGCGCCCTGCGCCTGGCCCAGGTGCTGCGCCAGTGCGGCCAGCGACTGCCAGCTGTTGCCGGCCTCGGTGTGCAGCCCCAGCAGCAGCTTGAGCTGGCTGATCACGATCAGCAAGGCCGAACCGGAAATAAAACCGCTGACCACCGGGCGGCTCAGCAATTGCGACAAAAAACCGAGCCGGGCAATGCCGAACCCCAGCGTCAGCACACCCGTGTACAGCGCCAGCAGCGCCGCCAGTCGGATGTATTCCGCGCTACCGGGTGGCGCCAGCGGGCTGAGCACCGAATACGTCATGATGGCGGTAATCGCCACCGGCCCGACCGCCTGGCGCATGCTGCTGCCAAACCAGGCATAGACCAGCACCGGCAAGATGCTGGCATAAAGTCCGGCTTGCGGCGGCAAACCGGCCAGCAAGGCATAGGCCAGGCTTTGCGGCATTACCAGAATCGCCACAATGGCACCGGCGCTGAGATCGCTGCCGAGGTTTTTGCGCTGGTACCTTGCCAGCCAGTCGGGGAACACCATCGTTGCTTTACCTTGAATATGCCGGGACGCGTGGAGCGGTTAGCATACCCATTTCAGAAACCTCCCAAAAACCGACCTGGCCGCACCAGGCACGCACCGCGTTCATGACCCCAACCACCGCACCTGACAGCAGCGCCCGGAGCACCCCCACGCTATTCCTCTGGACCGCCGCGCTGTCAACCCTGGCGGCCTGCATTCCGCTGCTGTGGCCGGCGCTGGACCTGCGCGCCGCCGCCCTGTTTGCCGTTCCCGGCGCACCGTTGTACCAGCTCGACTGGTGGTGGCTGCGCGCCATCAACGACTACGTGCCGACCGTGTTTCGCTATTTTCTGCTGCTGGCGGCCATCGCCTGGATCGTCGCCATGCGCCTGCCGCGCTGGGCCCACTGGCGCTTTGCGCTGGCATTTTTTGTCATCGCCGGCGTGCTCGGACCGGGTGCCGTGGTCAACTGGGGCTTCAAAGACAACTGGCAACGTGCGCGCCCCTACCAGGTGCAGAATTTTGGCGGCAGCCAGCAATTCACCCGCGCCGCCGTCATGACCGACCAGTGCGATGCGAATTGCTCATTCGTCAGCGGCCATGTCTCCTGCGGCATTTTCCTGGCGTCCCTGGCGCTGGTACAACGCCGACGCCAGCGGTTCTGGTGCCTGCTCGGGGCCGGCAGCGGCCTGCTGATTGGCTTTGCCCGCATGGCCGACGTGGCGCATTGGCTCAGCGACGTGCTGTGGGCCTACCCGATCACCTTGCTGTCGAGCTGGCTGGTCTGGAAAGCCATGCTCTGGTTTGTCAACAAGCCAACACGCACGCTGGCGTAGCGCAGCCGCAATCCCAGCTCCTGCAGCAGGCGCGTGTTGTGCAACCGGCGTGACTCGCGCATAAAACTCATCCGCTGCGGCGACAACTGCTGCTGCGCTTCGGCCAGGCTGATGCGCGGCGGCCGTGGCAACTGGTACAGGTCCGCCGCCAGATCGACGTAGTCGCCCATCTTCCATTGCTGACCATCGCAGACGTTGTAGAGGCGCTGGGCGCGCCCGCGCCACAAGGCCGCAACACAGGCACGCGCCAGGTCGTCGGCGTGGATGTGGCTGGTATAGACATCGTCCTGCGCCCGCAGCACCGGCGTGCCGCTGAGCAAGCGCTCGCGCGGCGTGCCGCCGCTGCGGTCCGGCGCATAAATGCCCGGCACGCGCAGCACACTGGCGCGTGTGCCCTGGCGCACGGCCCAGCTGCGCACCCGCCGCTCGGCCTGCAGGCGGCGCTCGGCCCGTGGCGTGGCCGGCTGCGGGGCGCGGGTTTCGTCGACCCAGGCCCCGGCGCAATCGCCATAGACCCCGCTGGTCGAGGCATACACCAGCGCTGCCGGTGCCGGGCCCCGGCCCAGGGCGCGCAGCAAAGCAGCCGTACGTACATCGTCGCGGCCTTCGGGGCGTGGCGGCGCCAGATGCAGCACGCGCTGGGCCAGCCCGGCGAGCCGGGCCAGGGTCTGCGGCTGGTCCAGGTCACCGGCCAGCGGCTGCACCCGGTGCGCGCGCAGCGTGGCAAAACGTGCGGGCGAAGAACTCAGCGCCAGCACCCGGACCCGGGGTGCCAGCAAGGCCGCCACGCGCAGGCCAATGTCACCACAGCCCACAATCAGCAGGCGCTGGCGGCGAAAGCGGCGCGGCAAGGCGCGGTGGGTAGGTCTCAGGATTGAAGGCACAATTGGCAGCTCCCCATTTAATGTATGCCCACAGGATACCCAAGACATGTCGACCCACGGTAGCGCTGCCGCGCCTTTCTCCGTCACCGTTGCGCCCAGCGGACGCACTTTTTCCAGCAGCCCGGACGAAACCGTGCTGGTCGCCGGCATTCGCCAGGGCGTCAGCCTGCCCTACGGCTGCAAAGATGGCGCCTGCGGCTCCTGCAAATGCAAGCTGCTCGCTGGCCAGGTCCGGCACAACCCGTACCAGCCCAAGGCCCTGAGCGCCGAGGACCTGGCCGCCGGCTATGTGCTGACCTGCTGCGCCGTGGCGCAAAGTGACCTGCAACTGGAGTCGCGCCAGGTCATGGAAGAAGGCGCTTTCGCCCTCAAAAAGCTGCCCACCCGTGTCACCACGCTGCGCAAACTTTCTGACGACGTGATGTTGCTGCAGCTGCAATTGCCCGCCAACGATGTGTTCCAGTACCACGCCGGCCAGTACATCGACTTCCTACTGCGCGACGGCAGCCGACGCAGCTATTCCATGGCCAATGCGGTTGGCGCCGGCCCGATGCTGGAACTGCACATCCGCCATATGCCCGGCGGCAAGTTCACCGACCAGGTGTTTGGCAGCATGCAGGAAAAGGAAATCCTGCGCATCGAGGGTCCGTTCGGTTCGTTCTATCTGCGTGAAAAGTCGCAGCAACCGATTATTCTGCTGGCCTCCGGTACCGGCTTTGCCCCGATCAAGGCCATGCTGGAAAACATGCAGCAAAAAGGCCTGGCGCGCCCAAGCACTCTCTACTGGGGTGGCCGCCGCCCGGGCGATCTGTACCTGAACGACTGGGTCCAGGCCTTTGCGCAAGCCCACAGCTGGCTGACCTACGTGCCGGTGCTTTCCGAAGCCTGGCCCGAAGACCAGTGGCAGGGCCGCAGCGGTTTCGTGCACCGCGCGGTGCTGCAGGACCACGCCGATCTGTCCGGCTACCAGGTCTATGCCTGTGGCGCGCCGGTGATGGTGGATGCCGCGAAACGCGATTTCTGCGCCGAAGCCGGGCTGCCCGAAGAGCAGTTCTTTGCCGACGCCTTCACCACCCAGGCCGACCTGGCCGCGGTCTGACGCCTCAGTCCTGCGGCGTCTGCCAGTCGCTCAGCCACAGCGCTGCCAGCACCACGGCGGCGCCGCAGGCGGCACGCCAACTCAGTGTCTCGGCCAGCCAGAGCCAGGCGAACAGCGCCGCGAATACCGGCTCCATGGAATAAATCAGCGCTGCCTGCGCGGCCGCCACATGGCGCTGCGCCCAGGCCTGCAGCCACAGCATCAGGGCCGAAGCGACCAGGCCCAGATAGAGCAGACCGAGCAGCGTGTCCCGGTCCAGCCGGGCCGGCAAGGTCGCCAGACGATCGCTGCCAGCCGCGTCACACAGCATCCAGACGCCGCCCAGCAGTGCCATGCACACCATTTGTGTGGCCGCCAGTGCCAGCGGCCGGTGCCGCGCGGCGCGCCGCGACAAGGCCATCACATACAGGGCGTAGGCTATGGCGCCGACGACGCTGGCGCCATCACCGCGCGCATTGGCGCCACCGTCCCAGGACATCAGGCCAATGCCGGCGCAGGCCAGCGCTGCTGCCGCCAGCACGCGGCCGACCAGCGGCTGGCCCAGCGCCATGCCGAACAGCGGCACCAACAACACATTGAGGCTGGTCAGGAAAGCACTGCGATTGGAAGAGATCCACTCCAGGCCGTACGCCTGAGCGACGTAAGAAAACAGCACCAGCGCACCCAGCCCGGCCCCATCACGCCAGGTCTGGCGTGGCGCCCGCCAGGCCCAGGGCAGCAGGAACACGGCGGCCAGCGCAAAGCGCAAAGCCGATATTTCCACGCCACTGAGCTGCGCCGTGGCCCGCTTGAGCACCGGAAAGGTGGCGCCCCAGACCAGTGTTACCAGCAGCAAGGCCAGCACATACCGGCGCGTGGCCGGCAGCGCTGCCGCAGCTTTATTCACCCAGATAGGCGGCGCGCACTTTGGGATCGTGCAGCAGGGCCTGGGCCTCGCCGCTCATGGTCACAGTGCCGGATTCCATCACGTAGGCGCGGTTGGCAATGCCCAGCGCACGGCTGGCGTTTTGCTCCACCAGCAGCACCGTCACGCCCTGCGCATAAACGTCTTTCACGACTTCGAAAATCTTGTCCACCATGATGGGCGACAGCCCCATCGACGGCTCGTCCAGCAGCAGCACCTTGGGCCGGCTCATCAGCGCACGGCCCATGGCCAGCATCTGCTGCTCGCCACCCGACATAGTGCCGGCGAGCTGGTCGCGGCGCTCTTTCAGGCGTGGAAAAATCGTGAAAATCCGGTCGATGTCGGAGGCAATGCCGGCCTTGTCGTCGCGGATGTAGGCGCCCATCTGCAGGTTTTCGGTGATCGTCATGCGTGTGAACACGCCGCGGCCTTCCGGCACCATGGCCAGGCCCTGCTTGACCAGGTCCCAGGGGCCCTGGCCACGAATGCTGTGGCCGAGGTATTCGATATCGCCGGCGTTGATCGGCAGGGTTCCGGTAATGGCCTTCATGGTGGTGGTCTTGCCGGCACCGTTGGAGCCGATCAGGGACACCAGCTCCCCTTCGCGCACTTCAAAATCCACACCCTTGACCGCCTGAATGCCACCGTAGGACACTTTCAGTCCGGTGACTTTCAGCAAAATATTGGTTGTCATATCCGTTCCTTCGCGCCGCTTAGTGGCCACTGGTGCCGAGGTAAGCCTCGATCACTTTTTCATTTTTCTGCACATCGGCCGGCGTGCCTTCGGCAATCTGCTTGCCGTAATCCAGCACCGTCACGCGGTCACACAAGCCCATCACCAGCTTGACGTCGTGCTCGATCAGCAAAATCGTGCGGTTGTCCTTGCGGATGCGGTCGATCAATTCGCGCAACATCACTTTTTCGGTAGCGTTCATGCCTGCGGCCGGTTCGTCCAGCGCGATCAGCTGCGGGTCGGTCGCCAGTGCGCGCGCAATTTCGAGCCGGCGCTGGTCGCCATAGCTCAGGGTGCGCGCCTTGTAATCGGCAAACTTGCCGATACCGACATAGTCCAGCAACTCCTGGGCGCGCTGCGCAATCGCCAATTCCTCGGCCTTGAAACCAGGCGTGCGGAAGACCGCGCCAAGCAGGCCGGAATGGGTGCGGATGTGGCGTCCGACCATGACGTTTTCCAGCGCCGTCATTTCGGCGAACAAACGGATGTTCTGGAAGGTGCGCGCAATGCCGGCCTTGGCCACCAGGTGCACCGCCGTCGGCTGGTAGGGCTTGCCGGCCAAGTTGAAACTGCCGCTGTCGGGCGTGTACAAGCCAGTCAGCACATTGAAGAAGGTGGTCTTGCCGGCACCATTCGGTCCGATCAGACCATAGACCTGGCCGCGCCGGATCTGGATACCCACATCGCTCAGAGCCTGCAAACCGCCAAAGCGTTTCGAAACGCCGGAAACATTCAATACGATATCAGTCATGGTTGCTGCGCTCCGCTCAGGATTTAGCCGCTTGCAAGGACTTGCCATGCTCGGGAGAGGGCCACAGGCCACGCGGGCGCAGCAGCATGATGGAAATCATGGCCAGCGCGGTCAGCAACTGGCGCAAGATGGAGGCATCCAGGCGGCCACCGGTGGCGGCCTGCAAAGGACCGGCCACATAGCGCAGCACTTCCGGCAAGGCCGACAGCAGCACCGCGCCCAGGATCACACCAGGCAAGTGGCCGACACCGCCGAGCACCACCATGGCGACAATCATCACCGACTCCATCAGGGTGAAAGACTCGGGCGAAATAAAGCCCTGGAAGGCACCGAACATGACGCCCGACACACCGCCGAAGGTAGCGCCCATGCCGAATGCCAGCAGCTTCATGTTGCGGGTGTTGATGCCCATCGCCTTGGCGGCAATTTCATCTTCCCGAATCGCCATCCAGGCGCGGCCAACGCGCGACAGCTGCAGGCGGTGGCAGATCACAATGCTGATCAGCACCAGCGCCATGAACAGGTAGTAATAGAGCGACACCGAAGCCACTTCGTAGTCACCAAACATCAGCTTTTTGCCCAGATCCAGGCCAAAGAAGTGCAACGAATCGATCTGGTTGATACCCTTGGGGCCGTTGGTAATGTTGACCGGCGCATCCAGGTTGTTCATGAATACGCGGATGATTTCACCAAAGCCGAGCGTCACGATGGCCAGATAGTCACCGCGCAAGCGCAGCGTCGGGGCGCCCAGCAGCACGCCAAACAGACCGGCCAAACCGGCACCGGCCGGAATGATGACCCACAGCGGCGAATGCAGGCCGCCCGGGAACATCGCCGCCAGGTACTCGAACGAATCGGTCAGCTGCGGCGAAGCCAGCAGACCGTACATATAGGCGCCGATGGCAAAGAAGGCGACATAACCCAGGTCCAGCAGACCGGCATAGCCAACCACAATATTCAGGCCCAGCGCCAGCAGCACATACAGCAGCGCCACGTCGGCGATCCGCACCCAGGCATTGCCAAACAACTGCAGAAACAGTGGCAGCACCAGCAAGGCCAGGCCGACCACAAAGAACATCACTATTTTTTTGGTTTGTGTCATAGCATCCGCTCCTCAAGCCCGATCGGCAATGCGTTCACCCAGCAGGCCCGAAGGACGCAAGGTCAGCACAATGATCAGCACGATGAAGGCAAAAATATCCGAATAGTTGCTGCCCAGCACGCCACCGGTAAGGTCGCCGATGTAGCCGGCACCAATCGACTCGATCAGGCCCAGCAACAAGGCGCCAACGACAGCGCCGGCAAGATTGCCGATACCGCCGAAGACCGCTGCCGTGAAGGCCTTCAATCCGGGCAAAAAGCCCATTGCATGCTGTGCCGTGCCGTAGTTGGATGCATACATCACGCCGGCAATCGCCGCCAGCACGGCGCCAATCACGAAGGTGGCGGAAATCACCACGTCAGGCTTGACACCCATCAGTCCGGCAACGCGCGGATTCTCTGCCGTGGCACGCATGGCGCGCCCCAGCTTGGTGTAGTTGACGACCCACATCAGCAGGCCCAGCGACACCGCCGTGACGCCCAGAATCATCACCTGGGTCGGTGTGATCACGGCACCGGCAATATCAAACGGCGTGCTCGGCAACAGCGTCGGATAAGACTTGTAGTTGGGCTTCCAGATAATCATGGCCAGCGTTTGCAGCAAGATCGACATGCCGATGGCAGTGATCAGGGGCGCCAGCTTGGGGCTGTTGCGCAGCGGCCGATAGGCGACTTTTTCAATGCAGAAATTCAGTGCCGCGGCACAGACGCAAGCGATCACTGCAGCAATAAATAACTTGAGTGAGGGCGGCGTGCCAGCCAGGGAATCCGGCCAGTGTTCCAGCGTCCACCAACTGGTCAGGGCGCCAACCATCATCACTTCGCCATGGGCGAAATTGATCAGATTGATAATGCCGTACACCATGGTATAGCCAAGCGCGATCAGCGCATACATGCTGCCCAATACCAGACCGTTGATGATCTGCTGTATCAGAATATCCATAAAACTTTCTCCGATTTTTGGCCGGCGCCTGATTCAACCATCGCGATATGGATGTTGTAGACAAGCGGTTCGGCCTTGTGGGCTCTACCAACGCTAAAGCAAGAAACTCGCCACAGTGGGTTATGTGGCGCTTAGGTGCTGGCGATTGTACCCATGCGGCAGGCCCCCGGAAGGCTTCGTTGAACCGGGTTTACCCTCGCGACAGCGGTCTGTCAGTTTGGCTTTGCGTCGGCGTCGAGCTGGCGCAAAAACGCCATTTTCTGGGCAATTTTGCTTTCCAGTCCGCGTGGCACCGGCTGGTACCAGCCGGGTGCCGGCATGCCTTCGGGCAGGTAGTTTTCGCCCGCCGCATAGGCGTGTGGCTCGTCATGCGCATAGCGGTAGGCGTGGCCATGGCCAAGTTCTTTCATCAGCTTGGTCGGTGCATTGCGCAGGTGCACTGGCACGGCCCGGCTCTTGTCCTGCTTGACAAAGGCGCGTGCCTGGTTATAGGCCTTATAGCCAGCATTGCTCTTGGCGGCGATAGCCAGATAGATCACCGCCTGCCCCAACGCCAGCTCGCCTTCCGGGGCGCCCAGGCGCTCAAAGGTCAGCGCCGCATCATTGGCTATCTGCATGGCGCGCGGGTCGGCCAGACCGATGTCTTCCCAGGCCATGCGCACGATGCGCCGCGACAGATAGCGGGCGTCGGCACCGCCATCGAGCATGCGTGCGAGCCAATACAGTGCGGCATCGGGGTCCGAGCCACGCACGGATTTGTGCAGCGCCGAAATCTGGTCGTAAAAGTTGTCGCCGCCCTTGTCAAAGCGGCGCGCATTCAGCGTCAGTGCGTTTTCAATAAACGCCGCGTCGATGTGTGTGACGCCAGCCGCGCCAGCGGCGGTCTGGCATTGTTCCAGCAGGTTCAGAAAGCGCCGGGCGTCGCCATCGGCGTAGCCAACCACGGTGTCCACCGCCTGCACGTCAAACTGCAGATCGCCCAGCACCTTTTGCTGGGCGCGCACCAGCAGCTGCTTCAATTCGTCATCGCTGAGCGACTGCAGCACATAGACCTGGGCCCGCGACAACAAAGCCGAGTTGACTTCAAACGACGGGTTTTCGGTGGTGGCGCCAATGAAGGTCACCAAGCCGCTTTCCGCATAGGGAAGAAGCGCGTCTTGCTGGGACTTGTTGAAGCGGTGAATTTCGTCAACAAACAAAATCGTGTGTTTGCCCTGCGCCAGGTTGTGCTGCGCCTGCTCCATCGCCGCGCGAATGTCTTTCACCCCCGAGAACACCGCCGACAGCGCAATGAAAGCGCAGTCAAAAGCATGCGCCGTCAGGCGTGCCAGGGTGGTCTTGCCGACCCCCGGCGGACCCCAGAGAATCATCGAGTGCGGCTTGCCGGACTGGAACGCCAGCCGCAAGGGCTTGCCCGGTCCGAGCAAGTGCGATTGCCCGATCACTTCGTCCAGCACCGTTGGCCGCAAGGCCTCGGCCAGTGGTGGCGCGGGTTCCCTGGCGAACAGATTTTCCATCGTGCTGCCTAGGGGCGAATCACGTCGGCGCCAGCCGGTGGCTTGAATTGAAACAGGGCCGCATCGGCGGCGGCACGGGTCTGCATGGCGCCAAAACGCATCACCGAGCGCTGGCCGAAGCTGTCCAAAATTTCCAGCACCGCCAGCGACTGGCTGCGAAAGCCCACCCGGATCGATTGCAGATTGCTGTCCTTGGCCTTGGGGGTGGCCAGCACCCACTCCATGCCGTCCTGGTCGGGCGCCGCAGCCAGCACAAAATCGGCCTGCAGGGCTTTGGTGTTGGCAGCCGAGGCGATCAACGCCGCCGGCGTGGCATTCAATACCGCAGACTGCTTGCGCGCCGTGACCTGGTTCAGGTCCTGGTCATACAGCCACAGCGTCTGGCCATCCGCCACAATGGTCTGGGCAAAGGGCTTGAGGTATTCGAAGCGGAAGCGGTTGGGCCGGGAAAAATCAAACGTGCCACTGGAAGTCTTGCTGCGCGGCGCCTGGCCGTCTTTCGACGGCGCCGTCACCACCTGCGTGAATTCGGCGTGCCCGGCCCGGGCATTGGCAATAAAACCTTCCAGTGCCTGCATGCCATCGGCGTGCGCCGCCACAGCCTGACCGAACAGCCACAGAGCGGTGCAGCCCTGAATCAGAATTTTTTTCATGCGGGGGGATTGCGGTTGGGAACCAAAATATCGCGCTGGCCACTGCCACTCATGGCACTGACCAGGCCGGCTTTTTCCATTTCTTCAACCAGGCGCGCAGCACGGTTGTAGCCAATTTTGAGATGGCGCTGCACCAGGGAAATGCTGGCCTTGCGGTTTTTCAGCACAACTTCCACAGCCTGGTCGTACATCGGGTCTTTTTCGCCCTGGGCATCGGCGCCACCGGGCCCGTCTTCGCCGTCGACGGTGCCGCCTTCGAGCACGCCTTCGATGTAATTGGGTTCGCCCTGCGACTTGAGGTAGCTGACCACGCGGTGCACCTCTTCATCGCTGACAAAGGCGCCATGGACGCGGATCGGCAATCCGGTGCCGCTGGGCATGTACAGCATGTCGCCCATGCCCAGCAGCGCCTCGGCACCCATCTGGTCCAAAATGGTGCGGCTGTCGATCTTGCTGCTGACCTGGAACGCAATGCGGGTCGGAATATTTGCCTTGATCAGCCCGGTAATCACGTCCACGCTCGGACGCTGGGTTGCCAGAATCAGGTGAATGCCGGCGGCCCGCGCCTTCTGCGCCAGCCGTGCGATCAACTCTTCAATCTTCTTGCCCACCACCATCATCAGGTCGGCCAGTTCGTCGATCACCACCACGATGTGCGGCAGGCGTTCCACCGGCTCGGGGCTGTCGGGCGTCAGGCTGAACGGGTTGTAGATAAATTCGCCGCGTGCCTTGGCCTCGTCCCACTTCTGGTTGAAGCCGGCCAGGTTGCGCACGCCCATTTTGCTCATCAGCTTGTAGCGGCGCTCCATTTCGGCAACGCACCAGTTCAGGCCATGGGCCGCCTGGCGCATGTCGGTCACCACCGGCGCCAGCAAATGCGGAATCCCTTCATAGACCGACATTTCCAGCATCTTGGGGTCGATCATCAGCAGGCGCACGTCGCGCGCTTCGGCCTTGTAGAGCAGGCTCAGAATCATGGCGTTGATACCCACCGACTTGCCGGAGCCGGTGGTACCGGCGACCAGCACGTGCGGCATCTTGGCCAGGTCGGCCACGATCGGGTTGCCAATAATGTCTTTGCCCAGCCCCATGGTCAGCATGGAGCGGCCCTCGTTATAGACCTGCGAGCCCAGAATTTCCGACAGACGAATGCTCTGGCGTTTGGCGTTGGGCAATTCCAGCGCCATGTAGTTTTTGCCGGGAATGGTTTCCACCACCCGGATCGACACCAGACTCAGGCTGCGCGCCAGGTCCTTGGCCAAACCAACAATCTGCGAGCCCTTGACGCCGGTCGCCGGTTCGATTTCATAGCGTGTGATCACCGGACCCGGCTGGGCCAGCACCACGCGCACCTCGACGCCGAAGTCCTTCAGGCGTTTTTCGATCATGCGGCTGGTCATTTCCAGCGTTTCCGGCGCCACCGTTTCCTGGCGCAGCAAGGCGGCATCCAGCAGCGCCACCTGGGGCAGTTTGCTGTCCGGCATTTCGGTGAACAGCGGCTTTTGCCGTTCCTTGGCCACCCGGGTGCTTTGCGGCACTTCCGGTTGCACCGGGGTTTCGATGATCACGGGCGGCACATGGGCGTGGTGCTCCTCGATTTCTTCGCGCTCTTCAAACACTACTTCTTCGCGCTCACGCATGGCCTGCTGGCCCATCTGCAGGTCTTCTTCCAGTTCGCGCTTTTCACGCTGCGACTCGACAAAGGAAAAGGCCCAGGCGCCAATGCGCTCGGCCACCTGCATCCAGGAAAAACCAAACACCAGGGCACAACCATAGACGGCCAGCGCAATTGCCACCAGGCCGGAGCCGGAAAAACCGAACCAGCGCACCGCCAGCGGCCCCAGCAAATAGCCCAGCACACCGCCACTGTGGCCGCCCGGCAGCCAGAATTCAAAGCGGTAGAGCCGGGTCCACTCCAGCGTAACGCTGCCATACACCAGCATCACCAAACCCAGCCAGAAACTCAGCCGGTGCCAGACATCTTTTTTTTGCGGTGCCGAGCCTGGCGCACTGGCGTCCATATCACCGCGCAAACGCTGTGCCAGCAGGGCCAGCCAGACGCGCAGCGCCACCGCCACGCACCACCAGACCGAGAAGCCGAACAAGAAATAACTCATGTCGGCGATCCAGGCACCCAAACTGCCGCCCCGATTGACCACCGCCAGGCCCACGCCCGAGGTGGACCAGGCCGGATCCTGCGCCGAATAGCTCACCAAGGCAAGCAACCACAGCGCCAGCGCGAGAAAGCCCAGCAGCAAGGCTATTTCATTGGCAAAACGCACCAGACCCGAGGGGGGTGTTGGTGCGGGTGAAGACTGGAGGGTGTGGATCGAGTAAGTCATTTGCGAAATCAGTGTGCAAGCTTACCGCAAGCCACCGACACTGGCGGCCCGAAGCGGCAACGCAGCTATTTTTCTTACAATCGCGGTTCGGATTAGCGGTTTCGGATTGCTCTGGAATCCGCCGCACCCTGCCCCCAACCTGTTCGAAAGCATTCATGTCCACCACCAAACACGCCAAGGTATTGATCCTGGGATCCGGCCCCGCTGGCTACACCGCCGCCGTTTATGCCGCACGCGCCAATCTCGAGCCCCTGCTGATTACCGGCATGGCCCAGGGTGGCCAGCTCATGACCACCACCGAAGTCGACAACTGGCCGGCCGACGTGAACGGCGTGCAGGGCCCGGACCTGATGCAACGCTTCCTGGAACACGCCGAACGCTTTAAAACCAATATTGTGTTTGACCACATCCAGTCGGTCGACCTGAGCAAGCGCCCCTTCACACTCAAGGGCGACAGCGAGGAATACACCTGCGACACCCTGATTGTGTCCACCGGCGCCTCCGCCAAATACCTGGGCCTGCCATCGGAAACCGCCTTCATGGGCCGTGGCGTCTCGGGCTGTGCCACCTGCGACGGTTTTTTCTACCGCAACGAGGTTTGCTGCGTGGTCGGCGGCGGCAATACCGCCGTGGAAGAAGCGCTCTATCTGTCCAACATTGCCAACACGGTCTACCTGGTGCACCGGCGCGACAAGTTCAAAGCCGAAGCCATTCTGATCGACAAGCTGAATGACAAAGTGGCCGCTGGCAAGATCGTGCTGAAAACTTTCCGCACCCTTGACGAGGTGCTCGGCGACGCCTCCGGCGTTACCGGCATTCGCCTGAAAGACGTGAACAACGGCAGCACCGAAGAGCTGACCCTCAAGGGCTGCTTTATTGCCATCGGCCATGCGCCGAATTCCGAAATTTTCCAGAACCAGCTCGAGATGAATGGCGGCTACCTGGTCACCCGCGGCGGCCTCAATGGCTTTGCCACCATGACCAGCGTGCCGGGGGTGTTTGCCGCTGGCGACGTTGCCGATCACGTCTATCGCCAGGCCATTACCAGTGCCGGCACCGGCTGCATGGCGGCACTCGACGCCCAGCGTTTTCTGGAACAGGAATAAGACGCGTCCAATTTAGGGCTATAATCGTCGGCTTTGCTGCTCTTAGCTGGCAGCGATACGGGTTACCGCCACCCTTTTTGGCGAGGTGAGGTCACAGCAGATCTGGTGCTGTGGCTGTTTTGATCGGAGTGTCCATATGGCACGCGTATGTCAAGTAACGGGCAAAGGCCCGATGGTCGGGAACAATGTTTCCCACGCCAACAACAAAACCAAGCGCCGGTTCCTGCCGAACCTGCAATACCGCCGTTTCTGGGTCGAGTCGGAAAATCGCTGGGTTCGCCTGCGCATTTCCAACGCCGGTCTGCGTCTGATCGACAAGAACGGTATCGACTCTGTGCTCGCCGATTTGCGCGCACGTGGCCAAGCTTAAGGAGTAGAGCACCATGGCAACCAAAGGCGGACGCGAAAAAATCAAGCTGGAATCTACAGCTGGCACCGGTCACTTCTACACCACCAGCAAGAACAAGAAGACCATGCCCGAGAAAATGTTGATCAAGAAATTTGATCCCAAGGCTCGCAAGCATGTGGACTACAAGGAAATGAAGCTGAAATAAGCTTCGGTTTTCTTCCATTGAAAAAGCCCGCTTACGCGGGCTTTTTCATGTCTGCCAGATGTATCAGCTCAAGCGTGTGCCGCCCGCAGCTTCAGGGAAAAGTCCTGCAGCATGGCGATGCCGCTGGCTTCGGCCCGATGGCACCAGTTCTGCAGATCCTGCGTCAGCTGGTCGCGCGAAACGCTGGTGTTGAGCCACAGCTGGCGCAACTCCTCACGCATCACCACCAGCTTGTCGAGCACCGGGCAGGCAGCACGCAACTTGACCAGTTCTACCGCGGCCGAGGCCGGCACCAGCTCCTGGTCACGGTGCAGCCAGCGCTTGGTTGCCTGGATCAGCGCCACATCGCTGCGCGCCTTGATCGAAATCAGCTCAATGCGCGCCGCCTTGCGCACTCCTTTGGCATAGGAGGCCATGATTTCATAGCGGTTGGCGATCAGCGCTTCGAGTGTCTTTTCATCTGCCACCGGGCGAATTTCACCATAGGCGGCCTTGGGCGGGGTCTTCTTCACCCGGGCCAGGCCGGCCATTTGCAGCAGCCGGATATACATCCAGCCGATATCGAACTCATAGGGCTTGACCGACAATTTGGCCGACGTGGGATAGGTGTGGTGGTTGTTGTGCAACTCTTCGCCGGCAATCAGAATGCCCCAGGGGCAGATGTTGGTGCTGGCGTCCGGCGCTTCAAAATTGCGATAGCCCCAGTAGTGCGCGGCGCCGTTGATAATGCCCGCCGCCATGATTGGCGTCCAGGCCATCTGCACTGCCCAGACGCTCAGGCCGGCGGCACCAAACAGGGACAGGTCGAGAATCAGCATCAGACCGATGCCCTGCCAGGAAAAACGCGTGTACAAATTGCGCTCGAGCCAGTCATTCGGTGTGCCATGGCCATAGCGCGCCATGGTCTCGCGGTTCATCGATTCGGCCCGGTACAGCTCGGCGCCCTGCAACAGCACCTTCTTGATGCCATAGACGTGCGGACTGTGCGGATCTTCGGCCTGTTCACATTTGGCGTGGTGCTTGCGGTGAATCGAGGCCCACTCCTTAGTCACCTGGCCAGTGGTCAGCCAGAGCCAGAAACGGAAAAAATGCGCAATCGACGGATGCAGATCCAGTGCCCGATGGGCCTGGTGGCGGTGCAAAAACACCGTCACGCTGATCATGGTCACATGCGTCAGCAGCAGCGTGACCAGCACCACCTGCCACCAGGCCAGGTTCAAAACACCGTGGGCCAGCCAGTCAATGGCTGCGTTCACCACAACCGATTCAGGAATCAGCAACATGCAACTCTTCTCTCGTTAGATAGTCAGGAATCGATTCTATGCGGGGCCAATCCCCACAGCGGTAGGTGATTCCCCCCAGCAGCGAACGGTTGGCCTCACTTGCGTTGCCAAACTGCCGCAAAGAAGCCATCGGTCGCATGGCGATGGGGCCACAGCCGCAAATATTTCTGCCCGTCTTCGCCACCGCTGCACAGGCTGGCGGCCTGGGCCACTTTCAGACTCTCCAGCAAGGGGCCCGCCGGCATCGGCACGAAATCCGGATGGGCCAGTGAAAAGGCTTCGGCAATGGCCTCGTTCTCCTGCGGCAGCACACTGCAGGTGGCATACACCAGGCGCCCGCCCGACTTCACCAGGCGCGCCGCACTTTCCAAAATGGCGGTCTGCTTGGCCGCCAGTTCGGCCACTGCCTGCAATCCCTGGCGCCACTTCAGGTCCGGGTTGCGGCGCAGGGTGCCGAGTCCGCTACAGGGGGCGTCCACCAGCACCCGGTCAATCTTGCCGCTCAGGCGTTTGACACGGTCATCCCGTTCATGGGCAATGGCCGCCGGGTGCACATTCGACAAGCCGCTGCGTGCCATGCGCGGCTTGAACGAATCAAGCCGGTGCGCCGAGGTATCAAATGCATACAGGCGCCCGGTGCTGCGCATGGCCGCGCCCAGGGCCAGGGTCTTGCCGCCGGCGCCGGCACAGAAATCCACCACCATTTCGCCGCGTTTGGCATCCACCAGCATCGCCAGCAGTTGCGAGCCTTCGTCCTGTACCTCGAATTCGCCGCGCAGAAAGGCTTCGTTTTTGTTCAGTGCCGGCTTGCCGGCAATGCGCAAGCCCAGCGGCGAGTACGGCGTCGGCTCCGCCTTGATGCCGACCTTGGCCAATTCTTTTTGCACATCGGCGCGCTTGGCCTTGAAGTCATTGACGCGCAAATCCAGTCCGGCGCCAAGGTTCAGCTTATCTACCAGGGGCCAGAATTCGTCGCCCAACTGCTCCTTGAGCGGTTGCACCAGCCACTCTGGCAGGTTGTGGCGGTGGCGTTCCATCAGGTCCGCAGGGTCGACTTTTTCGCATTGGTCGAGCCAGTTCTTTTCCTGGTCCGTCAAGGCACTGCGCAAAAAGTCGCCCGGGCCGTAAAAGCCCAGAATCGCCAGGCGCCGCTCTTTCGGGCCACTGCCCGAGGGCGCCAGATGGTCAAACAGCAACTTTTTCCGCAACACGGTATAGACCGTTTCGGCCAGGGTAGCGCGTTCGCGCGGCCCCAGGCCACGGTTGTCACGGAAGAAGCGCGACACGGTAGCGTCGGCAGGGTGTTCAAATTTGAGCGTGAGCCTGACCAGTTCGGCGCAGGCGTCCAGAAGGGCTTTTGGATGCATAGACCGCCATTGTCCCTCACAAAGTCATTCAGCGAACAATCTGCACCTCTGTATGCCTATGGACAATTTCGCGTAAAGTCGGCATTCAGATGGCGATGTGCGCTGCAGCGGCGTGTTCCCCGTGCCGCGCCATCTGCCAGACAAGGGAAGGCAATGCCGCAGGCTCCGATTGAATCTAAGTTAGTACGACTGCTGTTCGAGATCCTGGTCGTAGTCGGCCTGAGTGAAGCCGTTGTCATGCTGGTGTTGCCGGAGATGGCGCCACACGCCTCCGAAACCCTGGGCGCGGCCCTGGACGTGGGCTTGTTGACCCTGATTTCGGCGCCGCTATTGCTGTGGCGCTTTACCCGCCTGAACGGCACCCCGGCACTGCCCCGGCCAAGCTGGCGCGGGGACCCGCGCCGCGGCATTCAGTCCCTGACCTGGACCCTCCTCGCCTTTGCCATCGGCATGGCCATCACCGGCGGCGCAACCCTCTGGGCCTACAAAAAAGAACACGCGGACGGCCAGGAGCGCTTTGAACACCACGCCGAAAAACTGGCAATTGAGCTGAACGCCCGCTTCAGCCAGCCACTGGACGGCCTGAATGCCATCGCCGGCCTGTACGCTGCCGACAGCAAAGTGGAACGCCACAGGTTCCACAATTTCTGGAACGCCATGGACATTCCGGGCGTGTTTCCCGGCGTGCGCAGTTTTGGCGTGATCGAGTCGGTGCCGCGCACCGCGCTGGGCCGCTTTGTCGCACGCCTGCAATCCGAGGACGATCGCCAATTTTCCATTCATGGTGCAGGCCAGGAGTCGCCCCTGTATGTGGTCCGCCACACGGCGTCCAAAACCAACAACCAGTCTGTTGTCGGACTCGACATTGGCGCCGAACCAGTGCGCAGGCGCGCCATCGAAGCGGCCCTCCAGCGCCGCCAGGCAGTGCTTTCAGACACCATCGCCCTGGTACCACTGAACGGCGTCGCCGACAAAGGCGTAATCTACTTTCGTCCGATCTACCAGGCCGACGCCGGCGCTGCCCAGCGCCCGGGCGAAAGCGCCCGCCTGCTGACCATTGCCTACGCCACGATTGTCCTGAAAGACCTGGTGTCCAAGGTGCAGCCCATAGCCGCCGGCAACAGCGAATTCGAGTTGCTCGATCTGCAAACCCCGGGCGCTGCCACGGTGCTGTTCGATTCCCGCCTGCAGCCCGGCCGGTCTGCCGCTGCCGACGACGCTGTGCCGCACAATTCGCGTTTCACCAGCAGCACCGACTTGCTGATCCACGGCCACCAGTTTCGCCTGCGCGCCTACAGCAGCGCCGAATTCGAAGCCGGCCGCGGCGCCCTGCGCCCAGTCCGGGTTGGCAGCGCGCTGCTGCTGCTGACGCTGTTTGTATCGCTGTCGATCTGGCTGCTGACCCGCGGGCGTGACAATGCCTTGCAGCAATCGCAGCGGATTGCATCGGAAAACCAGCGCCTGGCGAAGGCGCTGCAACGCACCAACAACTCGGTCCTCATCGCCAACGAAAACAACGAAATCGTCTGGGCCAACGACGCCTTCAGCAAGATTTCCGGCTTCAGCCTGGCCCAGGCCCTGGGGCGCAAGCCGAGCGCCCTGCGCAATACCGAAGTGGCCGACCCCGAAGCGCTGCAACGCGTGCGCAGCGCCCTTAGCAGTGGTAAAGATGTGCGCACCCAAATGCGCAGCCATGCCGCCGATGGCTCCGATTACTGGCTTGACATGGACATCCAGGTCTTGCACACCGAAACCGGCCAATACGCTGGTTTTGTCGCCGTGGAAACCGACATTACGGCCGAGCGCCGTGCCGCCCAGAAATTGCGCAGCGCCCTGCAAAAATCCCGCGCGCTGATGTCCACCGTGGATGCCCATGCCATCGTCTCGGAAACCGACAGCCGCGGCACCATCACCCATGTCAATGATGGCTTTGTCCGCATCAGCGCCTACCCGCGTGAAGCGTTGATAGGCAGCAACCACAGCATCGTCAATTCCGGACTGCATCCGAAAGAATTCTGGATCGATATGTGGACCACCATTGCGGCCGGACAACCCTGGCACGGACAAATTTGCAACCGCAACAAACATGGCGCGCTCTACTGGGTCGACAGCATGATTGCGCCCTTTATTGGCGACGACGGAAAAATTGAAAAGTATGTCGCCATCCGTATCGACATCACCGCGCAAAAGCAAGCCCAGGAAAAGCTGCTCACCAGCACCAAGTTGCTCGAAGCCTCGCAGCGCATTGCCCGCGTCGGTGGCTGGGAGCTGAACCTGGAGAACGGGCAACTGTTCTGGACCGCCGAGATGTTCCGCATACTGGAAACCACGCCGGAAGCCTTCAGCCCCAGCATGCCGGCACTGGCCCAACTGCTGACACCAGAATCACGGCAAAGCATGAACGCCGCATTGGCGCTCGCCACCGAGCAGGGCCAGGGCTTTGATCTGGAGCTGCACGCCGATACCGCCCAGGGCAAACGCATTGACATCCGCATGACCTGCGTTGCCACTCAGGTGCAGGGAAAAACCAGCCTGCTCACCGGCATCCTGCAAGACATCACGGACAACAAGCAGTACGAAAAGTCGCTGGAAGAAGCCCGCGCCCGGGCCGAACTGGCAACCCAGACCAAGGGCCAGTTCCTGGCCAATATGAGCCACGAAATCCGCACCCCGATGAACGCCATTCGCGGTATGGCCATGCTGCTGCAGAAAACGTCACTCAACGCGCAGCAGTTTGACTACGCCAGCAAGATCGACCATGCCTCGCGCTCGCTGCTCAGCCTGATCAATGACATTCTGGACTTCTCCAAAGTCGAAGCCGGCAAGATGGTGCTGGACCTGCAGCCATTCCGGCTCGACAAACTGCTGCGCGACCTGTCCGTGATCCTGTCCTCGAATGTCGGCACCAAGGCGCTGGACCTGGTGTTCGACATCGATCCGCAGTTGCCGCCGGTACTGCTGGGCGACAGCATGCGGCTACAGCAGGTGCTGACCAATCTGGGCGGCAACGCCATCAAGTTCACTGCTGCCGGGCAAGTGCTGATTTCGGTGCGCATGAAACAGCGCCTGCAACAGCAGGTGCGCATCGAATTCGCGGTGCAGGACTCCGGCATTGGCATCGCCAGCGAACACCTGCAGCGCATTTTTGACGGCTTCTCGCAGGCCGAATCGTCGACCACGCGCAAATTTGGCGGCACCGGTCTGGGTCTGTCGATCAGTAAACGGCTGGTTGAATTGATGGGCGGTACGCTGCAAGTGCAAAGCGCACCCGGTCAGGGCAGCACATTCAGCTTCAGCATTGAACTGGGCAGCAGCGAAGACGCGCCGGCAGCCCCCGGTGCGCAGCACGGCGCCGATACGCCGCTGCGCCGCGTACTGGTGGTCGACGACAACCCGATTGCCGGCAACAGCATGGCACAAATGACCCGCTTCTGGGGCTGGTCAACCGAGCTGGCCAGCAGCGGCGAGGAAGCCTTGCAGTGCTTACAAGGAAGGGGGCCCGGGCACGCCTTTGACACCATCTATCTGGACTGGCAGATGCCCGGCATGGACGGTTGGCAGAGCGCCGAACAGATCCGTCGCTGGTACCAGCAGGAACAGCTGCCACAACCCGTCATCGTGATGGTGTCCGGCAATGGCCGTGACACCCTCGAGCAACGCACCCCGGAGGAGCAGAAACTGCTCGATGGTTTTCTGGTCAAGCCGGTCACCGCGTCGATGCTGCAGGAAGCCACGCTGGCCTTGTCGACCTCCGAATTCCGCCTGCGCAAACGCGATCGCTCGAGCGCGCGCCAGCTCGAAGGCATGCGCATTCTGGTGGTGGAAGACAATCTGCTGAATCAGCAGGTGGCCGAGGAGCTGCTCAATTCCGAGGGCGCCCAGGTGGCCCTGGCTGCCAATGGACGCCAGGGCGTGAATGCGGTGGCCAGCGCCAATCCGCAGTTTGATGCGGTGTTGATGGATATCCAGATGCCCGTCATGGATGGATTTGCCGCCACCAGGGCGATACGCGAACAACTCGGCTTGCGCGAGCTGCCCATCATCGCCATGACCGCCAATGCCATGGCCAGTGACCGCGAAGAATGCCTGGCCGCTGGAATGAACGAGCATGTAGGCAAACCCTTTGACCTGAGCGAGCTGGTTCAGACCCTGCTCCTGCACAGCCGCTACGTACCGCGCCGCAGCCGCGCTGGCAGCAGCAGCGGCGGCATTGCCAGTGCTGCCAGCACTGCCAGTGCAAGCGCAACGGCGCCGGACCGGACCAGCGCCCGCAGCGCGCTGCCGGAAGTGGCCGGACTGGATTTGCGCGGTGCCTTGGCACGCATGTCCGGCATGCAGTCGCTGTACCTGCGCTCGGCGCAGGAGTTCCTGTCCATGCTCAACCCTTGTGTGGCCGACTACCGGCGCCATTGCGCCACCGCGCCGCAGCAGGCCCGCATGCAGATGCACACGCTCAAATCCACCGCCCGCCTGCTGGGCGCGACCGAACTGGCGGACCTGGCCAGCCGCATCGAACTGGTCTGCAAGGGCTCAGGCGCGGCACTGCAAGCCGAACCACAAGCGACCGAACTGGAACAGGCGATCGCCCGCACCCGGCCACTGTTGCAAAGCGCAATCATGCTGCTGAGCCCGACCCCGTCATCGCCCGCCGCTGCGGGGCAGACAGCGCAACGCCAGGACCTGCAACAACTGGCCTCCCTGCTGCGCGCTGGCGACTTGCAGGCACTGGAAGTTTTCGCCCGCATCCGCGCCTCGCTGGAAGGACTGCCGCCAGCCACGCTGGAACTGTTGGAACAGGCACTGCAAGACCTGGATCTGGACAACGCGCAAATTCACTGCCAGGATTTGCTGGCCACCGTCTGACGCCAACCAGGGCCCGCAGCGCAAAATAGTTTGTCATCCGTCACCCGATAGAAGCCGTTACGCCCATGAAACCCTTTCACTACCTCCTGATCGGCCTCGCCACGCTGGTGCTTGGCAGCACCGGCTGGCGCCACCGCAATGACGCCTGGGTGCAGGACTTGCTGCGCCCGGCCGGTCCCGCTGTGACCTCAATCCGCTTCGACAATGGCAGCATCAGGGACAACCAGCCGCTGGCACCGCGCAATGCCGCCGCTGACAGCGCCTTGAACACAGCAGGCAAACTGAAAAAGTGCAACGGACCGCATGGCGTCATCTACACCGATCAAATTTGCCCCAGCGGAAGCAAGGCCGAAGCGGTTAACGGCGGCAATGTCACGGTAATCGACAGTGGTGCGAGCAAAACCGACACTGCGGCAAAAGCCGATGCGTCCAAAACCGATGGCCCCAAAACATTGCGCGACGCCCTGGATCTCTCTGGCAACAACAACCTGCGCGAAAAAATGGTGGAACGGACGGTCGGCCAGTAACACGCCGTGCCGGCAACGGATCAGGCGGCATAGACCTGTACGAACCAAGTCCGGCGCACCATGTGGCGCGGGCGCCTATGCTCTGCGTTGCCCGCACAGCGCCCCACCCGCCAGCAACGATTTTGCTGCGTTTCACCCATTTGGGGGATAGGCGTTTCTGCAGGGCACAACCACAATCGACTGTTTCTCCTTTTTGATCATGGCCAGCTTACCAACCACGCCTCTCTCGCCCTCCCCTCGCTCGCCCAACTTGCGCTCGCAAACTCACGCCCGCCGCGGCGCCCCGCAGGCGCCATGCGCAAGCGGCGTGCTGGCGCTGTTACTGGCCACCGGGCTGCTGTGCAGCAGCCCGGCCTGGGCCCAGTCGGCCGATATGCAAGGTTTCAGTATTGCCGTCAATCTGAATGCCTCTGGCAATTCCATCGACTCCACCGCGACGATAGGAGCGGCCTCCGGCTCCAGCGGCATCACAGCGCATTCCAACACACTTGGAATACAGCTCCAATATGCGCAAGCCCTGAGCGCGAAAACCGCGCTGACGGTAGGACTCTCAACCCTCGGCCAAGGCCTGCTGATTGGCACCTTTATTCCCACCGGTGAACTGGTCACGATCCAGGACATGAACACGCTTTACCTGGCACCCGGCATCTTCGCCAGCGACAAACTCTTTATTTATGGCAAGCTGGCTGGCGTTTTTGCCCGAACCACATTTGGCGGTGGCAATCCGATCCAAGGCAGCGCCTATGGCCTCGGTGCGCAATACTTCACCAGCAAGCACATGTTCGTTCAGACCGAGTTGGTGCAAAACACCTTCGACAACTCGAACCACGACTACCTGGGCGCCCACTTTTCCGACAAATACGTTGTCAACATGCTGTCGCTTGGCGTGGGCTATAAGTTTTAGCCCTGCACGCAGGGTCGGCGCCGCCGACCCGGCTTTTCCATGGCACCCGTTCACTGCCAGGTCTCACCCCGGCGAATTTGCTTGAGCTTGCCCTCGAGTTCGGCCAAGCTCGGCTTGGCGTCTTTCTTGCCCGACAGCACATCGTGCACCGCATGCCAGAAGGCGTTGGAGACCTCCGGGTACCGGGCCCCGGTCGCAGTGGCTGGACGCGGCACGGCATTGGTGAACACTTTGTACAGGCGCCGATAGAACGGGTTCTTAATCAGCACTTCAGGGTCTTTGTACAAATCCGTCAGCGTCGGGTTGTAGGAACCGTTGATGGAGCGGTCCTTCTGAACCTCGCTGCTGGTCAGGTACATCACAAACGCCGCCGCCAGCGCCGGGTTTTTCGAGTACTTGGACACGGCCAGACTCCAGCCCCCCAGGGTCGCCGCCGGATGGCCCTCGGCACTGCCGGCGGGCAGTGGCGCAATGCCAACCTTGTCGGCGATGACGCTGTCCTTTGCCTGTGACAGGCCCCAAGCGTAGGGCCAGTTGCGCATGAATACGGCTTCCCCCTTCTGGAACACGGCACGCGCGTCTTCTTCGCCGTAGTTCAGTACGCCTTGCGGCGCAATCGTGCCGATCCAGCTGTGCGCCATGGTGAGTGCGGCAAGGGCACCGGGGTTGTTGATGGAAATCTTGCCATCCGGCTCGACCACGCTGCCACCGTTGTAGCTGTTAATCCACTCCAGCGCATTGCAGCCCAGTCCCTCGTAGGCCTTGCCCTGAAACACAAAACCCTGCATCCCCTTGTTACCGGCGGCGCGCTCACCGTCTTGCACCTGCTTGGCCTGCTCACTCAACTCGGCCCAGGTCGTCGGTGGCTTCAAACCGTATTTGTCCAGCAAGTCCTTGCGAAAATAAAGCAGACCTGCATCGGCGAACCAGGGCATGGCCAGCAATTTTCCGTCGACCGTGTTGTTCGCCACAATGGCGGAAAAATGCCGCGCCTCGGCACCTTTGCTATAGGGCTTGAGATCAACCAGGTCATCGGCCAGCACGCCGGGCCAGACTACGTCGACCGCAAACACATCGACCTCCGCACTCTTGGCCGACAGCATCTGACGGATCAGGCCCAGCGTGTCGGTCGACGACTGTGGCGCGTTAAACAGTTTGACCTCATTGCCGGTCTGCTTGGACCAGGTTTGCGCGGCTTTTTTGCAAAACTCGAAGTCGGGTCCGACCGAGCCACACGAAATGGTGAGCGTTGCTGCGGCAGCCACGCTGCTGCCGAGGACCAGGGCGATGGCGCCCAAGGCGGCGCGTAGGAGGAGCTTGTATTGGTGTTTCATGGTGTTAATGGGTTGCGGCCAGGCCATACAGGCCCAGCCGGCGACACGCTAAGGTGCCAGGTACAAATCGGTGGCGGCAGGCGCCCATCACCACCAGGCTTCCATTTGCATGCCGAAGGTGGTGGCGCTGGTCGCGTTATTGACGCCAAAGGTGCTCATATTGGCCAGCGCCGCAGCGCTATTCCAGTTGAACCAGCTGGCATAAATACGGAATTCCGGTCGGTTCCAGAAATCGGTGTTCGGCGCAAACGCCAGTGCCAGTGTTTCCTTGTTCAACTGTTGCGTGGCAGTGCCGGCGACATCACGCGAGGTCAGGCCGACTTCCGCCAGCAGCTTGGTGTTCCGGGCCAGACCGTAGCTCAGCCGCCCGCCCAGGGACAGGTCTTTGCCGGTTACCGCATTGCTCGGCGTTATGGTCTGGTAGCCGACCACGGCCTGGCCGCCCAACTTGCCAAACTGCCAATCCACCGTGTCCACGATGCGGCTTTGTGTGGCCCCCGCCAGCGCGCTGCCGTCGGGGGTGTCGAGGTTGTAAAACTCGCCCGTGATACCGGCATGGCCCGACGAAGTCTGCAGGAACAGCGCGTTGTTCATGCCCGGCAAAATGAAATGTTCCTGGTTGTGCAGCAGGCCGAAGGCACTGCCGGCTGGACCGATGGCAAAGTTGCCATTCAGCACGGCGCCGGTAATCGTCAGCTTGCCGCCGGCATTGGTTGGCAAATCGTGTAACTGGAAGTTGAAGCGGCGCGCGGCGTTGGACTGGTTGTTCTGGTTGTCCGAATTGCCTTGCGTCGACAGGCTCAGATTGAGTTTGGCCAGGCGCCCGAGCTGGATGTCGTCAGCGCCGGCGCCATAGTTGTCGCCATCTTGCATGACCCAGTTGTCCAGGATATGAACGTCCTGAATCCGGTGGTAGCGCTGACCCGCCCACAGCTTCATGCCGGGGTCGAACTCGAGACCGGAGAGTTCGCTGTAAATCTGCGCAGTGCCGCTGGTGCCGTTATAAATCTTGGGCTGGTACGTAATACCCCACTGCAGACCACCACCCAGGTCGATTTTTTTGCGCATGCCGAACTCGGCATAGTTGTCGCCCTCGTTGCCGAGGCGGTAATGCTGCAGGTCGCCGCCAAGTTGGTACTGTCCCACCTGCGCATTGCTCGCGGCATCGTAATAGCCGCCGCGTGCATAACCAAAAAAGTCCAAACCAATAACATCCTTGATCTTTTGCGTCAGCGCCGCATTAGCGGCGGCGTCGGTCGCCGCGTTGTTGGCTGCGGCCATGTCGTCCGCCCAAGCCACCGAGCCAGTGCCCAGCAGCAGCGCAACGGCCGCAGTGCAGCGCAGATGTTTCAATCGCATCAAATATCTCCTGAGTTTTGTTGGTAAACACCAACTTCAAACAGCGCTATAGCCCTTCTGTTCATCCGGCAAGGCCGGCACCACCGACCGTGAAGCGCCACGGCAGGCAGCCAGCCTGCCACCGACCTCAAAGCGCTTTGAATTTGAGGTTGCAGCGAAAATTCGACAAAAAGCGGCTTGGCAGCGATTCAAAGCGATTTGAATTTTGATGTCAATCAAGTATTTATCCTGATGGACGAGACCACAAGCTTGGCTACACGTGTCGATAAGCGCCGCTTGCTGCGGCGCAAAGTGGCTTGGCGCAACACCGGCAAGGCGCAGCGCCGACCGGTTTGCGTTTCAAATCAGGGCGTGGTCGGTGCGACGATGCGCGGTCGCCACAGCGTTTGGCGGGCGGGTGCTGTGGGGGTGTGCACGGCGTGCATGACAAGTTCGGCAAGCTGCGCCCCGATCCGCGCTGCCGACGAAAGTTCAACGGCAATCACTGCCGGACTGGCGACGATGGTGTCAGGCGGCACGCCTCCAAAAATCACCACCTGCAAATCCTGCCCGACAGACAAACGACAGTCCGCCGCCGCATGCAAAGCGCCAATGCCCGCCAGACGGTTATCGACAATGAGGGCTTGCAGGCGCGGCGCCAGCTGCAGCAAGGCCCGCGCGGCGTCATAGCCGCTGCGGCGTGCGTCACCGGTAGCGCGGACCCATGCCTCGGGCAGCTCCAGGCCATGCTGCGCCATGGCGTGCCGGAAGCCCTGCAAACGCTGAAATGAAAAATTCAGCGCCAAATCGTCGTACAGATAAGCAATTTCGCGAACCCCCAGGGCCACCAGATGGTCCACCGCAAGCTGTGCGCCGCATGCGTTATCGAGGTCAAACCAGCTATGGCTGGCACTCGGCGCTTGCGTGCGACCATAGGCCACAAACGGAAAACCTTGTCCATGCAGATAGTCAATTCGCGCATCCTCTACCCGCGTATGGGCCACCACCAGACCATCCACCAGACGGCCCTGGACCAGCCGCTCATAGGTGCCCAACTCGGCCCCGGGGCGCGCCGCAATGAGGTGGAAATCAATACCTTCCTGCGCCAGCCGCTCGGTTACCCCGGCAATGGTTTGAAGAAAACTCGCATCGCTGATCAAGGGCGAGTCCAGCGGATAAACCCAGCCAATGGTGTCGGTGCGGCCCAGCGCCAGGCGCCGGGCGGTCGGATTGGCGTGATAGCCATAGCGCCCTGCCGCCTCCAGCACCAGCTGCCGGGTCCGCGCATTGACTTCAGGGTAGCCATTGAGCGCCCGGCTCACCGTGGTCGGAGACAAACCCAGGCTTTGGGCCAATTTTTTCAGACTCATGGCATCGCAGATTGAAGGAAAAGGGAGCGCCCAAGGCCATAGCGACCAGCGGCGCAGAGGACATAGCGCCCTTCCCACACACAATCCAGCCAGGCCAAAGCCGCGCAATTGTATTCCCGGGGTACAGTGTTTAACGCAAAGTTGCGCCAGTTCACCCAGGCCCGCGGGCAAGCACCAAGCCGGATCGGGCTGCACGCCCTGCCACACCATGCCACGCTGTGCCCTGCGCGTTGCCTTGCTCGCCGGATGGCTTGGGTTTCAGCCCCAAAGCAACCGCTATTCGATGACTCTCGCCACGGCTGGCTTTGTTCTTGCCGGCCAGCACCGCATAAACAAGGTGGACGTTAAATCCAAATGTTTTCGCAAACTGAGCAATGCTTAGCCCATTTGCCTGCAGCGCCTTCTTGGCTTCTTCCGAGGTAATAGTCATGGCGGCTCAATGTCCCAGGTTGTTGTCCAGATCGTCTTGCAGGATCGTTTCGTAATCCTGTCCACCGTAGAAAACGCCGACGATGGCGATTTGCTCCGCACTGACATGAAAGGCGATCACAGTCCGTTTCCTGTAGTTTGTAATGCGCAGGCCAGGCCGCACATCATCACGTTTGGCGCCACTCAGTGGAACCATGCGCAAGCTCTCGCAGTAGCTCACGATGGCCTCGGTGTATCGAACGGCGATAGCGGGTGATGCTGCATTGGCAATGTAGTGGTACAGCTCGACAAGCTGTTCTTCCGCTTGCGGACTGAAAACGACCCGGTAACTCATCGTGCCTTGCCATGCTCGGCGGCCAAACGGGTGCGCACCTGGTCAAGCGTGACGGCTATCGACGGATCAGCCTTCAACGCGTCAACGGCAGGGCCTACCTGGTTTAGCAGCCAGTTTTCAACGACCCTATCCCTGGTCATCAGCGCCCGCAGGCCATCCCGGATCACCTCGCTTTCGCTGGCGTATTCGCCAGATCGAACCTTAGTTTTCACCACGTCCGCCATGTCGTTGGGCAGAGTGATGCTCAATTGTTGAGTCGTTCGCATAACAGCTCCTTGGTTAGTAGGATTCAATCCTACTGCAATGATCCCGTGCAGTCGAGTTGGTCTGGAACAGAACACGGCAGTTCAAAACTTAGTGCAATTAATTCAAAACTCACTACAAACCGACATCACTGAAAACCGACACCTCAAAACGCCACAAAAGTGTCACCCCGCCGACTTGAAATCGCGTTGATTGCCCTTAGAATTAGCACTCAACGGATTGGAGTGCTAACATCCACTTCCGCGAATTTACGGCCACCGGTCCCCGGACTGGTGGCGTGTTCTTACTACTGTTTCTATACCAAGGAGATTCCTCATGAAACTGCGTCCTCTGGCAGACCGCGTGATTGTTAAGCGCATCGAAAGCGAAACCAAGACTGCTTCCGGCATCTACATTCCTGACAATGCTGCTGAAAAGCCTGACCAAGGTGAAGTGCTGGCCGTCGGCCCTGGCAAACGCAATGACAAGGGTGAAGTTGCTGCGCTGACCGTCAAGGTGGGCGACCGTGTTCTGTTCGGCAAGTACAGCGGCCAGACCGTCAAGGTCGATGGCGACGAGCTGCTGGTCATGAAAGAAGACGACCTGTTTGCAGTCGTTGAGAAGTAAATCGCGACGCGATTGGCTTTGATAACCCTATTTAACTGAATCTCGGAGAACTAAACATGGCAGCAAAAGACGTAATTTTTGGCGGTGAAGCCCGTGCACGCATGGTTGAAGGCGTGAACATCCTGGCCAACGCGGTCAAGGTCACCCTGGGCCCCAAAGGCCGCAATGTGGTACTGGAGCGCTCGGTCGGCGCCCCCACCGTGACCAAGGACGGTGTGTCCGTGGCCAAGGAAATCGAACTGAAAGACAAGCTGCAGAACATGGGCGCCCAGATGGTCAAGGAAGTGGCTTCCAAGACTTCTGACAACGCTGGCGACGGCACCACCACCGCTACCGTGTTGGCCCAGTCGATCGTGCGCGAAGGCATGAAGTACGTTGCCGCCGGCATGAACCCCATGGACCTGAAGCGCGGTATCGACAAGGCTGTGGAAGCCCTGATCGCCGAACTGAAGAAGGCTTCCAAGCCCACCACCACGTCCAAGGAAATCGCCCAAGTGGGTTCCATTTCCGCCAACAGCGACGTGTCGATCGGCGAAATCATTGCCAACGCAATGGACAAGGTTGGTAAAGAAGGCGTCATCACCGTGGAAGACGGTAAGTCCCTGCAAAACGAACTCGACGTCGTCGAAGGCATGCAGTTTGACCGTGGCTACCTGTCGCCCTACTTCATCAACAATCCGGAAAAACAAGCAGCGCTGCTGGACAACCCCTTCGTGCTGCTGTTCGACAAGAAAATCAGCAACATCCGTGACCTGCTGCCGACCCTGGAGCAAGTGGCCAAGGCGGGCCGTCCGCTGCTGATCATTGCAGAAGACGTCGAAGGCGAAGCCCTGGCTACGCTGGTGGTCAACACCATCCGCGGCATCCTGAAGGTAGTGGCAGTCAAGGCCCCTGGCTTTGGTGACCGTCGCAAGGCCATGCTGGAAGACATCGCCATCCTGACCGGCGGCAAGGTGATCGCAGAAGAAATCGGCCTGACCCTGGAAAAAGTCACACTGGCTGACCTGGGTTCCGCCAAGCGCATCGAAGTGGGCAAAGAAAACACCATCATCATCGACGGTGCTGGCGCTGCTGCTGACATCGAAGCCCGCGTCAAACAAGTGCGCGTGCAAATCGAAGAAGCCACTTCCGACTACGACCGTGAAAAACTGCAAGAACGCGTGGCCAAGCTGGCCGGCGGTGTTGCCGTGATCAAGGTGGGCGCTGCCACCGAAGTCGAAATGAAGGAAAAGAAGGCCCGCGTGGAAGACGCCCTGCACGCTACCCGCGCTGCGGTGGAAGAAGGCATTGTGGCTGGTGGCGGCGTGGCTCTGCTGCGCGCCAAGCAAGCTGCTGGTGAAATCAAGGGTGCCAACGCTGACCAGGACCACGGCATTGCCCTGGTGCTGAAGGCTATTGAAGCGCCCCTGCGCGAAATCGTGTTCAACGCTGGTGGCGAAGCCTCTGTCGTTGTCAACGCTGTGATGGCTGGCAAGGGCAACTACGGCTTCAATGCTGCCAACGACACCTACGGCGACATGATCGAAATGGGTATTCTGGACCCCACCAAGGTGACCCGTACTGCACTGCAGAACGCCGCTTCGGTTGCTTCGCTGATGTTGACCACCGAGTGCATGGTCGCTGAAACCCCGAAGGCAGAGTCCGCTGGCGGCGGCATGCCTGATATGGGTGGCATGGGCGGCATGGGCGGCATGGGCATGTAATTGCTCTAGCCGACCACCAGGCAGCGCAAGCCGCCTGGTGTACGCAATGAAAAAGCCCCGCAGGACTTCGGTCTTGCGGGGCTTTTTCTTTGTATAGCCGCTATTCGGTAGCTGTCGCCCAGCGCCTTGCATGCGCGCTGTGCGTTACCAGGCGCCGCGCACTGGCGTGCCGCAGATTTACGCCAGTGAATCCAGCAGCGGCGCTAGCTCCGCGCGCAACTGTGCCGCAGAAACAAAGTGAATACCGCGCCAGCCAAGCGCCCGGGCGGCATCGATGTTGCCCTGCAAGTCGTCAATGAACAGCGTGCTCGCCGGCGCCAGCTGGTAGCGGTTTTGTAACTGCAGATAGATTTCCGGCTCCGGTTTCACCTGCAAGGCATCCCCGGAAAACAAGCCGCCATCAAACCAGCCAAAAAACGCGTGCTCGCGCTCCAGACTGCGCGCATACGGCAGCGGCATATTGGACAAAAAATACAGTCCGCTCACACCCGCCTTGCGCTGGCGCAGTTCGCGCAATGTTTCCAGCAAGGCCAGGGATTCGGCCATCGGCCGCAAATAGCCGCCGATGCCTTCAACCAAGGTTTGCAAATCACGCAGCGGCAGCTGGAGCCGCTCGGCACTGCGCGCAATCACCGCGTCCATGGCCAGCACGCCGCGGTCAAAGGCATGCCAATCCGCGTGGCCGAACAGGTTTTTTGCCAAGGCCTGCGCCGCTGCCGGGCTGCCTGTTTGCGCCGGGAAACTTTGTGCCACCAGCGCCGCTGGCTGCCATTCCAGCAAGACCGCGCCCAAATCAAAAACAATATTCATAGACAACACTCAGTCCCGCAGCCGCGCCAGCAAACCGGCGGTGGATGCATCCAGGCCCTGCACATCACCACTCTGCAGACGCGGTGCAATGTCTTTGGCCAGCACCTTGCCCAGCTCAACGCCCCACTGATCAAAGCTGTTGATGCCCCAGACGCTACCGCTGACAAACACCCGATGCTCCTGCAAGGCAATCAGGGCGCCCAGCGTTGCCGGTGTGAGCTCGTCAAGCAACAACAAGGTGCTGGGCCGGTTGCCGGGAAAATTCCGGTGCCCGCCAGCGTCTGCCTGGCCTTGCAGCAAGGCCTGGGCCTGCGCCAACACATTGGCCAGCAACAACTGCTGGTGCCCGGCCAACCCGTGGCGCGCGTGCTTCACGGCAATGAATTCCACCGGCACCACGTCGCTGCCCTGGTGCAGCATCTGAAAATAGGCGTGCTGGCCGTTGGTGCCCGGTTCACCCCACAGCACCGGCGCCGTACCGAAGGGCAAGGCGGCGCCCTGGTGATCGACGCGTTTGCCATTGCTCTCCATTTCGAGCTGTTGCAAATAGGCCGGCAAACGCTGCAGGGCACTGTGGTAAGGCGCAATGCTGCGACTGCCAAAGCCATGGAAATTGCGGTACCAGACATCCAGCAAGCCCAGCCGCAGCGGCAGATTGTGGGCCATCGGCGCGCTGCGAAAGTGTTCGTCCATGGCGTGCGCGCCAGCCAGAAAATCGCGAAACCCCGGGGCCCCGATGGCAATGGCAATCGGCAGACCAATGGCAGACCACAGGGAATAGCGCCCCCCCACCCAGTCCCAGAAACCGAAGGTGGTGCTGATGCCAAAGGCATGCGCTGCCGGCACATTGGTGGTCAGCGCCGCAAAATGGCGTGCTGTGTCAGTGCCCCCCTGCGCAAAAAACCAGGCCTTGGCCGAAGCCGCATTGGTCATGGTCTCGATGGTGGTAAAGGTCTTGCTGGCAATCAAAAACACGGTATGGCGCGCTTGCACCTGCGCCAAAACTGCCGCCAGTTCGTGGCCGTCGACATTGCTCACAAAATGCATGCGCTTGCCGGCATGGGCAAACGACTGCAAGGCGCGCACCGCCATTTGCGGCCCCAGATCAGAGCCACCAATGCCGATGTTCACCACGTCGGTGATCTCAGCATCCTGGCGCAGCGCCTCGGCATAGGCCAGCATGGCCTCCAGCGTGGCGTGGGCAGCGACCTGCTCGCGCGCCAGCGTCGGGTCGCCGCAAGTGGGCGCGGGACTGGGACTGCGCAGCCACACATGGCCGACTGCACGTTGCTCCGTGGTGTTGATTTTTTCACCGGCGAACATGGCGTCGCGGTGCGCCAGCACGCCGCATTGTTCCGCCAGCGTGAAGAGCAAGGCTTCAGTGGCAGCGTCGATGCGGTTTTTGGACAGGTCGGCAAACACATGCGGCGCAGATTGGCTAAAGCGCGTAAAGCGCTGAGCGTCCTGGGCAAAGGCGGCACGCACATCAAAGTGCTGGCCCTCGGCCGCAAAAGCGGATTGCAACTGGCTCCAGACGGCGGTCTGGTCGCATCGGATTCTGGTCATGCGGATTCTTTACAAAAAAAGAGCAAGGGCAGCGGTTTGCGCGCGGCGTCTTCAGTGGGCCAGCAGCAGCTGGTCCAGCTTGACCGCGTCAGCACAGAAGGCGCGAATACCTTCGGCCAGTTTTTCCGAGGCCATGGCGTCTTCATTCAACGCCAGACGGAAACTGGCCTGGTCGTATTGCACCAGCGGCAGGTCCAGCGCCTGCGCGGTGTCTGCACTGAGGGCCTGTTGCAGCGGTGTTTCGGTAGCCGCCAGCGTGGCCAGCAAGTCCGGGCTGATGGTCAGCAAATCGCAACCCGCCAGGGCAGTGATCTGGCCCACGTTGCGAAAGCTCGCGCCCATGACCTCGGTGGCAATGCCAAACTTCTTGTAGTAGTTGTAGATCTGCGTTACCGAACGCACCCCGGGATCGTTGGCGCCGGCATTCTCGGCCTCGACCCACTGGGCGCCAGCCGACTTTTTGTACCAGTCATAAATCCGGCCCACAAAAGGCGAAATCAGTTGCACCTTGGCCTGCCCGCAAGCCACCGCCTGGCAAAACGAGAACAACAGCGTCAGATTGGTGTGGATGCCACGCTGCTCAAGCCGCTGCGCCGCCTGAATGCCTTCCCAGGTGGCGGCCACCTTGATCAGCACCCGATCAATATGCACCCCTTCGGCCTGGTACAACTCAATCAGCCGCTCGGCGCGTGCGACCGTGGCTTCGGTATCAAAACTCAGGCGGGCATCCACTTCGGTGGACACCCGGCCCGGAACGATGGAAAGTATTTCGCAACCAAAGCGCACCAGCAGCCGGTCCATCAACTCGTCCAGTGGGCGGTCTTGATAGCGTTGCACCGTCTCTTGGAGCAAGGGCGCGTAGTCTGGCTTTTGCACCGCCTTCAAAATTAGCGACGGGTTAGTTGTGGCATCTTGTGGCTTAAATGCATCAAGTTGCTTGAAGTCACCGGTATCAGCGACTACCGTGGTGTATTGCTTTAGAGCATCGAGCTGGTTCATGGGTGTCAATGGCCTTCTTAAGGAAACTCGCTTGAATTATCAATGAAACAAAGTTACATTTCAACGTCCTTGTTT
>CAIUDG010000036.1 GCA_903897925.1 uncultured beta proteobacterium | reverse complement strand
CCGCGGACGCGCAACGCAACGAGCGCCAACACAGCAGGAGGAGGAAAAGACCACCCGCGGACGCGCAATGCAGCGAGCGCCAACAACGCAGAAGGCAGAGAAATCAAGCCGGCGAGCAACGCAGCGAGCGCCAACACAGCAAGAGAAAAAGACCACCCATGGACGCGCAACGCAACAAGCACCAACTGCGCAGGAGGCAAAGAACAAGAGCGGGCAAACGACGCAGCGCGAACCAACACAACAGGAGCAAAGGAACAGAAGCAGATGCCCAAACCGGGGATACCTAATCGTTGCTACGCGGATAAATAATCACCGACAAAAACTGGATCGGCCACTGCACCAAATTCTCCGGACCGTGCGGAATATCACCCTGAAAACTCAGCGAATCACCCGGCTCCAACACATACGTCTGCTGCCCGCACCGGTACTCAATCACACCCTTCAACATATAAATAAACTCAATCCCGGGATGCTGAAAACTCGGATAACGCTCAGTGTCATCCTCAATAGTGATCAGAAACGGCTCAAACAACTTGATCGGCCCCTGGTCATAAGCCAACAAATGGTAAGTGTGCCCACTTTTGGTGCCACGCCGCACCACTTCCATGCCCGCACCATTCTTGACATGCTGCGCACTAGCCGCTGAAGCATCGTACTGACTAAACAGCATCGACATAGACACCCCCAGCGAACGCGCAATACGCGCCAACGTATCCATCCCCGCCATCGTGCTGCCCGTCTCTATTTTGGACAGCATGCCACGGCTGATACCGGCAAGTTCAGAGACCTGCGCAATCGTCAAGCCATCACGTAAACGCAGCTGACGAATAGCACTTCCAACCGACTCCTCAAGCGACGGGGGCTGGATTTCGACAGAAGTATTCATTGGAAAGTTCCCTTTAGCGCGCCAGTGTAATGCACCAAATACATGATTCACATCAGGCACAAAAGTTGCGTTACAGGAACTACCTTCCGTTTTATTGCCCAACCAGGAGTTTTTCTATGAAATCAGAATCGACCCCGCATCTGTCCCCGCCGCCCGGCACGCTGGTACCAACACCGGTATTCAGCGACCTCAGCCAAGCGCAAAACTATTTGCTCGAACAGGGCGTCAGCTATGTGCTGGCGCAGTTCGTTGATATCCACGGCGTGGCCAAGGCAAAGTCGGTACCGGTAAGCCACCTGCCCTCGGTTATGAAAGAAGGTGCGGGCTTTGCCGGCTTCGCCATCTCCGGTGTCGGCATCGAACCGCACGGCCCCGATTTCATGGCCAAGGGCGATCTGTCCACCTTGTCCCTGGTGCCCTGGCAACCCGGACTGGCGCGCATCGTTTGCGAAGGCCATGTGGAAGACAGCCCCTGGAAATTCGACAGCCGGGTGGTGCTGAAACAGCAGATCGATCGCCTGACGGCGCGGGGCTATACCCTGTTCACCGGACTGGAACCGGAGTTTTCGCTGCTGCGCCGCGACGCGGACGGCCAGCTGATGCCCTGCGACGCCACCGACCAGCTGGCCAAGCCCTGCTACGACTACAAGGGCCTGTCACGCACCCGCGCCTATCTGGAACGCTTGTCCAACGTGCTGCGCGCCACCGGCATCGATGTCTATCAAATCGACCACGAAGACGCCAATGGCCAGTTCGAACTCAACTACACCTTCACCGATTGCCTGAAGTCGGCCGACCATTTTGTGTTCTTCAAGATGGCCGCATCAGAAATCGCCAACGAGATGGGCCTGACCTGCTCCTTCATGCCCAAGCCCTTCGCCAACCGCCCCGGCAACGGCATGCACATGCACATGTCGATCGGCGACGGCAAGCGCAATCTGTTCTCCGACAAAAGCGACCCGCGCGGCCTGGAACTATCCACCCTGGCCTACCAGTTTCTCGGCGGCCTGCTGGCCCACGCACCGGCGCTCACGGCTCTCTGCGCACCAACCGTCAACTCCTACAAGCGCCTGGTAGTGGGTCGCTCGCTGACCGGCGCCACCTGGGCCCCGGCCTACATCACCTACGGTGACAACAACCGCTCCAGCATGATCCGAATCCCCAAGGGCCGGCTCGAACTGCGCCTGCCCGACGGCGCCGCCAACCCGTATCTGGCCACCGCAGCCGTCATCGCGGCAGGTCTGGACGGCATCGATCGCCAGCTCGACCCGGGCGTTCCACGCAACACCAATCTGTACGAGTGGAGCGAACAGGCCCTGGCCGACGCTGGCATCGGCCTGCTGCCACAAAACCTCGGCAGCGCCCTCGACGCGCTGCAAGCCGACGCGCTGATCTGCGATGCGCTGGGCCCGGTGTCCCAGGAATTTCTCAAGCTCAAACGCATGGAGTGGCTGGAATACCAGCGCCATGTGTCGGACTGGGAAATCAAGCAATACCTCGAATTCTTTTGAAAGGAAACCCTGCCATGTGCGGAATAGTTGGACTATTGATAAAAACCCCGTCGCTGCGCACGCAGCTCGGCGAACTGATGGTGCCGATGATGATTGGCATGACCGAACGCGGACCCGACTCCGCCGGTCTGGCCGTCTTCACGCCGCCCTTGCCGGCCAACCGGCGCAAGATCAGTGTCTTCGCCGGGCAGCTGCCCCACGCCGATAGCTATAACTGGAATAGCCTGGTAGCGGCATTGAACGCGGCACTGCAAGTCAACGCCACGGTGGAAGCCAAAGGCAACCACGGCGTGATTGCCTTTGACGGCGCGGCGGCACCGGTCAAAGACTGGCTGAAAAGCAGCGCGCCCCTGTTGCAGGTGTTCTCCACCGGCCGCAGCATCGACCTGTACAAGGATGTCGGCACCCCGGCGCAAGTGGCCGAACGCTACCGCTTCGCCGACTTCCAGGGCAGCCACCTGGTTGGCCACACTCGCATGGCCACCGAGTCGGCGGTGACACCAGACCGCGCCCACCCTTTCACCGCCGGCGAAGACTTCTGCCTGGTGCACAACGGCTCGCTGTCCAACCCTTACGGCATTCGCCGCATGCTGGCGCCCTACGGCATCCAGTTCGATACCGACAACGATACCGAAGCCGCCACACGCTTTCTGGAATGGCGTCTGCGCGAAGGCGACACGCTGCACCAGGCCCTGCAAAAAGGGTTTGAAGTGCTCGACGGTTTCTACACCTTTCTGATGGGCACACCGAACGAACGGGCCCTGCTCCGCGATCCGTTTTCCTGCAAGCCAGCGGTGGTAGCCGAGACCGACGACTACGTCGCGATTGCCTCCGAGTTCCGCTCGCTGGCGCACCTGCCCGGCGTCAAGCACGCCCATGTTTTTGAACCCGCACCCGAGGAGATGTACGTATGGAAAGCCTGAAGTTCGATCTCGCAGTCACACCGCTGCGTGAAGTCAACCAATTCCTGCACAAGGAAGCCCCGGCGCGCGCCGGTCTGTCGGTGCAGATCGACAACCCCAATGGCGCCCACGCGATTGCCGCCGGCCTGAACGCCGACATCCAGGTGCACATCGAAGGCCACGCCGGCTATTACGCCGCCGGCATGAACCAGCACGCCAGCGTCACCGTCCATGGCAGCGCCGGTACCGGCGTGGCAGAGAACATGATGAGCGGCAAGGTACACGTCAAAGGCTTTGCCTCCAACGCCGCCGGCGCCACCGCGCAGGGTGGCCTGCTGGTGATCGATGGCGACGCCGGTCTGCGCTGCGCCATTTCGCTCAAAGGCGCCGATATTGTGGTCGGCGGATCGGTCGGCAGTTTCTCGGCCTTCATGGCCCAGGCCGGCAACCTGGTGGTGCTCGGCGACGCTGGCGAAGCACTGGGGGACTCGCTCTACGAAGCGCGCCTGTTCGTGCGCGGCAAGGTCAAGAGCCTGGGCTCGGACTGCGAAGAAAAGCCGCTCGGCGACACCGAGTTCGAAATTCTCAAGGACTTGCTGGCACGTTCCGGCCACGCCGATATCGATCCCACTTCTTTCAAGGTGTACGGCTCGGCCCGCACGCTCTACAACTTCCATGTCGATAACGCAGGAGCTTACTAACATGACCGCCCCCGTCTCCACGCCCGCCACCCCACCACGCTTCTCGGCCACCTTCGACCCGGCCACGCTGGCCGAAATTCGCCGCGCTGCCGCCACTGGCATTTATGACATTCGCGGCGGCGGCACCAAGCGCAAGCTGCCGCACTTTGACGACCTGCTGTTTCTCGGCGCTTCGGTCAGCCGCTACCCGCTCGAAGGCTACCGCGAGAAATGCGGCACCGACGTGCTGCTGGGCACGCGTTTTGCCAAGAAGCCGATCCATCTGAAGACACCGGTGACGATTGCCGGCATGAGCTTCGGCGCGCTGTCGGCGCAGGCCAAGGAAGCCCTGGGTCGGGGCGCCAGCCTGGTCGGCACCAGCACCACCACCGGCGACGGTGGCATGACCCCCGAAGAACGCGGCCAGTCCAAGACCCTGGTCTACCAGTACCTGCCCTCGCGTTACGGCATGAACCCGGACGACCTGCGCAAGGCCGACGCGATTGAAGTGGTGATTGGCCAGGGCGCCAAACCCGGCGGCGGTGGCATGTTGCTGGGCCAGAAAATCAGCCCGCGCGTGGCCAAGATGCGCTGCCTGCCGGAAGGCATTGACCAGCGCTCGGCCTGCCGCCACCCGGACTGGACCGGTCCGGACGATCTGGAAATCAAAATCCTGGAGCTGCGCGAAATCACCGATTGGGAAAAGCCCATCTACGTCAAGGTCGGCGCCACGCGCCCGTATTACGACGTCGCCCTGGCAGTCAAGGCCGGCGCCGATGTGGTGGTGCTGGACGGCATGCAGGGTGGCACCGCCGCCACGCAGGAAGTGTTTATTGAACACGTCGGCATTCCGATCCTGGCAGCGATACGCCCCGCGGTGAAAGCGTTGCAGGACCTGGGCATGCACCGCAAGGTGCAACTGATTGTCTCGGGCGGCATCCGTACCGGCGCCGACGTGGCCAAGGCCATGGCACTGGGCGCAGATGCGGTGGCCATCGGCACCGCAGCGCTGGTGGCGCTGGGCGACAACGACCCGATTTATGCAGCGGAATACGCCAAGCTCGGCACCGTGCCCGGCGCCTACGACGACTGGCACGAAGGCAAAGACCCGGCCGGCATCACCACGCAGGACCCGCTGCTGGCCGCCCGCCTGGACCCGGTGCTGGCCGGCCGCCGCCTGGCCAACTACCTGTCGGTGCTGACGCTGGAAGCACAAACCATTGCCCGCGCCTGTGGCAAGTCGCACCTGCACAACCTGGAGCCGGAAGACTTGTGCGCGCTCACGCTCGAAGCCTCGGCCATGACCCAGATCCCGATGGCCGGCACCAGCTGGTACCCGGGCTGCGGCATGTAAACCCCATGCTTTTTTCTTTTTTCTTTAACCCTCAGCGATCGGAGTTTCTATGAAATTGATCACCGCCATCTTGCGACCCCACAAACTGGACCAAGTGCGCGCCGCCCTGGACGCCATTGGCGTGCGTGGTATTACCGCCACCGAAGTCAAAGGCTTCGGCCGCCAGAAAGGCCACACCGAGCTCTATCGCGGCGCCGAATATGTGGTTGACTTTCTGCCCAAGATCAAGCTCGAAGCAGCCGTCGATGACGCGCTGGTAGCGCCGGCCATTGAAGCCATTGAAACTGCCGCGCGCACCGGAAAAATCGGCGACGGAAAAATTTTCGTCTACGACCTGCAACAGGTGATTCGCATCCGTACCGGTGAATCCGGCAACGAAGCCCTCTAAGTCCCCACTTCAAGAGAAATTTTCATGAAAAAACTATTCCTCTCCCTGGCCATTGGCCTGAGTGCACTCACGCTGGGCTCCCTGGCGTCAGCGCAGACATCCGCTCCTGCAGCACCGGCGGTCACTGCATCGGCATCCGCAGCCACGGTGGCGCCGGTTGAAGCCAAAGCCGCCGCCCCCGCTGCTGCTGCTGCTGCCGCTGCTGCTGCCTCCGATGCCGCAGCTAGCGCAGCCGCAGCTGCCGCCGCCTCCGCACCGGTACCCAACAAGGGCGACACCGCCTGGATGATCGTGGCAACCCTGCTGGTGGTGATGATGGCCGCGCCCGGACTCGGCTTGTTCTACGGCGGCATGGTGCGCAGCAAAAACATGCTGTCGGTACTGATGCAAACCCTGGTGGTGTTCTGCATGCTCGGGGTGCTGTGGGCGATCTACGGCTATTCGCTGGCCTTCACCGAAGGCAATGCTTTCATTGGCGGCTTCAGCAAGCTATTCCTCAAGGGCATCACGCCGGACTCGGTGGCGGCAACTTACAGCAAGGGCGTGGTGATTCCGGAATACATCTACTTTGCCTTCCAGCTGACCTTTGCGGCGATTACTCCGGCACTGATCATTGGTGGTTTCGCCGAACGCGTGAAATTCAGCGCGGTGCTCGCCTTCATGGTGCTGTGGTTCACCTTCTCCTACCTGCCGATCGCTCACATGGTCTGGTACTGGAGCGGCCCGGACGCCTACACCACGCAAGCCGCGGGTGATGCCGCCAACGCGACGGCAGGTTTCCTGTTCCAGAAGGGGGCGCTCGACTTTGCCGGTGGCACCGTGGTGCACATCAATGCCGGTGTGGCTGCACTGGTTGGCGCCATCATGGTTGGCAAACGGGTTGGCTGGGGCCGCGAGCACATGGCGCCCCACAGTCTGGTGATGACCATGATTGGCGGTTCGCTGCTGTGGGTTGGCTGGTTTGGTTTCAACGTTGGTTCCAACCTGGAAGCCACTGGCGCCGCCACCCTGGCCTTTGTGAACACGCTGCTGGCAACCTGCGCTGCGGCCGTGGCCTGGACCTTGCTCGAAGCGAGCCTGAAAAGCAAGCCTTCGATGCTGGGTGCGGTGTCGGGTGCGATTGCTGGTCTGGTGGTGATTACGCCAGCCTGCGGTTATGTGGGTCCGATGGGCAGTCTGGTGATGGGGCTGCTGGGTGGTTTCGTTTGCTACTGGGGCGTTAATGGCCTGAAGCGCATGCTGGGTATGGACGATACGTTGGACGTGTTTGGCGTGCACGGGGTGGGCGGTATTCTGGGCGCGCTTCTGACTGGTGTGTTTGCGGCACCGGCGCTGGGTGGTACCGGTGTGTATGACTATGTGGCGAATAAGGTGGCTGATTACGATATGGGGGCGCAATTGGTGTCTCAGTTGTGGGGCGCTGGTACTTCGGCGATTTGGTCGGGGGTGGTGTCGGTGATTGCTTTCAAGTTGGTTGATTTGGTGATTGGTTTGCGTGTGAGTGATGAGGCCGAGCGCGAGGGTCTGGATATTAGCGAGCATGGGGAGACGGCTTATCACATTTAAGTTGTTGCTCTGATGCGAGGCCTCCTGAGCTGCTGCAGTTCAGGGGGCTTTTTGCCGTTGTATTGGTTCGCGTTGCGTTGCGCGGCTGCACTTGGTCTTTTCTTCCTGCTTCGTTGGCGTTCGTTGCGTTACGCGGCTGCTTTTTTCCTTTTCTTCCTGCTTCGTTGGCACTCGTTGCGTTGCGCGCCTGCTTTTGTCCTTTTCCTCCTGCTTTGTTGGCGTTTGTTGCGTTGCGCGGCTGCCTTTTTCCTTTTCTTCCTGCCTCGTTGGCACTCGTTGCGTTGCGCGCCTGCTTTTTTCTTTTTCCTCCTGCTTTTCT
>CAIUDG010000035.1 GCA_903897925.1 uncultured beta proteobacterium | reverse complement strand
GTCGTTGCCGGCACCGCCGAAGACCTTGTCGTTGCCGGCGCCCGCAGTAAATGTGTTGTCCCTGTCGTCGCCGACGTACAGGTCATCTTTTGCGCTGCCCTGGCGCACTGGGCCGTAGTAAATGCCGGCTTTTTGGAGTTCCGGTTCCAGTTCGGCGCTGAATGGCTGTGCGAGCAGCCACTGAATCAGCAGGGCACGGGTGTCCAGACCGGCGTGCAGCAGCTGGGCCTGGGCATGGTGATCCAGGTCGATCAGGTCGACGGTGGCGTTGAGCGCGTTGCGGCTGTGCGCGGCCTGCAGCATGGCCAGCAGCGGACTGGCGTCGAGTTGCATGCCGGCGTCACTGATGTGTAATTCCAGACGGCTCAGGTAGGGCCGCAGCCGGGTCTGCGGCACCAGGGCGGAGTAAACGCTGTCGCGCAAGGCGTCAAACGCCTGTCGCAGCAGGGCTTGCTGTTCGTCACCCAGGCGCATTTCCATGCCCTGGGCGGTGCGGACCAAGAATTTGTCGAGCAAGGTGCTGCCGTTGAAGCGCTCCAGCGTGGTGATTTGGGCGTACAGGTCCGGCTGGTCGTAGGCAAATCGGGTCAGGGCCTGGCTGGCGGTGACGGCTTGGCTGCCCGGTGCGGCAGCGAAGCGGGTGTCGGTATTGGCGCCGCTGGGCATGTCGCTGGTGGCGCCCCAGGCATGCAGCAGGGCGTCCAGTGCGGCGCGCTGGGCGCCATGGCTGTTGCCCTGGGCAAACTGCTCGACGCAGAGGCGCAGGGTTTCGGCGCCCGGGCTGCCCAGGCTCATGGCCTGGCGCAGGTCGCGCACCCGGCCGCTGCCGCGCATGGTGGGCAGCGCCTGGACTGCGGCCAGGACTTCGGGGTCGTCGGTGAATTCGCGGTAGAAATTGTTATTGCTCAGCAGCAGGTTGCCGACCTGCTTTTGCGTGCTGACACCGTCGGCGCCCTGGTGCGTGAAGCTGGTGCTCATGGTCTGGCTGTTGCCGCCGCCCAGGTCGGTGGTGGCGGTGGTGGCATTGAGGGCGATGCTGCGCACGCCCAGGCTGTCCAGGCTGAAGAGTTCGTCGGACTGGCTGAGGCCGTCCTGGTTCAGGTCTTTCCAGAGCTGGAGCTCGGCGTAGGCGGCGTCATTGGCGTCGAAGAGGGCGTCGCCATTGAGGTCGAGGTCGGCCAGGGCTTCGAAGCCGTTGGCGGCGAGTTGCCCGGCGCGGGCGCCGCGCGTGAGGCGGGTGTTGTCGCCAAACAGTTCGCGGCCGTTGTCGATGCTGCCATTGCGGTTGAGGTCGCGCACCAGAATGCCTTCACCGGCGGCGACCCAGCCGCTGGCGGTTTTAACGCCGTCGCTGTCGTGGTCGAACAGGACGATGCCGCGGCTGGCGTCGATGGCGCTGGTGCGTATGCCGTTGCCGTCGAGGTCCAGGATGAGGGGGTCGCGGGGGGGAGGGGTCCAGGTGAGGGCGCGGGTAGTTTGGGAATTTACTAAGTGCGCAATTTGTTCTGGAGTAGAGAAAAGTTGATCCCATAGGCCGTCAGGTATCAGTTGGCTAAGCCTTTGAATCTCAGGCCAGATATAGGCCTCGCCTGCCTTGGTTGCAGCGTAGCCAATTACAACGGCAAGCATGAGTGAACTTATTGGGAATGTTGCGCCGAATAATGCGGCTGAAAACGTACTAGCCAATAGACCACCAGCAAGCCCCGTTAAAACGCCTGTCGACGTCTCGCCTACGGAATTCCAATCCCCAGTCGAAGTTGCCTTTCCTGCCTTTAATCCTATTTCAATCAGGCCGGCCATTGCACCAAGTTGCTTGCTCATTTCAAGAGCTGCGCCGTAGCGTTGTGTGCTTGAAAGCACCCCCGTATCCGCCTGTTTCGCAAGTTCCTGCAAACGCGCGGCGTTTTTCTCTTTGGTTGCAACCATTATTTCCAGTACCCGTTTTGTGTTGGTTGCCGCCCGACTAGTAGCGCTAATGCCTTTGTATCTTTGCCTTAATTCATTTGCTTCGGTGGATTGATTGACTGCGATTTTTCGCAAGGACTCCGCCTTCAATGATTCCTTGGATATCAGTGGGTGTAAATTATCCTTTGCCCATGAATTTATATAAAACTGAAGTGCCGTTAAATCCGCTCCTATCTGGTCTATTAGGCTTGGATTAATTAATTTGTTGATAAATTCGTTCCAATAGTCACTTCTGTTGTTGTTCATAAGTTTCTCCAAAATAATTGCGTATTGATTTCCAGTAAGTTGTATAGGTAATTCCCAGGTACCAGGCTGCCATGAGCAGGTAGATACCAGTCCAGTTCAGAAAGAAAAATCCGACAATGCTTTTTGTTTCACAACCTCTGCAGCTTGATGGTTCTGGTCCCGTCAGAAATATTCCCAGAATAAAGACGATTGCAAGAATGCTGTAGCCAATTAACCGAACATAACCGCCAATCAGGGTGTATTTGTTTGGATCCCAATTTTTGGAATGTAAATTAATCAACATGAATGATCGGGCGATGATTGGCATGTTTATGTGGGCGCTTGTTAGATACATCCATATTATTTGAGCTGGTATTGTTAAGATAACCGTGAGCCAAAATAGATATGCGGCTGCCATGTAGTCGCTATTTGCTATTCGTAGATTGATGTAGTTGTTCAATCCGATATTTATCTCCTGCAGATTTATTGTGTGCTCGTGGTTGGGCCAGAAGTACCCAATAAAAAAAGCCAGAACCGGAAGCGCGGCCACGGGGTTGATAACGCATAAAATTATGAATTTTTTAATATTTTTGTGGGAATGGCTGATGTCTAGTTTGTCAATCTCTGAAAGATTGATGGCATTGGTGTTATTCATTTTCAAAATAATATTTGAGTTTTATTGAATGACTGGATTTGATGTGTGAAGTGATTGTTGAATCCTCCGGAGATTGGCGACACCGGCTGCTGGTATTGGCTTGATGGAGATAATGCTTATCCTGCGTTGTAGAAAATAATTCCATTGCGCTCATTTTTTGTCCTTACGTTGATTTCAAGAAGCGACCCGACTTGCGTGCAGAAGCGCAGCAATTCAGCGAACCCAGGCATGCACTTGGGGCGCGGGGAAGTCATCCTGAAGCGATTCGTGTAGACCCTCCAGCGAGATGTGTTTTGCGCAAACTTTTTGCTGCCCGACCCATCGCCGGGCCAGCCACCCGGCAGTTCCTTGAGCACGTTTTTTCCACTGCGCGTAGTTCTGCTATGTTCTGCAGTCATGAAATACACGCGTTTATTCCTGCTATTCGCGGCCTGGATAGCCTTTCTGAATACCTCCTGGGCGGTCCCGACGGTGGCGCCGACGGCCGGGCCGACTGCGCGTCCGGTGGCGGTGGGGGAGGTGTTGCGCCCGCTGTCGCTGCACGGACTGAATGGGCCCACGCGCACGCTTGCTAGCTACCAGGGCAAGCCGTTATTGATCAATGTCTGGGCCAGCTGGTGTGGCCCGTGCCGCCAGGAAATGGGCTCGCTGGAACGGCTGGCCTGGAGCGGCAAGGCCAGTGCTTATAGCGTGATTGGTATTTCCACCGACGACAGCGAGGCCGCAGCCAAGGCCTATTTGCGGCAGGCCAACGCCACCATCAGCCATTACCTTGATAGCGCATTGCAGGCCGAAACCATGCTGGGCGCCGACCGACTTCCGCTGACGGTTCTGATAGATGCCAGAGGCCGCGTGCTCGGTAAATATTACGGCGCCCGCGAGTGGGACAATGCGGAATCGGCACGCTGGATCGAGTCTCGCCTGCATGCCACGCCGCCATGAAGCGCGCCTATTTCTGGGGAAACTAGCTGTATGACTATCCGACCGGTCCGTTCCGTCGCCTTGCTGGCCATGCTGACCATATTGGCGGTGGCTATGTCGGTCGGGTTTCTGTTGTGGAGTCTGCGCGCCCGTGAAATCCGCCATGCGCAGCTGGAAACGGCCAGTCTGACGCGCATGATGATGGAGCAGACCGAGCAGAACTTTGAAAGTGCGGACCTGGTCTTGCAAGGGGTTCAGGAACGCCTGAATACCGCCTTTGGCCGCCAGTTCGAGTTGGGCAGCGCGCCGGTCCACCTGCTGTTGAGTACTCGGGTATCCGGGGCGCGCCAGGCGAGTTCCATGTTTATCGTGAATGCCAGCGGGCACCTGGTCAATTCTTCGCTCGAGATGCCGATCAAGCCGATTGATCTGTCCGATCGCGATTATTTCAAGGTATTTGCCAATGGCGGGCGTGATGCCATGTTTATCAGCCACCCGGTGCGCAACCGTATCGACAGGGGCTGGAGCCTGTATCTGGCGCGACCGCTGATCAGTTCTGAAGGGGAGTTTCGTGGCGTTGTGGCGGTGGCTATCAACATAGCGGCGTTTGAGCAGATGTATAGCATGGTGCAACTCGACTATGAGCGACCGCTGGCCATCTATCTGGCTGATGGCACCTTGATTGCCAGCCTGCCGCACCGGGAGATCATGATCGGTGAGGCGGCCAGCGAACTGACGCGTGAAGTGCTGCCAGCGGTGCCGAATGAAGTGCGTTCTATTCGGCACCAGAGTGGCGACGGCGGCCACGAAGCCTTTGCGATTGGTCGCCTGGCCGGCTATCCGCTGCTGCTGAGCGTGACGGATGACGAGTCGCTGAGTCTGGCGTCCTGGCGCGAGACGGCGGTGCCGATTGGTCTGGGTGCCGCACTGCTGTGTATTTTTACCGGCATGGTTGCGGTCTATTTGATTGGCAAGCTGCAAAACAAGGAAGCCTTGACGCAGGCCTTGAGTGCCGCCGATCAGCGCTATCAGCACACCATCAATTCGGTGATGGACGCTATTGTTGCGGTCGACAAGTCGATGCGCATCGTGTTGTTCAACCCCTCTGCAGAGGCCATGTTTGGGCGCCGCGAGGCCGATGTGCTGGGGACCCAGCTGGATACGTTGATACCCGAGCGTTTGCGTGCACGCCACGAGCGGCAGGTTAGCGATTTCATCGATTCGGTGCCCGACGCCGGCAGCCTGGCGCCGCAGTCGGAAGTGTTTGGTTTGCGTGCCGACGGCACCGAGTTTCCGGTGGAGACGACCATTTCGCATTCCATCATTGGTGGCGAATTGCAACTCACCGCAGTGTTGCGCGATGTTACCGAACGGCGCAAGGTGGAGAGCGAGTTGCGCAAGGTCAATGCCCAGCTGCGCGAACTGTCGGCGTCGCTGCAGCGTGTGCGCGAAGAAGAACGCACCCGCATTTCGCGCGAGCTGCACGATGACCTGGGTCAGCAGCTGACCGGGCTGAAACTGAGTCTGTCCTGGCTTGGCGCCCGCATCCGGGACGGTAAATTGCTGGAGGTGGCGCAGGTGGATGAAATGCGCCACCAGTTGGACCAGGCAATTGGCTCGGTGCGACGTATTGCTGCCGAACTGCGCCCGCGCCTGCTCGATGACCTGGAGTTTGGCGAGGCCCTGGCCTGGCAGATCAAGGATTTTGTGAAGCACAGCAACCTGCAGGTCAGTGTGAACTTGCCGGCTGCCGACCTGGTGCATGAGGAGGCCAGCGCCACGGCCCTGTTCCGCATTGTTCAAGAGGCGCTGACCAATGTGGTGCGCCACTCGGGCGCCACCGAGGTCAGCGTCGAGCTGGTGCAAATCGACGGTCGGCTGCGCCTGACGATTCGGGACAACGGGCACGGCTTCGATGCCGAGCGCCGCAGCGGTGGTGTGGGCGTGGTGGGTATGCGTGAGCGCTGTGGCGCGATTGGTGCGCGTTTTCGGATGAGCAGTACGCCGGGGCAGGGCACCACGGTAGAAGTGACACTGGTTATCAACAAATTAGAGACTACAAAGGCGATGGTATGAAGTTGGATGTATTGATTGCCGATGACCACGCCATCATTCGCGATGGCCTGAAAAAAATCCTGGCTGACACCGATGACATGGTGGTCGCGGGTGAGGCCGCCAATGGCAGTGCGGTAATGGAAAAAGTGCGCGAGCGTGACTGGAGCCTGCTGGTGCTGGACATCTCCATGCCCGGGCGCAATGGGTTGGAGCTGATCAAGCTGGTCAAGGCGGAACGCCCGAAGCTGCCTATTCTGATATTTAGCATGCACCCGGAAGAGCAATACGCGGTGCGGGCTATTCGTGCTGGGGCGTCCGGCTATGTGTCCAAAGAAGGCGACACTGACATGCTGCTGCCGGCGATGCGCAAGGTTGCCGCCGGTGGCGTATTTATCAATCCCAAGGTGGCTGAGCTGCTGGCCTCGGATATGTCGAGCCAGCGCCAGCAACTGCCGCATACCGAATTGACGGACCGCGAGTTCGAAGTGTTCAGTCGGATTGTGCGCGGCATCAGCCTGACGGCGATTGCCGAGGAGTTTTCCCTTAGCGTCAAGACGGTCAGCACACACAAGTCGCACATCTTGACCAAGATGGGCATGGACTCCCAGGTTGACTTGGTGCGCTACGCGATCGAACACAACCTGGCCGACGCGCAGCACAACTAGCACAACTAGTGGCCTAGGCGGCAGAAAATGCGCCGGCTGCAAAGCGATTTCTACGGCCCAGCCTCCCATGCTGCCTGGCGCCTAAGCAACGCGCAAAAACCACTGGAATAGGCATATAAGCGCTGGCGTATAGGAATATTCCTATACGCGCTTTCATCCACCGCCTATATCCAAATAGTGTCTGCATCCGCACAATTGACCCCGTAGTGGATGGGCTTGCGCCTATCCGATTCAGCTTCAATTTGAAAGGACGGGTGACAATCATGAACAGCACTTCTCGTATCACTTTGGCCGGCATCCTGACTGGTGCGGCTCTGGTTTTGGCTTCGACTTCGGCACTGGCAGTGGATGCAGATGCAGCAAAAGCACTGGCCCGTCAGAACAATTGCCTGAAGTGCCACGGCATTGACAAGGACAAGGACGGTCCCGCTTACAGCAAGGTAGCTGCCAAATACAAAGGCAAGGCCGACGCTGAAGAAAAGCTGATTCACCACGTGACTTCGGGCGAAAAAGCCAAGTTCCCGGATGGCCACGAAGAAGAACACAAGATTGTGAAGACCTCGCCACCGAACGACATGGCGCAGATCAAGAACTTGGTTCAGTGGGTTCTTTCGCAGTAATTCACTGCGCACTATAGATAGCAATAACTGAGATGGGGAACTACATGAAACGCATCAAGCAACTTTTGGCAGCATGCCTATTTATGGGGTCCGTGGTGGCCCTGACGCCAGCCTACGCTGCCGACAATGTGCTCCCCGATCTCGGTGACAAGACGGCGCAGGCGATCGCCGCCGATGCGCTGCGCAAGGATGCCACCTGCACCCGCTGCCACGACGAAACCGAAACTGCTCCTATTCTGAATCTGTACCAGACCAAGCACGGTGTGCGCGGTGATGCGCGTACGCCGACTTGCCAGTCCTGCCACGGTGAAAGTAAAAACCACCTCGGTGGCGCCAAGGATGGTACCGGTCGTCCCTCGCCTGACTTCATCTTCAAGAAGGGTGTTTATAGCCAGTCGGATGAAAAAGCCCGCGCTGACCAGTGCCTGGCCTGCCACAAGGGCGGCAAGCGCAGCAACTGGGACGGTGGTCAACACCAGACAGCCGGCCTGGCTTGTAACGATTGCCACGTGGTGCACCGTCCGAAAGACAAGCTGATGGACAAGCGCACGCAAACCGAAGTCTGCTTCGCCTGCCACAAGGACCAGCGCGCTGACACCAAGAAGATGTCGCACCACCCGATTCAGGAAGGCAAGATCACTTGCTCGGATTGCCACAATCCCCACGGATCGACCGGCCCGACCCTGCTGAAGAAGAACACCGTCAACGAAACCTGCTGGCAGTGCCACGCTGAAAAGCGCGGACCCTTCCTGTTCGAACACCAGCCTGCTGTGGAAAATTGCACCAACTGCCACACCCCACACGGTTCTTCGATTACGCCGCTGCTGAAATCGCGTGCTCCGTTCCTGTGCCAGGAATGCCACGATGGTCCGCACCAGAGCCCGACCGCATTTGGCCCCAACGTAGCAGGTGTTCAAGGTGGCTTTACCGGCAGTGCCAACGCCAACTACAACGGCCGTGCCTGCATGAACTGCCATACGCAGGTGCATGGTTCGAATAGCCCCGCTGGCGGCTATCTGCAACGCTGATCAAGAATAGTGGAGAGAACGATGAAAACTCAAAACAGCCATTTCAAATTCAGCACGCTGGCACTGGCGATTGCCGGTGCACTGGTCTCGATGTCCTCGTATGCCGAGGACCCGACCATGGCGGAACTGAAGATGCCCAGCAATTCGGTGGAGGTGGGCGTCACCAATGTCGACCAGTCTTCGGCCCGCTTTGGTGAGTACAACGGCCTGAACAAGGCGGGTGCCATTGGCAATGCCGCATTCAGCATTCGCGGTGGTGATGCTTACAGCAAGAACGAACAGGGTGGCACTACGCGCTGGTCCCTGACCGGTGTTGATCTGGGCACCAGCTCTCGCAGCCTGAGCGCCAGCTTTGCGGACCAGGGTTCCTGGAACCTGGGTATCACTTACGACGAATTGACCCACAATCTGTCGGACACCTACCAGACGCCCAGCATCGGCACCATGGGCGGCAACGTCTATACCCTGCCAAGCAGTTTCACCACGGCTATTCCAGCCAACGCGAATAATCTGACGGCAGCGCAACTGGCCAGTTTCCGTGAAATGGATATCAGCTCGACGCGCAAGAACACCAATATCAGTGGTGCCGTGAATACCAGTTCGCGCTGGACCCTGAACTACGAATACAACCACCTGGACCAGACTGGCGCCAAGTTGCAAGCGGTACCGGAAATGAAGATTCCGGCGGGCGCAGTCAACTCCACCTCGGCAGCACCGGGCTCGGTGGCCAATAACGTGGCCGGTGAAAATCCACAAATTTTGCCGATGCCCACCAACTACCAGACCGACACGCTCAATGTCGGTATGAATTGGGTCGGGGACCGTGGCAATTTCAACTTCGGCTATTCCGGCTCGGTGTTCCATGACGGCTACGATCAGCTGAACTTTGAGACCTTTATGGGTGCCAATGTGATGCAGCAGATGGCCACCATGCCGAGCAACCAGTTCCACCAGCTGAATGCAGGCGGCGGCTACAAGCTTACCGATGCGCTGAAGTGGACCGGCAATATGTCGTACAGCGTCAACACACAAGATTCCAATTTTGTGATTGACCCGTACATGATGACTGCCGCCACGGCGGCCAACCCGCTGGGCGGTGCGCCACGCAGTTCGATGGGCGGCGTGGTTGATAACACGCACATCGATATGAAGCTGAGCGGCCAGGCCTCGGACCGCCTGGTGCTTGCCGGTGGTGTGCGTTACGACGAACGCTACAACAATTCGCCGGCCAATATTTATAGCTTCTATGCCGTGGATGGCAGCATGCACGGTCTGGCCGTGGGCCAACCTACCGGTTATTCGAATACACCGCTGAGCGTGCGCAAGGTGCGCTACGACCTGACCGGTGATTACCGAATCAAGTCGGGTCAGGCCCTCAGTGTTGATTTGTCGCATGAGGACATCAACCGCTGGTGTGCCAACTACGGCGTCAATTCCGTGTATGTGGCCGGCACCGATTGCGTGGTTGCCGACAAGAGTGGTGAAGACAAGCTGGATGCCAGCTACCGGATCCGTCCGAACGAAGACCTGTCGCTGAAGTTCGGTTACGGCTATTCCAACCGCAACACCAGTTATGACATGAATGCCCGGGCTGCCTTCGTTGGCACCAACGGCGCCATTGCCCCCGGAACGGCCCCCGCCGCCGCTACTTTGGTCACTATGCCAGGTCTGAATGCCGGCGATTTCCAGGGCTTCCATCCTTTCTTTGAAGCTTCGCGCATTGAAAACGTGCTGAAGGCCAATGCCAGCTGGCAGGCGACTGAAAAGTGGGGCATTACTGCCAGCGGCCGGGTGACGGACGACGCCTATCCTACAACCTACGGCGTTACCGCCGGCAGCAGCTGGAGTGCTGATCTGGATGCCGCTTATGCCATGAGCGACACCACCTCGATTTCCGGTTTTGTGACGCAGCAACACCGCCAGCGCAATATGACCAGTGTGTCCAAAGCGGCGGCTGGCGCTGCCACTGCCGCAGCCATTGCCACACCGGTGTGGGCCAACTGGACCGGCGGCCTGACGGATGATGACGTGACTGTCGGCCTGACTGCCAAGCACTCCGGCATGATGGACGGCAAACTGGATCTGGCAGCCGATGTCAGCTATACCGTCAGTAACACCGTATACAAGACGGCGCTGAACTATTCCACCACCACCACCGGTGGCCTGACCTGCAGCGCACCGACCATCGATTCCTGCGGTCAATTGCCTCCCATTGCCAGCGAAATGACCCAGTTCAAGCTGACCGGCACCTACAAGGCCGACAAGCGCTCGACGGTGGTGGCGCGCTATGTGTACCAACAGCTCAACGCCAGCGACTACACCTATGCAGCAATGCAGACCGGTGTTGCCGGTGTGACGCTGGCGACCACGCCTAACAACGTGCTGGCTACCAATCAGCAGATCGGTATCTATACCGTCAATCTGTTTTCACTGGCCTACGTGTACACCTTCTAAGTCTTAAAAAAGACCTATGAACCAAGCATGATGCGGTGTCCTAAAGGCACCGCATCTTTTTAATTTTCCAAGGAGCATTTCAATGGCAGAAGATAATCCCGGCGCTCTCAAGCGCTGCTGGTCGGTGCTTAGCAAGCCCAGCGCAAAGTATTCCATCCTGGCGATTTCCGCCATCGCCTTCGTCATCGGTATTTTGTTCTGGGGCGGTTTCCACACCGCACTGGAGATGACCAATTCGCTGGAGTTCTGCACCACCTGCCATGAGATGCGTGACAACGTTTACATGGAATACAAGGAAACCATCCACTACAGCAACCGCAGCGGCGTGCGCGCCATCTGCTCGGATTGCCACGTGCCACGCGAGTGGGGTCCGAAGATGCTGCGCAAGGCCAAGGCTGCATTCGAAGTCTGGGGCAAGATTACCGGTGACATCGACACGCGCGAAAAATTTGAAGCCAAGCGCATGGAACTGGCAACCCACGAATGGGCCCGCATGAAGGACAGCAACTCCCGCGAGTGCCGCAACTGCCACAACTGGGACGCCATGAGCCCCGAGTTGCAAAAGCAGACGCCTTACAAGAAGCACATGAAGGCCAAGGAAGCCGGTCAGACTTGTATCGATTGCCACAAGGGTATCGCTCACCACCTGCCCAAGGAGTATGTCGATCCGGACGAATAAGTCGGGCGACAGCAGTAGCAAGCAAGGCAAGCCTTTTCAGGCTTGCCTTTTTTTCTGCTTGCGCGCACACCAACCCGGTGGTCGCGCCGGGGCACCGAGTGCGTTGGCGCCGCGCTATTGGGGTGCCGCGGGCAGCGGCATATCGGAAATCGTGCCACTGGCTTGCAGTGCCCGCAGGTGCTCCAGCAGTTCCTGGTTTTGCGCACCGTTGAGGTGGCCCCAGCGGTCCTGAAATACCAGTTCTTCCACTGGCAGGCGCGGCAGCCAGCCGGCTTTTTCCAGTGCCGGCTGGGTATCGAAGTGGCTGACGTAGCCGATGCACAAATAGGCAATGGGGACAATTTCCGCCGGAATGCCGAGCGCGTCTTGCAGCGCGGTTTCGTGAAAGATGCTGACCCAGCCGACCCCCAGGCCTTCGGCACGTGCTGCCAGCCACAGATTTTGCACCGCGCACACGCTGCTATAGAGGTCCATCGACGGCATATGGGTCCGGCCCAGCACCACCGGGCCACTGCGGCTGCGGTCGCAGGTGATTGCCAGGTTGATCGGGGCATCCAGAATGCCTTGCAGTTTCAGGCTGCTATACAGGTCGCGCTGGCGGTCCGGAAACAGGGCCTTGGCTTCTTCGTTGGCCACTTTGAAAGCGGCGTGCACTTTTTGTTTCACCGCATCGGAGCGCACCACCAGAAAATTCCAGGGTTGCATAAAGCCCACCGAGGGAGCATGGTGCGCTGCCATCAGCAGCCGTGCCAGCAGCGCCTCTGGCACTGCTTGCGGCAGGAATTCGCTGCGCACGTCGCGGCGCGTGGTAATTGCCTGATAGACCGCGCGGCGGTCGGCATCGCAAAATGCATGCGATGGATAGGTGTCTGAACTTTCCATGAGATTCCCGATTTGGAAAAGCCTTGCGCTGCCTGACCATGCAGCGCGGGTCCATTCTCAGGCCGGTCTTCTGACTCGGAGTCATCCAGATGGCACGCCTTCCCGCGACCGAGGTAGCAGTGGCACCGGTGTATCTGTCGTCCATACAGCGCTGGGCACGTGGCGGAATCACACCGCCTTCCCGATTCTCCTCTCCACCAGCGGTGGAGTGGCACCTGAAAATACTTGCCGTTCGATGAACGGCGTCCGGCATTATGACCGCATGCGACGGAGCCAGGTTTTCAGACCGCCGAATATAAGCGCACCGCGTTGCCGCCAGCCTGCTTGGCCGCGTACATGGCTTCGTCGGCGCGTTTGAGTATTTCGCTGGGCGTTATGGCAGCGTCACAGAAAATGCAGACGCCCATGCTGGCCGAGCAATCGAAGCGGATGGTTTCCGTTTCATGGGCTACGTCGTAGGCCTTGAGGGTATAGGTTTGCGCCAGGCGTTCACGCAATTTTTCAGCGCTTGCCAGGGCATTCGCCCTGGCCTCGGTGGCGTCGGCGGCGCAGTCGTTCAGCAGCACCACCATTTCGTCGCCGCCCAGGCGGGCCACGGTGTCGGACTCGCGCAGTGCGCCTTGCAGGCGCTGCGCGGCCTCGATCAGCAGGGCATCGCCGGCGGCGTGGCCATAGGTGTCGTTGATCTGTTTGAACTTGTCCAGATCCAGATAAATCACGGCACCATGGTGCCGCGTGCGTATATGGGTGGCGACGGCACGTTCCAGCCGGTCAAGAAACAAGCGCCGGTTCGGCAGACCGGTCAGGTGATCAAACCAGGCCAGTCGCAGCACATCCTGTTCGCGTTGTTGCAGGTTCTGCAGCAAGTGATTGAAGGCGCCCAGCAAATAGCCGATTTCGTCATTCGATGTGACGGCCAAGGGCGGCAGCGGCTTTCCAGATTCGGACGCCAGCTTCAATGCACCGGTGGCCTGCACCAGCGGTCGGATGAGGCTGTGCGCACTCCACCAGACCAATGTGGCCGCTACCAACGTCGCCAGAATGGCCCCGACCCAAATGCGCTGTTCCAGCGCCACAATCGGGCTGAACGCCTCTTCAATCGGCAGCGAGACTACTACGTACCAGTTGGCGCTGTGCAGCGCCCTGGTGGCGGTTATTACGGCGACGCCCTTGGGGTTGATGGCGATATCGATCCCGTCCTTGCCGGCGACGTGCCGGTCCAGCAAGGCGTTAACGCCGTGCGGTGGCAGCGATTCCATGATGCGGGTCTGGTCGGTGGCCGTGATGATGATGCGGTTGCTGCGATCGATCAGCAAATAGCCGCCGGTTTCGCCGTAGGTATGGGCGGCAATGCGATCCAGAAAACTTGGTCGCTGCAGGTCCACCACCCCCACCAAGGCGCCGATGGTCTTGCCCTGTCCATTGCGTACCGGGGAACTCATGGCAATCACGGCAGTCTTGGTTTTCTTGCCGGTGACGGGTTTGCTGATGGCTGACTTGCCCTCGCCCAGGGTGGTTTGCATGTAATCGCGGTCCGCATAGACCACGCCCAGGCGCTCTAGTGAGACCGGAACCGAAGCGATGGCGACGCCCCGCAGGTCGGTCACAAAAGCGCCGAAATTGAAGTGCTGCGGAATTTCCGTGTGCAGGTCCAGCGTTGCTTGCAAGGCCTGGTGTGTCGCCAGGTCCTGGCTGCCAAGGCTGGATGCCAGCGTATTTAGCAGCTCTGTGCGTTCCTGCAGGTCGGCGTCGATTTCGTTTGCCATCAGGGTGACGGTGTCGAGCAACTGCTGCCCAATGCTGCGTTGCATATCGTCGCGCAGCACGTGAATAGCGTAGGCAACCAGCGTCCACATGCTGACGACAAACACGATTACCGTCAGGAGCGTGAAGCGTGTGCTGATGGATCTGGGGTACATCGTCTGCATTGTGATGCATGCTCGGTAAAACCGCTGCGCCGGGCCGGTGCGTCTTGTGGGGCGATGGCTGCCTGCGCTGGATTCACTCTATGAAAAGATTGCAGGGAATGGTTTCGGCGGCCCGGTGTGCAGTGTTGCGGTCGCTGACAAAATCCAGAAATTCCGCTGCCGGCATGGGCCGCGCCAGATGGAAGCCCTGGCCGATGTCGCAGCCGCGCTCGCGCAGCCATTGGGCGGTGTCTTCGTCTTCAATGCCTTCGGCGACCACCGCCAATCCAAGGTTGTGCGCCAGTTCGATGGTCGAGGCCACAATCGCCTGGTCGCCGCGGCTTTGCAGCAGCTGGAACACGAAGGACTTGTCGATCTTCAGTTCATGCATGGGCAGACTCTTCAGATATGACAGCGACGAATAGCCGGTGCCGAAATCGTCGATCGACAGTTTGAAGCCGCTGTTGTGGATGCGACGCAAAATTTCCATGGCCCGTTCCGGCGCGTTCATGAAGCAGCTTTCGGTGATCTCCAGGGTGATGCTCTGTGGGAACAGGCCCGCGCTTGCCAGTTCCGCCATCAGCACGCCCAGCAGGTCCGGATCGAGCAGGTTGGAGGCCGACAGATTGATCGATAGCTCCAGGTCCAGACCCAGGCGCTGCCACCCGGCACACTCGCGCATGCATTCGCCAATCAGCCAGCGCGTCAGCAGGCGGATCAGGCCGGACTCTTCGGCCACCGGAATGAACAGCGACGGCGCAATCGCCCCATCCACTGGATCGTGCCAGCGTGTCAGCGCCTCGGCGCCGACCACGCGGCCATTGCGCAGGTCGATCTGTGGCTGGTAATAGACCTGCAGGCGCTGCTTTTTCAAGGCCTCCCGCAGCTTGCCAAACAGCAGATGGTGGCGCACAAAGACCTGGTCCTGCTGTACGTCGTAAGTGGTCCATTGGCCGCCATACCTGCGTGCTTGCAGCATGGCCTGTTCGGCTTTGTGCAGCAGTGTGTGGCTGTCCTGGCCATGCTCCGGATACTGGGCCAGGCCGACGGTGAACTCGATGTAAAGGGCGTAGCCATCCTGCTCTATCGAGAGCTGCAGTTCAGACAGGAAATGCGCCATTGCCTGCGGTGCCGGCGTGTCTGCGGGGAGGCGGTACAGCATGACGAATTCATCGCGCCCGGTACGCGCCAGCAGGCCGTGCGTGCGTGCAGTCTGGGACAGGTGTTCGGCGACGTGGCGCACCAGCTTTTCACTGCCGGCTTTGCCCAGCGCGTTGCACAACTCATAAAAGCGTTGCAGATGGATGTGGCAGACCGCCAGCCCGCTGCCTTTTTTCTGGGCGTGCTGCATCGCCAGTTGAAGCAGTTGCGACAACAGCACCTCGTTGGAGAGTCCGGTCAGCGGGTCGTGCGTTGCCTGGTGTTGCAGCTGTTGTAGCAGGTGTTGGGTGTTGGCGCTTTTTTCCTCGACGCGCTGTTGCAACTGCTGTTCAAAGCGCGCGCGCAGCTGGCTGAAGGCGGCGGCTGTGACGGTGTAGAACAGCAGCGCCAGCAGGAACTGGATGGCATACGTAGCGGAGTAAGGGTAGGCCAAGGGAAGCAGCGGCTGCAGCCACAGGAAATAGACCGCTGCGGTGGCGAAAAAGCCGCCGCTAAACCACCAGCCGCGGCGTTGGCCAGCCAGAAAAAAAGCCACGAAGGGCACGATGAAAACCCACAGAATGCCGCTGCCGGCAATGCCGCCCAGTACCACCAGCGCGGCAAAAATCAGCACCGTGGCTCCCAGCAACAGGTTTTCGCTGAGCCGGACATGCTGCGCCTGGCCACTTGCCCAGAGCGCCGGCAGCAGCAGGAACAGCAGCACGCCAAGCTCCACCAGCCCGAGCGCGAACTGGCCCTCGCTGAACAGGTTGAACAGGGAAAACGCCAGCGCTACCACGGTACCAATGGCGGCGGTGGTCCTGGCATGCAGCATGCGCTCGTCCAGGCCGATGGCGCCTTCCAGGCGCAGTCCCAGCAGATCGCTCAGCGCGCGGGTCAGCGCAGACATGGCGCGGCCTGACTTAACCGCAGGTTTTGCATTTTTCCCCCCTGATTGCGGATAAACGTGCTAAGTATCGCACCGCCCCGGGGGACATTGGCAGGAATTGCTATTGCATGCGGAATTAGTGCGCGCCAGCCGCAGCGTCGGCCGCAGCCCCAGCGCCCGCCTTGATTGGTCGCGCCAGCCAGACCAGCGGAATCAGCAGAATGAAAATCATGGAGGAGCCGAAGAACACGTCATTGGCGGCCATCATGAACGACTGCTGATCGACCATGCGATTGATCTGCAGCAGCGCCTGCGTTGGATCCATGCCAGCCTGCTGAAAGCCGGCCAGGGCCGACTGCGTGGCACTGCTGCCGTGGTTGATCAGTTCCGACAGATTGGCATGGTGCAGCGCGGCCCGGTCCTGCCACACCGTGATGGCGATCGAGGTGCCGAACGAGCCGCCAACAATCCGCGCAAAACTCGACAAGCCGGAGGCCGATGGAATCTTTTCGTGCGGCAAGCCGCCCAGAATGATGCTGGTCAACGGAATGAAGAAGAAGGCCAGTGCGATGCCCTGGATCACGGTTGGAATCATGATGGTGTCGAAGTCGGCCAGGGTGTTGAAGCGCGAGCGCATCCACAGTACCAAAGCAAACACCATAAAGGCAAAGCTGGTCAGGCTGCGCGGGTCAAACCGGGAAATGTTTTTGCCGACCCAGGGCGACAGCAAGATGGCGAACAGTCCGACCGGCGCCATCAGCATGCCGGCCTGGGTCGAGGTGTAGCCCATGAACTGCTGCAGCCACAGCGGCAACAGCACCAGATTGCCCATGAACAGGCTGTACGCCACTGCCATGGCGACGGTGCCGGCCCAGAAATTGCGCACCTTGAGCAGCCGCAGGTCGATCACCGGATGGTCGTCGGTGAGCTCCCAGGCGATGAGAAAGGCAAAGCCTATCAGTGCCACCACCGCCAGGCTGGTGACTTCGACCGAGTGGAACCAGTCCAGCTCCTTGCCCTTGTCGAGCATGATTTGCAGTGCGCTGACCGACACCACCAGCAGCGCCAGTCCGGTGCTGTCGATCGGCAACTTGCGGGTCGGCGTTTCACGTTTGTGGTAAATCGTCCAGGTGATGAAGGCAGCCAGGAAGCCGACCGGGATGTTGATGAAAAAGATCCAGCCCCAGTGCATGTGGTCGGTGATCCAGCCGCCCAGCACCGGCCCCATCACCGGCGCCACCAGCGTGGTCATGGCCCATAGCGCCATCGCCAGGCCGGCCAATGCCGGCGGGTAACTGGACAGCAGCAGTGCCTGCGCCAGCGGCATCATCGGCCCGGCGACAAAGCCCTGCAGGGCGCGCATGGCAATCAGCGAGCCCATGCTGGGAGCCAGGCCGCACATCCACGACGACAGCACGAACAGCAGCACGCTGGTCGTGAACAGCCGCACCTGACCAAAGCGCTGCGACAGCCAGCCGGTCAGCGGCAGCGCAATCGCGTTGGCCACACCAAAGCTGGTGATGACCCAGGTGCCCTGGTTCGGGCTGACGCCCAGGTCGCCGGCAATCGAGGGCAGGGAAACGTTGGCAATCGAGGAGTCCAGCACGTTCATGAAGGTGGCGGCGGACAGCGCGATGGTGCCCCACATGCGGGCGCTTCCCTGCAGCGGTGGTGCAGGCGTGTAGGAGGAGGTGCTCATGCTTATTGGCTGCGGCTACCGGCATTGGCGGCAATGATGCGGTGCACTTCGTCGCTGGCGCCCTTGTCCATATTGGCATAGACCTCGGTCTGCACCACCGAGGCGGCGCGCGGCGCATCGGCCAGTGCCTTGCCGCTTTGGTCCGACACGTCGACGCTGACTTCCATGGACAGGCCGACGCGCAGCGGGTTGTCTTTGAGCTGCTGCGGATCGAGCGCGATGCGCACTGGCACGCGCTGCACCACCTTGATCCAGTTGCCGGTGGCGTTTTGCGCCGGCAGCAGGGCGAAGGCGGCGCCGGTACCGGCACCCAGGCCATCGACCGTGCCCTTGTACTCCATGCGCTTGCCGTACAGGTCGGCAGTCAGGGTGGCGGGCTGGCCGATGCGGATATTGCGCAACTGGATTTCCTTGAAGTTGGCATCGACCCAGACCTGGTGCAGGCCAATCAGCGACATCAGCGGCGTGCCGGCCGCTACGCGCTGGCCGAGTTGCACGCTGCGCTTGGCGACATAGCCGTCCACCGGCGCTGGCAGCGCGGCACGGTGCAGCGCCAGATAGGCTTCGCGTACCTTGGCTGCCGCAGCCAGCACATTCGGGTGGTTCTCCAGCTGGATGCCATCGGTCAGGGTCTGGTTGCTGCGCAACTGGTCGCGCGCACTGACGACGCCGGCCTGGGCCGCGGCCAGTGCGTTTTGCGCTTGCGTCAGCTGGGACTGGGTGTGGCTGAGTTCTTCCTGCGACACGGCACCGTTGCCAACCAACGCCTGGCGCCGCTTCAGGTCTTCGGTGGCGCGTGCCAGTTCGGTGTTGGCGCGTGCCACATCGGCTTCGCGCAGGGTCACCTGGCTGCTCAGGCTGGTGTTGTTGGCGTACAGGGTGCGCACCTGGCGCACGCTTTGCGCCAGGTTGGCCTGTGCCTGTTCCAGTGCCACTTTGGCGTCGGCGGGGTCGAGTTGCACCAGCGGCTGGCCGGCTTTGACGAAGTCGGTGTCGTCGGCGTAGATGGCGGTGACGGTGCCGCCGAGCTGGGGCGTGATTTGCACCACATTGCCCTGGACGTAGGCGTTGTCGGTGCTTTCTTCGTGGCGTCCGCTCCACCATTCATAGCCGCCATAGGCCAGGCCGATCAGGACCACGGTGCCCAGGAGGGTCAGTACTTTGGTGCGCTTGGCAGCGTTGTTGGTGGGTTGGGGAGCTGCGGGGGTGGTGGCTGCGTTCATGCTTGGAATTCGCTAAGAAAATGGTTTATTGGGGCGCTGGAGCGGTGCTGGCACTGCCCATGGCATGCAGAATCTGGACTTGGGTGTCGAACGCACGCGCGGCCAGGTCAATGCCTTGGCGGCGTTGCGCCAGCAGCGGTGTTTCAGCGCTGAGCACATTCAGGTAGTTGCCCAGTCCGACGCGGTAGCGCTCGACCGCAATCTGGTAGGCCTTTTCGGCCGACGCCTGGGCGGCAGCCTGCTGGCTTTGCTGGCGTTGCAGGGCCTGGCCGATGGTGAGCTGGTCGGCCACTTCGTGCACCGCTTCAATTACTTGGGCGTTGTAGCTTTCTATGGCGTTGTCGAGCTCGGCGGTCTTGCCACTGAGCTGGGCGCGCAGGCGGCCGGAGTCGAACAGCGGCAAATGCACTGCCGGGCCGACGCCCCAGTTGACGCTGTCGCTGCGCAGCAGTTTGTCCCAGCCGATGCTGGAGTAGCCGGCAAAACCGACCAGGTCAATGTTCGGATAGAACTGCGCCTTGGCCGCCTTCACGTCCTGCAAATTGGCTTCGATGCGCCAACGCGCGGCGCTGATGTCGGCACGCTGGCCGAGCAGGTTCAGCGGCAGCGTGGTGGGCAGCTGGGGTGCGGCCAGACTGCCCAGTTCCGGTGTTTGCAGCGCCAGCGTTTGCGCTGATTGCGCGGTCAGTGCGGCCAGGGCGTTGCGTGCCAGGGCCTTTTGCTCATTCAGCACTTCAATTTGCAGGCGCATATCGGGCAGGGCACCGTCGCTGTGCTGCAGTTCCAGCTGGGTGTCCAGGCCGGCTTGCAAGCGGTCTTGGGTGAGCTGGCGGATTTCGCTGCGCTGGGCCAGGTTGCGCTGCGCCAGCGCCAGTTGGGCCTCAATGCGCACCAGCTGGAAGTAGCTGCGCGCCACATTGGCGGCCAGCAGGCCGCGGGCGGCGCGCAGGTCGGCTTGCGCAGCGCGCAGTTGGCCGACCGAGGCTGCCAGGGCAGCGCTGTTTTTGCCAAAGAAGTCAAGTTCCCAGGCGCCATTGAGCTGCAACGAACCCATTTCATAGGCCGAGCCCCCAAAGGGCGGCGGATAAATGCTGTTGGCCGAGAACAGCTGGCGTGACATGTCGAGTTCGGCGTCCAGCGCCGGGCCGTTGGCCGACTGCACCAGGGCGTTGGCGGCCTGGGCACGCGCGATGCGGGCCTGGGCGGCGCGCAGGCCGGGGTTGTTTTCCAGTGCTTTCTGGATCAGCGATTGCAGCTGGGCATCGCCCAGGCTGAGCCACCAGTCGGCGCTCTCAGCGCTGTCGGCCGGGCTGGTGGCTGGGTTTTGCAGGCCCAGGCGGCTGGCGTCCAGTGGCTGCGCGCTGGGCGTGATGCCGGCGTAGTTGGCGCAGGCGCTCAGGGTGGCCAGTGCCACGGCGGACAGCAGCAGGGCCAGGGGCCGCGCAGGGTGGGAAAGCTCAGGGTTGGTGGGCATGGGCGGCAATCGATTCGGCATTGTTCAAAATTCGGCGCAATAAGGATTTCAGGGTTTCAAACTCGTCGGCGTTGAAACCGGCGAGGTGGGCGTTTTGCACGCCGCAAAGGACTTTCGGAATTTCGCTGGCGGCTTGTACGCCGGCCGGGCTGAGTTCAATGTGCACCACCCGGCGGTCCACCTCCGAACGCACCCGCTTGCACAGGTCTTTGGCTTCCAACCGGTCCAGCATGCGGGTCATGGCGCCGGTGTCGAGGTTGCAGGCACGCGCCAGCTGGGCCACCGTGCTGGCCTGGCCGATGTACAGCTTGAACAGCGGAATCCACTGCGCGTTGGTGAGATCGGTGTGGGCCAGCTGGTGTTCGACTTCTTGCGCCACCAGGTTCAGGATCTGGCGCATCATGTAGCCGACGCTGTCTTCCGGGCGGTAGCCCTGGGCACAGTAGAAGTGCGGCTGCGACCCGAGCGCGGCATCCACCGGAGCGGTGGCAGCAACGGTTTTGGGCGGGGAAGAGGGAGAGGACATGGGACGGGATAATACTTGCCTAAGCAAATATTGTCTAGTCCTCTACTGACATGGCAGTGTTGTCAGCAGGGGAATTCCGGGGCTGCGCCGGCCCCGGCGCAGCACTTGTGTTACTTCAGGATGTCACCCATGCACAGGTACTTGATTTCAACGTAGTCGTCCATGCCGAAGTGCGAGCCTTCGCGGCCCAGACCGGACTGCTTCACCCCGCCGAAGGGCACGTGTTCGGTGGCCAGAATGCCGACGTTGATGCCGACCATGCCGTATTCCAGCGCTTCGGCAACGCGGTAGATGCGGCCGATGTCGCGGCTGTAGAAGTAGCTGGCCAGGCCAAACTCGGTGTGGTTGGCGGCATCGATTGCCTGTTGCTCGGTCTGGAAGCGGAACACCGGGGCAAACGGGCCGAAGGTTTCTTCCCGGGCGCACAGCATGTCGGCGCTGGCCTCGGAAATTACCGTGGGTTCAAAGAACTGGCCGTGCAGCGCCTGGCCGCCGGTTTCCACCTTGCCGCCCTTGGCCACGGCGTCGGCCACATGGCGTTTGACCTTGTCCAGCGCCGCGTCTTCAATCAGCGGGCCTTGCATCACGCCCTCGTCAAAGCCGTTGCCGACCTTCAGCGCCTTGACGCGGGCGCTGAATTTGGCGACGAATTGCGCATAGACCCCGTCCTGCACATAAAAGCGGTTGGCACAGACGCAGGTCTGACCGGCATTGCGGTATTTGCTGGCCAGAGCGCCTTCCACGGCGGAGTCGATGTCTGCGTCGTCGAACACGATGAAGGGCGCATTGCCGCCGAGTTCCAGCGACAGCTTCTTCACGGTCGGCGCGCTTTGCGCCATCAGGATGCGGCCCACTTCGGTGGAGCCGGTGAAGCTCAAGTGGCGCACCACGTCGCTGGCGCAAATCACTTTGCCGACTGCGATCGACTGGCTGGCGTCGGCGGTAATCATGTTCAGCACGCCGGCTGGAATGCCGGCGCGCATGGCCAGCTCGGCGGCGGCCAGCGCCGTCAGCGGGGTCAGTTCGGCCGGCTTGATCAAGACGGTGCAGCCAGCCGCCAGGGCCGGCGCCACCTTGCGCGTGATCATGGCCAGCGGGAAGTTCCAGGGCGTGATGGCGGCGCACACGCCAATCGGCTGCTTGATCACCGACAGGCGCCGGTTGTTGTCAAACTGCGGCAGGGTTTCGCCATTCAGGCGCTTGGCTTCTTCGGCAAACCACTCGACAAAGCTGGCGCCATAGGCCACTTCGCCCTTGGCTTCGGCGAAGGGCTTGCCTTGTTCGGCGGTCATGATGCGGCCCAGGTCTTCCTGGTTCGCCATCAGCAGGTCGAACCATTTGCGCAAAATAATGCTGCGTTCCTTGGCGGTCTTGCTGCGCCAGGCGGGCCAGGCCGCATTGGCGGCGGCAATCGCCTGCTCCGCCTGTTCCGGGCCGAGGTTGGCGACATCGGCCAGTTTGTGGCCGGTGGCCGGGTCGAGCACGTCAAAGCGGCTGGTGCCAGCGACCCAGGCGCCATTGATCAGGGCGTCGGTTTTGAGCAGGCTGGGGTCCTTGAGCAGGGCGAGGGGTGAAGTTTTCATGTCCATGGAGGCTCCTGTGGGTGATCGGGCGGCACGCGCTGGGGCGCCCGATTCGGTTTTGTGACGCCCGCCAGCTTACGGCGTGCGGCCTTCGCGAAAGGCTCCGGATCGGCTTGCGCGGCGGGTGCCACTTGGCGGCGATAATACGGCGCTTAGCTTCCCCGCAACCAGCCCGAAGAAACCCGTCATGACCCAGTCAGTAATGAGTGTCGCCGACATTCGCAAAACTTTTCTCGACTTTTTTGCCTCCAAGGGCCACACCGTGGTCGCCTCCAGTCCGCTGGTGCCCGGCAACGACCCGACGCTGATGTTTACCAACTCGGGCATGGTGCAGTTCAAGGACGTGTTCCTGGGGACCGACAAGCGCTCTTATGTGCGTGCGGCGTCGGTGCAGGCCTGCCTGCGCGCGGGCGGCAAGCACAACGACCTGGAAAACGTCGGCTACACCGCGCGCCACCACACGTTCTTCGAAATGCTCGGCAACTGGAGCTTTGGCGACTATTTCAAGCACGACTCTCTGGTCTGGGCCTGGGAACTGCTGACCCAGGTTTACAAACTACCCGCCGACAAGCTCTGGGCCACGGTCTACATTGACGACGACGAGGCTTACAAAATCTGGACCGAAGTCATCGGCCTGCCACCTGAGCGCGTGGTGCGCATTGGCGACAACAAGGGTGCCAAGTACGCCTCCGACAATTTCTGGATGATGGCCGACACCGGCCCCTGCGGACCCTGCTCGGAAATCTTCTACGACCACGGTGCGGACATCCCCGGCGGCCCGCCCGGCAGCCCGGACGCCGATGGCGACCGCTACATTGAAATCTGGAACAACGTGTTCATGCAGTTCGACATGCAGCCCGACGGCTCGGTCAAGCCCTTGCCCGCGCCTTGCGTGGACACCGGCATGGGCCTGGAGCGCCTGGCGGCAATCATGCAGCACGTGCACAGCAACTATGAAATCGACCTGTTCGACCAGCTGATCCGCGCCGCCTCGCGCGAAACCGGCTGCACCGACCTGAACAACAAGTCGCTGCGCGTGATTGCCGACCACATCCGCGCCACCGCCTTCCTGGTGAGCGACGGCGTGATTCCGGGCAACGAAGGGCGCGGCTATGTGCAGCGCCGAATTGTGCGGCGCGCCATCCGCCACGGTTACAAGCTGGGCAAGAAGACGCCATTCTTCCACCGCCTGGTGGCCGATCTGGTGCAGCTGATGGGGGCGGCCTATCCCAAGCTGCGTGCCGATGAAAAACGCATTACCGAAGTGCTGAAGGTGGAAGAAGAGCGTTTCTTTGAAACCCTGGCCACCGGCATGGAAATTCTGGAAGCGGCACTGGGCCAGGGTACCGGCGCCACGCCGGCCAAGATTTTGCCGGGTGAAGTGGCATTCAAGCTGCACGACACCTATGGCTTCCCGCTCGACCTGTCGGCCGACGTCTGCCGGGAAGCCGGCGTTGAAGTCGACGAGGCCGGTTTCCACGCCGCTATGGAAAAGCAGAAGGCCCAGGGCCGCGCCGCAGGCAAGTTCAAGATGGACCGCGCGCTGGAGTACACCGGCGCCGGCAATACCTTTGTCGGCTACGAGCAGCTGAGCCAGAACAGTACCGTGTTGGCGCTGTATGTCGAAGGCACGCCGGTGGCAGAGCTGGCGCCGGGCCAGGCTGGCGTGGTGGTGCTGGACAGCACCCCGTTCTATTCCGAAAGCGGTGGCCAGGTCGGTGACCAGGGCCTGCTGTCGAGCACCGATGCGCGCTTTGAAGTGGCGGATACCCAGAAGATCAAGGCCGATGTGTTCGGCCACCACGGCGTGCTGGTCAGCGGTTCGCTGCGCGTCGGCGCGCAGCTTACGGCCCAGGTGAATCCGCAGACCCGTGCCGCGACGCAGCGCAACCACTCGGTAACGCACCTGATGCACAAGGCCTTGCGCCAGGTGCTGGGCGAGCACGTGCAGCAAAAGGGCAGCCTGGTCGATGCCGAAAAAACCCGCTTCGACTTCATCCACAACGCCCCGGTCACTGATGCCCAGATTCGCGAGATCGAGGCCCTGGTCAACGCCGAAATTCTGGCCAACGTGGCGACGCGGTCGCGCGTGATGGACATCGAATCGGCCAAGCAGACCGGCGCCATGATGCTGTTCGGTGAAAAGTACGGCGACGAAGTGCGCGTGCTGGACATCGGCAGCAGCACCGAGCTGTGTGGCGGCACCCATGTGCAGCGCAGCGGCGACATCGGCTTTTTCTCGATCACTGCCGAAGGCGGTGTAGCCGCCGGCGTGCGCCGTGTCGAAGCGGTTACTGGCTTGGTCGCGCTGGCCTATGTGCAGGACATGGAAGCCACCTTGGGTGGCGTGGCCGGTGCCTTGCGCGCCACCACCAGCGAATTGCCGGGTCGGGTCGACGCGTTGCTGACGCAAATGCGCGAGCTGGAAAAAGAACTTGCTGCCGTCAAGGGCAAGCTGGCCTCAGCCCAAGGTGACGAACTGGCCGGTACCGCGGTCGTGGTGCAGGGGGTGAAGGTGCTGGCGGCACGCCTGGAAGGCGCCGACGCCAAGACCTTGCGCGACACCTTGGACAAGCTCAAGGACAAGCTCAAGACCGCCGTGATTGTGCTCGGCACGGTCGACGGTGACAAAGTGCAGATTGCTGCCGGCGTCACCGCCGACACGGTGGGCCGGGTCAAGGCTGGCGAGCTGGCCAACCATGTTGCCGCACAGGTCGGCGGCAAGGGTGGCGGCAAGCCGGACATGGCCATGGCCGGTGGTAGTGAACCGGCCAAGCTGGGCGCCGCGCTGGACAGCGTGCTGGCCTGGGTCAGCGCCAAGCTGTAAGCGGCGGGTGCAGGTACCGGTGCAGGTGCCGGTGCTAGGACGGGCGCCGCAGCAGCCGTGCCGCCAACGCCTGAACGGCGCCATCCGGATGGGTGCCGGCGCCGTCCTCTTCCAGGTGCGCCTGGATCAGGCGGCGCAGGGTTTCCAGGTGCGGCGTGATGCTGCCAAAAAAGCGCGCCTGACCCTGGCGCGCAATCAAGATGGTGGGAAAGTTGTCGACCTCGATGGGGTCGACCAGCTCGGCCTCGTCTTCAATGTCGATCCATTGGAAGGCAACTTGCGGGAACACCTGCTGCAGCGAGGCAAACTGCGCCTGGTAGTCCTTGCAGGTGCCGCACCATTCGGCGCACAGACAGCTGACCTGAAGGGTCGGATGGGCGGGGGAAGTGGGGCTTGACATGGCGCAATGCGTGGGTAAATACCGGAAAAGCAATATCGATAGATGGATTTGTGTCCGTCCAGGGTTTTACACTATCGGGTTTGCTGAAGTGCTGGTTTGACCATGCCCCGGCACAAATAAAGTTCGCAATAGTTACCAATTAAGGCCACCATGAGTGCATTCCTGGAAGAAACCGTTATCAGCGTACACCACTGGACCGACCGCCTGTTCAGCTTTAAAACCACACGTGACCCGGCGCTGCGTTTCTCCAACGGGCACTTCACCATGATTGGCCTGCGCCAGCCCAACGGCAAGCCGCTGCTGCGCGCCTACAGCATTGTCAGCGCCAATTACGAAGAACACCTGGAATTCCTCAGCATCAAGGTGCAAGACGGCCCGCTCACCTCCAAGCTGCAGCACATCCAGGTCGGCGACAAGATTGTGGTCGGCCGCAAGCCCACCGGCACCCTGCTGATCGACTACCTGCTGCCTGGCAAAAACCTGTACCTGCTCGGCAGCGGAACCGGACTGGCACCGTTCCTGAGTGTGGCGCGCGACCCGGAGACCTATGAGCGCTTTGAAAAAGTGATCGTGGTGCACGGCGTGCGTGAAGTCAAGGAACTGGCCTACCACGACTACCTGCTGCATGAGCTGCCCAAGCACGAGTTCCTGGGCGAGATGATCAGCAAGCAGATGCTGTATTACCCCACCGTCACGCGCGAACCCTTCGTCAACCAGGGCCGCATCACCACCTTGCTGGAAAGCGGCAAGCTGCAAGCCGACCTGGGCCTGCCAGCGTTCAACCCGGCGCAGGACCGCGTCATGATCTGCGGCAGCCCGGGCCTGCTGAAAGACCTGAAGGTCATTCTCGAAGGCCGTGGTTTCCACGAAGGCAGCACCACCACGCCCGGCGACTACGTGATCGAACGCGCGTTCGTCGAGCAATAAAACCATCCAGCCCGGAATCTTCCATGCCCCATTACGATATTTACGCCGTCGGCAACGCGCTGGTGGATTCCGAGTACGAAGTCAGTGATGCCCAGCTGCAGGCGCTGGGCATCGAAAAGCGCCACATGACGCTGATCGACGCGCCACGCCGCGCCGCACTGCTGGCCGGTGTGCATGGCCAGCAGGCGCGCCGCACCGGCGGCGGCTCGGCTGGCAACACCGTGGTTGCGCTGGCCCAGCTGGGCGGCCGGGCGTTCTATTCCTGCCGCGTTGCCGACGACGAATTGGGCGCTTTTTACCGCGACGACCTGCAGGCCAACGGCGTACACAGCAATCTGAGCTACATGGCGGCGCCGGCCGGCCAGACCGGCGTTTGCCTGGTCATGGTGACGCCGGATGCCGAGCGCAGCATGAGCACCTTTCTTGGCGCCACTGCCGATCTGGACGCCACCGCGCTGCACCCCAAAGACATCGCCAAGTCCAAGCTGTATTACATGGAAGGTTATCTGGCGGCCTCGCCCACCGGGCTGGATGCCGCCCTGCAAGGCCGTGCGCTGGCGCGTGCTGCCGGTGTGCCCTTGGCCACTACGCTGAGCGACGTCAGCATGATCAAGTTCTGCCGGCCCGGTCTGCAGGCCTTGATCGGCGATGGCCTGGATTACCTGTTCTGCAATGAAGAGGAAGCCCAGGTCTGGTGCGACAGCACCGACCTGGCGCAAGTATCTGCCGAGATGGCTCAACTGGCGCGCGTGGTGTGCCTGACACGCGGTCCGCTCGGGTGTCTGGTGCTCGAGGGTGGCGCCGTCACCGAAGTGGCCGCCGCACCGGTCAAGGCGATCGACACCAATGGTGCCGGCGACATGTTTGCCGGCGCCTTCTTGTTTGGCGTGACGCATGGCTATGACCACGCCGCGTCGGCCTGGCTGGCCAACCAGGCCGCCGCCAAAGTGGTGGCACAGCACGGCAACCGCCTGCAGCAAGCACAGTTACAGGCGCTGCGTCAGCAGCTGGAATTGCGCACTGCTGCCTGAGTGCCGGTGTCAGTGGAGCTCACCCGTGCGGAGCTCAACCGCGCGGCGCGGCAGCACGCTGTAGCACCTTGTAGCCAGGCAGACCGTTCAACAGGCGCCGGCCATAAGACTGCAGCTGCAGGCGTTTGTCGTAGCAGATTACCTGGGCCTGGTCGTCTTCGCTGCGGATGGCCCGACCGGTCCACTGCAGCAGCTTGATCGAGGTTGCCGGAATCACCAGTTCGCTGAACGGGTCCCGGCCCATGCGGCGCAACCATTCGGCGCGCGCTTCATCGACCGGCGCGCTCGGCGGGGCAAACGGCAACTTGCCGATAAACACGGTTTCACACAGCGTGCCCGGCAAATCCAGGCCTTCGCCGAAAGATTGCAGGCCGAACAGTATGGAGGGCAGGCCGGCTTCAATGCGGGCACTGTGCGCTGCCAGCAGCCGGGTCCGCGACTGCGTGCCTTGCACCAGCACGCGTTCCTGCAAGTCGGGGCCGAGCGCCGCCACGGCGGTCTGCATTTGCGCGCGCGAGGTGAACAGCGCCAGGGCGCCGTGTTCCACTTGCAGCAAGTCTTGCACCAGGAGCTGCACCATTTCCTGGGTATAGGCCTCGGCCTGCTTGGGATCGGCCTGGGTGTGCACCACCGTCAGCGTGCCCTGGCGCGCATAGTCGAATGGACTGGCCACTTCCAGGGTGTGTACATGCGCCAGCTTGGACAGGCCGGCTTCGCGCAAAAAGTAGTCGAAATTGCCGCAGCTGGTCAGCGAGGCCGAAGTGATCAGGCCGGCGCGCACCTGGCTCCACAGAAACTGGCGCAGCAGGTCGGCCGGCACGATCGGGCAGGCATGCGCCGCCAGGCGCAGAAAGGCGCCGTCGGTGAGCACTTCCAGCCATTTCGCCAGTGGCTGCTCGCCATGTTCGAGCAGCAGCTGCGCGGTGCCGGCAACGCTGTTGATGCGCGGCGCAAAACCACCCAGCTTGGCATACAGCGGGGCACACAGGGCGGCCTGCATCGGGTCTTCCTTGGCCAACGCCTTGACCTCGCTGCCCAGGGCGTCCAGCGCCTTGGCCAGGCCGGTGGCCTGGGCCTGGATCTGCGTCACCGGCTCGACCAGCTCGGCCGGCAGCACGCCGTGCGGAAAGCGCAGCACGCCGTCGGCACCGCTGGTCTGGGCATGCACCAGCTGCAGTGCCATGCTGGCGAGCTGGTTCAGTGCCTGCTTGAGCTGGGCACAGACCGTGGCCAGGCCGTCTTCGGCTGGCAGGTGCAGCTTGCTGCTGACTTCCTGCATGGCGCGTGGCAGGCGGTCGAGCCAGCGCAGATTGCTCAGGTCCATGCTGCTGGAAAACTGGTCCAGGGCGACCGCCGGCAGGTGGTGGCCCTCGTCAAACACCACCAGGCAGTTGTCCAGATCGGGCAGGGTTTTCATGCCCAGTGAGGCCAGCAGCAGGTCGTGGTTGGCAATGATGACCTGGGCTTCGGCCAGGCGCGTGCGCGCCTGGTAGTAGCTGCAGTCGCGAAAACGCGGGCAGTGGCGCGCGGTGCAGGTGTGGCGCTCGGCAGCGATGGACGACCAGTCGGCCGGGTCGGCGGCTTCGGCCAGCGCGTCGCGGTCGCCGTTCCACTGCTGTGCCAGCAGCTGCGCCTGCATGTTTTCATAGAGGCGCAGCCGGCGCTGGGCCTCGGCTTGCTGGGCTGCGCCGCTGGCCGGGGCGGTGGGGAAATCCTGCTCGAAGAAATCGTCGATTTCGCCACCGGAGCCGATGCGCTGCTCCAGTTTGACCTTGCAGACATAGCGCCCGCGCCCCTTGGCCAGGGCAAACTGCACTGGCCGGCTTAGGCTCGCAGCCAGTGCTGGCAGGTCTTTGTGCAGCAGCTGCTCCTGCAGCGCTACGGTGGCGGTGGAAATAACGACCCGGGTTTTGCGTTCCAGGGCCATGGCGACCACGGTGCTCAGGTAGGCGGCACTTTTGCCAACGCCGGTACCGGCCTGGATCACGGCGATGGCTTTTTGCGGGCTGGCGTGTTCGCCCAGGTCGGCTTGCGACAAGGTCTGGGCGATGCATTCGGCCATGGCGTGCTGACCCGGCCGGGCACGAAAACCGGCGGTGGCAGCAATCAGGGTTTCAAAGGCGTTCAGGGCGCACGAGGCGAGTTCGGTGGGGGTGGGTGATGCGCTCAAGGGTGTTGCTAGGCCTGTTCTGCAGGCACTGTCGGGCCGGATCGGAAGCCGCCATCGTAAACCAGAGTGGGTAGCTGCAGCGTGTGCGTGATGCTGCCGCTGGGCCGGGCCGGGCTGGCCCCGGCGAAATAGCCGATGTGCAACATGCCGCCGCTGGCGTGCAAGCTGCAGTGCAGCGTGATGCAGGCACCGGCCGGCGCCTGGGCCAGGCTGAGCTGCAGCGTGGCGCTGAGTGCTTGCACCAGGCACAGCGTGTCCAGGGGAACAAAAGCGCGGTGTGCCGGGCTTTGCAGCTGCAGTCGCTGCTGCTTTGCGCGGGCTTGCGGACGGGCCCGGTCACAGGCCTCTTGCAGCAAATTTTCGAGCAGGGTCTCGCTCAGCGCAGCGTCGCCCGGCGGTGCGTACAGGGTCTGGTTCAGCGCATCCAGCTGCTGCAGCATGGCCGCAGCCTGCTGCCGGGCTTGCACCAGGCGCCGATGGCTGGCACTTTCCTGCGGGCGTTGCAGCCCTTGCTGCAGCAGGGCCAGCAGCGCCGCCAGTGGCGAGCGCAGTCCGTGCGTTAAAAAGCGGTAGAGCGGCGCTGGCAGACTGAGCGGCGCGTTGTTGGGCGGTGCATCTGGGTGCATCAGGGTGCATCGGTGTCGCTGTTGATCGGGCTGAGGCGGTAGCCGTAGCCATAAACGGAACGCAACCGTGCCACCGGCGCGTCGCCGGTGAGCTGCAATTTTTTGCGCAGGGTGCAGATGTGCACGTCCAGGCTGCGGGAAAAGGTGTCGCATTCGTGGCCCCACAGTGCCAACATCAGGCGCTTGCGTGAAATGGGTTTTTCGGTGTTTTCGAACAGGCACAGGGCGAGGCGAAATTCCTTGTCGGTAAGGAAGTGGGTCTGGCCGGAAAACCGCACGCTCTGGTCACTGGCTTGAAACCGGTAGCCCAGGTAGTTGTGGGCTTCGGCGTTGGGCGCGGCGTTGGCGCCGCGCCGCAGCAGTGCCGCCACCCGGGCCATGAATACGGCGTTGTGCAGCGGCTTGGTGCAGTAGTCGTCGGCACCGGCGCCGAGGGCGCTGATGACGTCGCGCGGGTCGGCGCGTGCGGTAAGAAACAACACCGGGGTTGCCAGCGCCAGCTTGTTGCGTACATGGGTCAGCACCTGCATGCCGGAGCGCCCGGGCACCCACCAGTCGAGCACCAGCAGGTCAAAGGCGTCCTTGGACAGGGCCTGTAGCAGGTCGTCACCATTGTCAAAGCTGCATACCGCATGCTGGGCCTGCTCGAGCAGTTCGCGCACACAGGCCGCGATGTGCGGCTCGTCTTCCAGCAGTGCAATATACATACGGTGCAGCGGCGCGGGGCAGGGCGCGAAGAGGGGTGGCGAAAGCAACCGTGCGCGGCCCGGCAAGTGGGCGGCATCGCGGCGAGGACGCGCGATCCTAGGCTACCAAAGGGTTCGGGGACTTTCGAATTGTCTGTATTGGTCAATCACCGGGTCCATAAAGGCAATCGCCTTCGCCAGCAGCTGCAGGGGATGGGCAAAGTCGGGTTCGCATTCGGGTGTCAACACCGGGTAAATGCCGTCGCCCAGCAGCGGCAGTCCGAGCGCCGCCATGTGCACACGCAGCTGGTGCCGCAGTCCGGTCAGCGGCTCCAGTTCGTACAGCGCCAGATCGCCTCGCACCTGCAAGGGGCGGATGGTGGTGCGCGCATTGGCCGCGCCGCTGACTTCGACCTGCTGCATGAAATGGCTGCCCGGCACGATGCGGCTGGCGCGCTGGACCGGCCAGGCCAGCGCCGGATTCCAGTGGGCGACGGCGTGGTAGGTTTTGTGCACCTGGCGCTCGCGAAACAAGGCCTGGTAGGCGTTGCGGGTCTGCGGATTGACCGAGAACAACACCAGGCCGGCGGTGTCGCGGTCAATCCGGTGGATCGGCGACAGCGCTTCGATGCCAAGTTTGTGCTTGAGCCGCACCAGCAGGGTTTCGTGCACATATTTGCCACTCGGAATCACCGGCAGGAAATGCGGCTTGTCGACCACCAGCAGGTGCTCGTCCTGCCAGACGATGCTTTCCTGGAACGGGATTGGCGTCTCGGTGGGCACGATGCGGAAGTAATACAGCCGCTGACCGCTGTGCAGTATCTGCTGCGGCTGAATCCGGTTGCCCTGGTCGTCGACCACTTCACCCGATTGCAGGCGTTCCTGCCAGAGTTCACGCGCAATAAAGGGAAAGCGCTGGTGGAAAAAGTCCAACGCCGCCAGTGCGGTGCGCGTTGGCACCACCACGCAGCTGGCGCTCAGGCCCTCGCGTGCCGGGGGCGGGTTGGGCCGACAGCGGCTCATGGCGATCGCTGTGCTTCAGACGCGTTCGAACACCAGGTCCCAGACCCCGTGGCCGAGGCGGATGCCGCGGCTTTCAAACTTGGTCAGCGGGCGGTAGTGTGGCTTGGGCGCGTAGCCTTCGAGTTGGGGATGGGTTTGCAGTCCGCGGTTGCGCAGCAGTGGCTCGGCGCTGAGCACTTCCAGAATCTGTTCGGCGTAGGGTTGCCAGTCGGTGGCGCAGTGCAGGTAGCCGCCCGGACGCAGGCGTGCGGCCAGCTTGGCCACCAGCGGTGCCTGGATCAGGCGGCGCTTGTTGTGCTTGGTTTTGTGCCAGGGGTCGGGGAAAAAGATGTGCACGCCGTCCAGGCTTTGCAGCGGCAGCATGTGGTCGATGACTTCGACCGCGTCGTGGGCACAGATGCGGATATTTTTCAGTTCGCGCTCGCCAATGCGCTTGAGCAGCGCGCCGACGCCGGGCTCGTGCACCTCGCAGCACAGAAAGTGGGTGTCGGCCATGGTCGCAGCAATGTGCGCCGTGGCCTCACCCATGCCAAAACCAATTTCCAGCACCACCGGCTGTGGCGCCTGGTAGTTTGGTGCGAACACCTGCTCCCATTGCACCGGCGCGGCCTGGTAGGGCAGCAAAAACTGCGGGCCGAGGTCGGTAAAGGCCTTGGCCTGTCCGGCGGTGGTACGGCCAGCGCGCTTGACGAAGCTTTTGATGGTGCGCATGAACGGCTTGGCGACGGTCTCCGTGGCGGGGGCGTCGGCGCTGGGCAGTTCGGTGGAGTCGGGCGTGGTTGTCATGGTTCAGGTGTGGGCAAAAAGCGATGGCCATTGGGCGACCCAGGCCGCCAGGGCGAAGCCGATATTGTCGTCGCTGTCCTGGCACTGCAGGCCGAGGCGCCGCGCCGCCCGGCGCAATTCTTCCAGGGCGCGCGCCGGACTGCTGCAGTCCAGCGCGGCGGCACCGTTTTGCTTGCTCAGTTTTTCACCATTGGCGCCCAGCACCAAGGGCGTGTGCAGGTAGCCTGGTGTAGCCAGGCCGAGCGCCTGCTGCAGCAATATCTGGCGTGCCGTGTTGTCGCACAGGTCGGCGCCGCGCACCACCTGGCTGATGCCCTGGGCGGCATCGTCAACCACCACCGCGAGCTGGTAGGCGAAGTAGCCATCGGCGCGCAGTAGCACGAAGTCGCCGACTTCCTGGCCAACGTCTTGCTGTTGCGCGCCGAGCGCCCGGTCCGACCAGTGCACCGGTGCCGCGCCAGCGGTGCGCAGGCGCCAGGCGCGCGCGCTGCGCCCGTGCAGGCCGGTGCGGCAGGTGCCGGGATAAATCAGTTCGCCGTTGCGTGCCTTGGGCAGCCCGGCGCGGGCGCAGGCCTGTTCGATTTCCTTGCGCGAACAGGCGCAGGGGTAAACCGCGTTAGCCGCCTGCAAGCGGGTCAGGGCGTCCTGGTACGCGCTGTTGCGGCTGCTTTGCCACAGCGGCGCTTCGTCGGGCAGCAGGCCGAGCTGGGCCAGTTGCTGCAGGATGTGCTGGTCGGCGCCAGCAACGCAGCGTGGCAGGTCGACATCTTCGATGCGCACCAGCCAGTGGCCGCCGTGCGCGCGCGCGTCGAGCCAGCTCGCCAGTGCGGCGACCAGCGAGCCAGCGTGCAGCGGGCCGGTGGGCGAGGGCGCGAAGCGTCCCCGGTAGACGGCCGCAGCGCTCACACCATGGACAGTGCCAGTTCCAGTCCTGACACGAACGCGTTTTCTACCCGGTGGCCCAGGCACCAGTCGCCGCAGACGCCGATGTTCTGTTTGGCGTCCCACAGGTGCGACACGCCGAGGGCTTTTTCGGTTTGTGCATGGCGCCAGCGGTAGGCTTGGGTGAAGGTCGGCTGGGCGCGGATGCCGGTGACTTCGGCAAAGGCCTTGATCAGTTTGGCGGTGACGCGGGCCTCATCGTCCTGCACATGCTCTTGCGACCAGGCGGCGCTGGCCTGCACGGTCCAGCGTTCCACCGCCATGCGGCCAGGTTTGCTCGATTCGCGCGTCAGCCAGGCAATGCGGTGGTGCGTGCTGCGTGCCGCATTCCACTGTGGCCCCAGGGTGGTGAGGCCGGGCTGCACCGCTTGCGGGAAGGCCAGCATCAGGGTCCAGCACGGGGCCACCGCCACACGTTCCAGTTTTTGTGCCATGGCGGCGGTTTTCTTCTGGCCTTGCAGCAGTGTCTGGGCCAGCGCCGCAGGCAGTGCCAGCACCACCGCGTCAAAGCCGCCATAGACATGGCTCGAGTCGTCGCTGCCGCTGGTGCGCAGCTGCCATTGGCCAGCTTGCAAGGGGTCGGGCTCGATTGCGGTGACCTGGGTTTGCAGTTCCAGCGTGGCGTTTTGCGCCAGCGGTTGGGCCCATTGCTGCAGCAGCGTGCTCATGCCGGGCGTAGGCACCCAGTGCGGTTCGCGTGCTGGCAGACCGGCAGCGGCAACGCGTCCGAGGGAGTCCAGCACCTGCACCGTGATGGCGCTCCAGCGTTTGCAGGTTTTCGGCGTGGTTTGCAGCGCCAGCTGAAAGCGCTCATCGCGCACGGTGAAGTACTGCGCGCCGTGATCGAAATTGCCAAAAGGCGTGTTGATGGTGGCCATGCGGCCACCGACTTCCGTGTCTTTTTCAAAGACGCTGACCCGGTGCCCAGCCTGCATCAAGGTTCGTGCACAGGTAATACCTGCCATCCCTGCACCAATGACCGCCACGTGTTTTGAATTTGTCATGCACATTACTCCGGTGTTTGTTAGGCGTTATACCCCAGGCCAGACCCGGCATTGGCAAGTTTGGCGCTTTCTCTGCTGCGGCCACACGCGTGGCCGGCGGTTCAGGCGCTGCCATGGCGCTCCAGCAAGGCGCTGCGTGTGGCCGGGCTTTCCAGCTGCGCCAGCCACCACTGCATGGCCCGGCCTGGCGTGGCACCAGCGACGCTGCGCCAAGCGTAGTGGGTGGTGACCTGGCGCTTGGCGCGTTCGGTTTTTTTCACCACCAGGCGGCCGCTGTCGATGTATCTGCTGGCCATGCACAGCGGCAGATTGCCGCCGCCCATGCCGCGCAACTGGGCTTCCAGTTTGGCCTGCATGCTGGCTACGGTGAACACATCCTGGCCACTGAAAATGCCAAAACTCAGGCCGCCGCCGCGCTGCACCGAGTCGGCCACGGCCACGCCGCGGTGTTGCTGGATCAATTCATCGCTCAGCGGCTCGGCGGCCTGGGCCAGCGGATGGTGCGGTGCCACGGCGTAGACAAAGTTGATCAGGCCCAATGGCTTGGTGTGCACGCCGGCCATGTTGCCGGAGTCCGGTGCCACGCCGATGGCCAGGTCGGCCTGGCCCGAGGTCAGCGCTTCCAGGGTGCCCGAGAGGGTTTCGTCGCGCAGCTTGATGTGGGTCGGCGGTGACAGGTGGTAGAAGGCCTCGCAGAGCTCCATCATGATGGTTTTGGAAATCACCGTGTCCACGGCAATCGTGAACTGCGACTCCCAGCCGGTGGCGATGCGCCGCACCCGGTTCGCCACGGCGTCGATTTCGCCGAGCAGGCGCTGGCCTTCGCGCAGCAGTTCGGCACCGGCCGGTGTGACGCGGGCCTGGCGCGAACTGCGGTCGAACAGCAGCACATCGAGGGCGTCCTCGATTTGCCGGACCCGGTAGGTCAGCGCGCTGGGCACCATGCCCATATCGCGCGCGGCGGCGGCAAAACTGCCAGCGCGGGCGATGGTTTGTAGCATGGAGAGGGCGTCGGGGGTCAGGACATCGCGTGCGTTTTGCATGGTGCTGCCATTTAAGTTGAAACGCTTTGAATGATGCCATCAATCAGCGTGGATGTTGGCCCGCCCGCCCGGTTCTACAGTGGAGCCATGATGACACTGCGCAAATCCTCCGAACGTGGCTACGCCGACCATGGCTGGCTGAAGTCCTTCCACAGCTTTTCCTTTGCCGGGTATTACGACCCGCAGTACATGGGCTGGGGCAATCTGCGCGTCATCAACGAAGACCGGGTGGCGGCAGGTACCGGCTTTGGCACGCACGGCCACCGTGATATGGAAATCATCAGCTACGTGTTGTCCGGTACGCTGGCGCACCAGGACAGCATGGGCCATGTGCAGGACATACCGGCGGGCGATGTGCAGCGCATGAGTGCCGGCAGCGGCGTGCGGCACAGCGAGTTCAACCATGCGCCCGACCAGACCACGCATTTTTTCCAAATCTGGATTGCGCCGGACCAGGCCGGCATCACGCCGGGCTACCAGCAAAAATCCTGCGCTGCGCTGGAGCGCGACGGTGTGCTGCGCTTGCTGGCGGCACCGGTCGGCGAGGGCGGCGCGGTGGACATCCACGCCGATGCGCGCCTGTACAACGCGCTACTGGACGGCGACCAGGTGGCCGAGCTGCGCTTGGCGCCTGAGCGCAAGGCTTATGTGCATCTGGTGCGCGGCAGCCTGCAGGTCAATGGCCAGGTGCTGGCCGCGGGGGACGCCGCCATGTTGGAGAATGAGACCCTGATCCGGCTTGAGCAGGGCCGTGCGGCCGAAGTTCTGGTGTTCGATCTGCGCCCCTGAGCGCCCACAGTTTTTCATCAAGGAGTTATTTCATGGCAAAAGTCGTCGTCGTGTTCCATTCCGGTTACGGGCATACCCAGCGCATGGCGCAATCGGTGGCCCAGGGGGCCCAGGCGCAACTGCTGGAAATTGATGCCGATGGCAATTTGCCCGAAGGCGGCTGGGATGCCCTGGCGGCGGCCGACGGCATTATTTTTGGTTCGCCGACCTATATGGGTTCGGTCAGCTGGCAGTTCAAGAAATTTGCCGATGCCTCGTCCAAGCCTTGGTACACCCAGGCCTGGAAAGACAAGATTTTTGGCGGCTTCACGGTCAGCGCCAACCTCAACGGCGACAAGCAGTCCACCCTCAACTACCTGATGACACTGGCGATGCAGCACGGCGGCGTCTGGGCCGGCACCGGCCAGATGTACAACAACACCCGGGCCTCGCAGCGCAGCGACATCAACTACCTGGCCTCCAACGGCGGTCCGATGGCCCAGGTGGCGGGTGATGCGGGTGCTGCCGACATGAATCCGGGCGATCTGGAAACCGGTCGCCTGTTTGGCGCGCGGATCGCGAAATTGGCACAAAAAGTTTCTGCCAGCGACTGAGTAAACGGGGTGGGGCGGGGCGGGCCAGTCCCTACAATCCTGGCATGTTCGTACATCTGCGCCTTCACACCGAGTTTTCCGTGGTGGATTCCACCTGCCGTATCGATGAGGTGGTCGCTGCGGCGGCCCGTTTTGGCCAGCCGGCGCTGGCCATCACCGATCTGAACAATCTGTTTGGCGCCCTCAAGCTCTACAAGGAAGCCCGTGGCAAGGGCGTGAAGCCAGTGCTGGGGGCGGAAATCGTGCTGGAAGGCCTGGGCGGTGATGCCAGCGCCAGTTCGCGCATGATTTTGCTGGTGCAGAACAAGCAGGGCTATCTGAACCTGTCCGAACTGATTGCGCGCGGGTATACCCAGAACGTGATGATCACCGGCGGCAAGCAGCAGGCGGTGATGAAGCTGGCCTGGTTGCAGGAACTCAACGCCGGTCTGATTGCCTTGTCGGGCGCCCAGGCCGGGGCGGTTGGCCAGGCCCTGGTGCAGGGCGACACCAGCCGGGCCCATGCGGTGGCCTTGCAGCTGGCGGGTATTTTTCCGCACCGTTTTTACATTGAGCTGCAACGTGCCGGTCGCAGCGACGATGAAGCCCATGTGATTGCCGCCGTGCAGCTGGCCGCGCGCATCGGTTTGCCGGTGGTGGCCACGCACCCGATCCAGTTCGCCACGCCGGACGATTTTGAAGCCCACGAGGCGCGCGTCTGCATTGCCGACGGCGAAATCCTGGGCAACGCCAAGCGCGTGCGCCGCTTTACCCGGGAACAGTATTTCAAGTCCAGCGAGCAGATGCAGGCCTTGTTTTCCGACCTGCCTTCGGCGCTGGCCAACACGCTGGAAATTGCCAAGCGCTGCAGCCTGACCCTGGTGCTGGGCAAGCCGCAGTTGCCCGACTTCCCCACGCCCGAAGTCAATGGTGAGCGCATGACGCCGGAAGCCTATTTCCGCTATGCCTCGCACGAAGGGCTGAAGGAGCGCATGCTGCACCTGTACCCGAAGGAAGCCGAGCGCGAGGCGCAGATGCCGCGCTATCTGGAGCGGCTCGAATTCGAAATCGGCACGATCCTGAAAATGGGCTTTCCGGGGTACTTCCTGATCGTTGGCGACTTCATCAACTGGGCCAAGAACAACGGGTGCCCGGTTGGACCGGGACGCGGTTCCGGCGCCGGTTCGCTGGTCGCCTATGCGCTGAAAATTACCGATCTCGACCCGCTCAAATACAAGCTGCTGTTCGAACGTTTCCTGAACCCGGAACGGGTCTCCATGCCCGACTTCGATATCGACTTCTGCCAGGGCAACCGGGACCGGGTGATCGACTATGTGAAGCTCAAGTACGGCAAGGACGCGGTGAGCCAGATTGCCACTTTCGGCACCATGGCCGCGCGCGGCGTGGTGCGCGACGTGGGCCGGGTGCTGGACATGAGCTACACCTTTTGCGATGGCATCAGCAAGCTGATCCCGAACAAGCCTGGCACCAACGTCACCTTGCAGCTGCCGCCGACCGACGGCAAGAAGAGTGACAAGTACGTCTACGCCAGCGAGGCCGAGCCAATACTGGCCGAGCGCGAAGCCAAGGAAGAAGACGTGCGCACCTTGCTCGAACTGGCGCGCAAGCTCGAAGGCATGACGCGCAATATCGGCATGCACGCCGGCGGCGTGCTGATTGCGCCGGGCAAGCTGACCGACTTCTGTCCGTTGTACCAGCAACCCGGCAGCGAGTCGGCGGTGAGCCAGTACGACAAGGACGACGTGGAAGCCATTGGCCTGGTGAAGTTCGACTTCTTGGGCCTGGCCACGCTCACCATTCTGGAAATCGCGCGCGAATTCATTGCCGCGCGCCATCCTGGGCAGGAAAACTTCGCCTACGAAAACCTGCCGCTGGACGACGCCAAGGTCTACCAGCTGTTTACCGACGGTCGCACCGAAGCCGTGTTCCAGTTTGAAAGCCGTGGCATGCAGGGCATGCTGCGCGACGCCAAGCCGACGCGCCTGGAAGACCTGATTGCGCTGAACGCCCTGTACCGCCCCGGCCCGATGGACCTGATTCCGAGCTTCGTGGCGCGCAAGCATGGGCGCGAGGTGATTGAATACCCGCACCCGCTGGTGGCCGAGATGCTGTCGGAAACCTACGGCATCATGGTCTATCAGGAACAGGTGATGCAGACGGCGCAGATTCTGGGCGGCTATTCGCTCGGTGGCGCCGACATGCTGCGCCGCGCCATGGGCAAGAAAAAGGCCGAGGAAATGGCCGAGCACCGCGCCATCTTCCGCGCTGGTGCGGCGAAGAACGATATCTCGGAACAGAAAGCCGACGAAATCTTCGACTTGATGGAAAAGTTTGCCGGCTATGGCTTCAACAAGTCGCACGCCGCCGCCTATTCCCTGCTGGCCTACCACACCGCCTGGATCAAGGTGCACTACACGGCCGAGTTCTTCTGCGCCAACATGACGGTGGAAATGGACGACACCGACAAGCTCAAGGTGTTGTACGAAGACGCGGAAAAATTCCGCATCGAATTCGAGCCGCCCAACATCAACCGTGGACGCTACCGGTTTGAGCCGATTTCAAACCGGCAGATCCGCTACGGTCTGGGCGCCATCAAGGGCACCGGCGAGCAGGCCATTGAGGCCATAGTGGCGGCGCGTGAAGGGCGCGGCCCGACGGCCGAGGCCGGTCCCTTCACCAGCCTGTTTGACTTTGCCCGCCGGGTCGAGCGCAGCCGCATCAACAAGCGCTGCGTTGAGGCGCTGATCAAGGCCGGTGCCTTCGACACTCTGCAGCTCAACCGCGCCGCGCTGGTGGCCTCCATCGACCGTGCCTTTGACTTCGCCGCCGCCTGCACCGCCAATGCCAACCAGGTAGGCCTGTTCGACCTGGGCGACGACGAACACGGCTCCAGCACCCAGGAACCTGACCTGGTCGATGCCTTGCCCTGGGGCGTGAAAGAGCGCCTGACGCAGGAAAAAACCGCCATCGGCTTTTATTTGTCGGGCCATTTGTTTGACGAGGTCGTGAGCGAAGTGCGGCGTTTTGCCAAGCGCTCGGTGGAAGATGTGCTGGACACGCGCGAACCGCAGTTGCTGGCCGGCATCGTTACCGATCTGCGCGTCATCAATGGCCAGCGCGGCAAGCTTGGCCTGTTCAAGCTGGACGACAAGTCCGCCACCATCGAAGCGCGCGCCGACGAAAACCTGCTCACAACCTACAAAAACCTGCTCAAGGACGATGAGTTGATCATCGCCATGGGCAAGGCCCAGCCGGACCGGTTTTCCGGCGGCATGCAGTTCACAGTGCAGCAGCTCTGGAGCCTGGAACAGGCGCGTTGCCGCTTTGGCAAGTATTTGCGCGTCACGGTGAACGGCAAGGCGCCCGATGTGGCACGCCTGCTGAAAGAGTTTCCGGCGCAGCGCGAGCAGTCTGAGCAAGGCGAACTGGTGCGCGGCCTGGCAGTGCGGCTGAACCTGGAACGCCGGGTCGCCGAGCCGGTCGATGGCTGCGTTGGCGTGCAGGCCCAGCTGGCCCTGGGTGAGGAGGCACGCTTTTATCCGAGCGACGCAGCGCTTGCCGGCTGGCGCGCCCAGGCAGCACAGGGCGAGGTGCTGATTGCTTACGAATAAGCACTTTTCGAACAATTGGAAAAGCCTTACTTAAATCTAAATGAGATACACTCGCATTTGGATTTGGGATCTGTCTGGGATCTGAAAGGGTTGCTATGCTTTTGTCACAGCTGGCCAATGGTGGTCATGCGTTGGTTACGGGCTTTGCCCGCGTTGCTCCGGAAGTTGATGCGCAGACGCTGCGCCGGCTGGAAGAGCTGGGCTTTATCGCCGGTGAGCCGGTGCGCATGCTGCGCCGTGGCCCTGGCGGTCGTGAACCCCTGGCGGTGCAGGTCGGCGAGACCATGTTTGCCTTGCGCCTGGTCGAAGCCCAATGTATTGAAGTGCACACCGAAAGCGAAGCCGCTGTAGCGCGCGCCGCCTGTGCCGACGCGGTGGACGCGCCATGAGCCGCGCAACCAGTTCCCCCATCCAGGCGATTGCCCTGGTGGGCAACCCCAATTGCGGCAAGTCGGCCCTGTTCAATCTGCTCACTGGCGCACGCCAGAAAGTCGCCAATTACGCCGGCGTTACGGTCGAGCGCAAGCTGGGTCAGGCGCGTTTGTCCAATGGCCGCACGCTGTCGGTGGTTGACCTGCCGGGCGCATACAGCCTGAAACCGGCCACGCCCGACGAGCAGGTCACACTCGAAGTGCTGCTCGGCCTGCGCCATGGCGAAGCCGCGCCGGACGCCATTGTGGCGGTGGTCGACGCCACCAATCTGCGCATGAACCTGCGCCTGGTGCTGGAATTGCGCACGCTGGGCAAGCCGATGCTGGTGGCGCTCAATATGGCCGATGTGGCGCGCGCCAATGGCTTGGTGATCGACGTACCCCGGTTGGCCCAGGAGTTGGGCTGCCCGGTGGTGGAAACCGTGGCGGTGAAGCAAAACGGCCACAGCGCCCTGCTCGAGCAGCTCGAGCGGCTGGCACCGTCGGCGCTGGAGCCGGTGCCAGGGCAGGACCTTGCAGCACCGACGCAAAGCGCGGCAGAACTGCAGCGCGAGGTGCGCCGCATCCTGGCGCTGGTGGCGCCCAAGCTTCCCACACTGGCACGTTTCCAGTACCGCCTGGATGCGGTGGTAATGCACCCGGTCTGGGGACTGATGCTGCTGGCGGTGGTGCTGTTTCTCATCTTTCAGGCGGTGTTTTCCTGGGCTTCGGTGCCCATGGATGCCATACAGGCAGCGGTTGCAGCGGCCAGTGACTGGGTCCAGGGCCATATGGCCGAAGGGCCGCTGCGCAGTCTGCTGGTCGACGGTGTGCTGGCCGGGGTCGGAGGTGTGCTGGTGTTTTTGCCGCAGATTCTGATCCTGTTCTTTTTCATTTTGCTGCTGGAAGACTCTGGCTACCTGCCGCGTGCGGCCTTTCTGCTGGACCGCCTCATGGGCAGTGTCGGCCTGTCCGGTCGCGCCTTCATTCCGCTGCTGTCGAGTTTTGCCTGCGCCATACCCGGCATCATGGCCACGCGCACCATCGCCAACTGGAAAGACCGTCTGGCGACCATCATGGTCGCGCCGCTGATGACTTGTTCGGCACGCCTGCCGGTTTATGCACTGCTGATCGGCGCCTTTGTGCCCGAAGGCAGCGTCGGCTGGTTCAATGTGCGCGGTCTGACCCTGTTTGTGCTGTACGTCGCGGGCGTCGCCGGCGCCATGGCGGTGGCCTGGTGCATGAAGCGTTACTGGATGAAAACCAGCTACCAGCCCCTGATGCTGGAGTTGCCGCCCTACCGTGCGCCCAGTGTTCGCAATCTGGCGCTGGGCTTGTGGGAGCGCGCCGCCATCTTCTTGCGCCGCGTCGGCGGCATCATCTTTTCACTGATGGTGATTCTCTGGTTCTTCTCCACTTATCCAGGCCCGCCACAGGGCTGGGACGTCTCGCAGGGGCCGGCCATTCAGTACAGCATTGCCGGCATTCTGGGGCGTGGGTTGGAAGTCCTGTTTGCGCCTATCGGCTTCAACTGGCAGATTTGCATTGCTCTGGTTCCGGGGCTGGCCGCACGTGAGGTGGCGGTGGGGGCGCTGGGTACGGTGTATTCCTTGTCTGCCGCCCATGACGGCATGGAAGAGGCGCTGTCGCCAGTAATCGCCGCGGGCTGGTCAATCGCCACCGCCTACGCCTTGCTGGCCTGGTATGTGTTCGCGCCGCAATGCCTGTCGACCTTGGCCGTGGTACGGCGTGAAACCAATTCCTGGCGTTATCCGCTGATCATGGCGGGCTACCAGTTTGTGCTGGCCTATGTCGCCGCATTTCTGGTGTACCACGCCGCCTTGTGGGTGTTTTAAGGCAATGGCACAAAGCCTGATCGTCGCCTGTGCCGTGCTGGTGAGCGGGGCCTATGCGCTCTGGACGCTGGCACCGCAGGCGCTGCGCCGGGCGCTGGCGCGAGGTCTGTTGCATGTGCCCATGCCCGGTCGCCTGCGCACGCGGCTGCAGGCCGCCAGCCAGGTCAATTCGGCGTGTGGCTGCAGCGGCTGTGACCGCGCTGCTCCGGCAGTAGCGAGGTCCGCAGATCGGGTGCAGACCATTACCCTGCACCGGCCCGCCAGCAAGCGCTGAGATCAGTCTTTGGGTCGGAAGCCGATCTGCATCGAGGTCGGAATGCTGCCGTCGATGTCCTTGGGCAGGACTTCGGTCTTTTGAATCGCGCGCACCACGGCATCGTCCCAGGACTGGACGCCGCTGCTCTGTGTGATGCGGGTGCTCAGAATGTCGCCGCTGGGCGAGATGCGAATTTCCACCTCCACGCGCGGATTGCTGCGCAGGTCGTCGGTGAACACAATATTGGGCTTGATGCGCGCCACAATGCGTCCGGCATAGCCGGCCGAGGGGCCGGAGCCCTTGAGCGAGGTGCTGGTCGAATTGGCGGCGCCGTTGCCGCCCATTCCGGCCATGCCGGCAATGCGTTTGAGATTTTGCGCACGCAAATCGTCCAGCTGCTTGGCGGCCTTGGCGTCGGCCAGTTCCTGTTTGCGCTTCTGCTCTTTTTGCGATTTGCTGTCGGCTTGCTGTTTGCTCAGTTTGTCCTTCGCGGCTTTCTCGGCAGCGAGCTTTTCCTGTGCCGCCTGTTCCTTGGCAAGCTTCTCTTTCGCCAGTTTTTCCTTGGCCAGCTTGTCTTTCAGCGCCTTATCTTTCAGGGCTTTGGCCAGCTCCGCTTTTGCTTGTGCGGCTTTTTCTTCTTTCAGCCGTTCGGCCTTGGCACGGGCGGTGGCGATGGCCGCTTCGGCGGCCAGGTCTGGCTGGACCACCGGTACCGGTGGTGGTGGTGGCGGAGGAGGAGTTTCGGGTGCCGGTTCGGCGGGTGCTGGTGTTTCTTCGAGTGGTGCCGGGGCCGCGGCGGGGACCGGAATCGATGACCAGAGTTCGGCTTCCACGGTTTCCTGCACACTGTCGTGCTTCCACTGGATGCCTACCGTCAACACCATCAGCAGCAGGCCGTGCGCCAGCAGCGCCAGCGCCACTGAGCGCAGCAGACCGGGGGTCGCTGGCGGAGCAAATTCCAGGTGTTGCGAACGCGCCTTGGCCATCACTTAGTTGGCGAGTTGTACCGACAGGCCGACCCGTTGCACGCCAGCGCGCTGCAGGATGTCCATGACCTTGACGACACTTTCGTATTTCACATTTTTGTCGGCGCTGATGACGACGGCGGTGTTGGCGGCAGCGGCGCTGTCTTTGGCGCCTTGCACGCGCTTGATGTCGGCAGCCAGACCGGTGAGCGTGGTGGGTGCGGTGGCGTCGTCGGTCTTGACCTGCAGGCTGTCGTCTTTGTTGACGATGACCTGGATGATTTTGTCGGGCTGGCGCGAGGCTTTGCCGACGCTGGGCAGGTCGATCAGGCTGGGCGTAATCAGCGGGGCGGTGACCATGAAGATGATCAGCAGCACCAGCATCACGTCGATGAAAGGCACCATGTTGATTTCATTGATGGTGCGGCGGCCACGGCCGCGGCTGGCTACTGCAGGCATGGGTGGGACTCCTGGCGCACCTTAGCGCTCATTGGTGGCCGCCTGGGCGCCCACATTGCGTTGCAGGATGTTGGAAAACTCTTCGATGAAGGTTTCCTGGTGGTTGGCGATGCGGTCGATGTCGCGCGCAAAGCGGTTGTAGGCGACCACTGCCGGAATCGCCGCGAACAGGCCGATGGCGGTGGTGACCAGGGCCTCGGCGATGCCAGGGGCCACGGTGGACAGGGTCACCTGTTGCAGCGAGGCCAGTCCGACAAAGGCGTGCATGATGCCCCAGACCGTGCCGAACAGGCCCACATAGGGCGACACCGAGCCGACCGAGGCCAGGAAGGACAGATTGCTTTCGATGACGTCCATTTCACGCTGCACGCTGGCGCGCATGGCACGGCGCGCGCCGTCCATCAGGGTGGCCGGGTCGGCAATGCGGCGTTCGCGCAGTTTTTGGTATTCGCGCATGCCGCTGGCGAAAATGCGTTCCATTGGGCCGGCGGTGCTGGCGCGTTTGGTGGCCGCATTGAACAGCTCGTTCAGACTGGAACCAGACCAGAACACGCGCTCAAATTCGTCATTCAGGGCATTTACGCGTTTCAGCGCAAACAGCTTGCGGAAAATGGCGGACCAGCTCGAAATCGAGACCAGCAACAGCAAAAGCACCACCGCCTGCACCACGATGGTGGCATTCATGATGAGATGAACGATGGAAATGTCCTGATTCATGGGCGGAAGTCTCTAGAGAAGAAGGGTGCGCAAGCGGTCAACGGCAGTGTGCAATTGTGCAAGCGAACTGGCGGTGGAAAAACGGATGAACTGGGCCGTCTCGGCGCTGCCGAAGTCACGCCCCGGCGTGACGGCGATGTGGGCACGCTGCATGAGTTCGAAGGCAAAGTCCCAGCTGTCGGCAACGCCCAGGCGGGCACAGGCCTGGCTGCAGTCGGCCCAGGCGTAGAAGGCGCCGTCGGGGGTGACTGGCACGGTGAGACCGAGCGCGTTGAGCTGTGGAATGAAATAGTCGCGCCGGGCCTGGAATTGCTGGCGCCGTTGCTCGTACAAGGCAATGCTGGCGTCTTCAAAGCAGGCCAGCGCGGCATGCTGGGCAAGCACGCTGGGGCAGATGAACAGGTTTTGCGCCAGCCGTTCAATGCAGGGCACCAGGGCTTCTGGCACCACCATCCAGCCCAGGCGCCAGCCGGTCATGTTGAAGTACTTGCTGAAACTGTTGATGCTGATGATGTTGTCATCGATCGCCAGCGCGGTCTGACCGAACTGGGCGTCAAAGCTCAGCGGCAGGTAAATTTCGTCGACCAGGGTGATGCCCTGGTGCTGTTGCACCACCTGGTGGATGCGGCGCAGTTCGTGCGGATCGATCGAGGTGCCGGTCGGGTTCGAGGGCGAGGCCAGCAGCACGCCACGGGTGCGCGGGTTCCAGGCCGCAGCCACGCGCTCGGCGCTGAGCTGGTAGCGCTCGGCGGCACTGGCCGGCAGCAGCACCGGCGTGCCCTGGGCGGCACTGACAAAGTGCCGGTTGCAGGGGTAGCTGGGATCGGGCATGAGCACTTCGTCGCCCGGGTCGATCAGCGCCATGCAGGCCAGGTGCAGGGCGGCCGAGGCGCCTGCAGTGACGATGATGCGCTGGCTGCTGATGCGGGTCTGGAAGCGCTGCAGGTACCAGTCGGCTATGCGTTCCCGCAATGCCGGCAGACCGAGGGCGGGGGAGTACTGGGTCAGTCCCTGCTGAATGGCACGCTGCGCCGCCTCCTGCACCAGCGGTGGGGCAGTGAAGTCGGGCTCGCCAATATTGAGGAACACCATCGGCGCGGCGCTGTGTTCGATTTCGCGTGCCATTTGCGCCGCCGCTTTGGCGACTTCCATGACGTAAAACGGTGTGATGGCCTGGGCGCGGCGGGAAATCTTCATGGACCTGGCGCGGCTCAGCTGCGGGGTGCTTTGGCCCGGTCGGCTTCAACTTCGATGGCGCGCAGATCGGGTGCCAGGCCGTTGAGCACGGCGTTGACATACTTGTGGCCATCGGTGCCGCCAAATTCCTTGGCCAGCTCGATGCATTCGTTGAGCACCACGCGCCAGGGCACGTCCAGGCAGTTTTGGAATTCGTAGACGCCGATCCACATGATGGCGTGTTCGACCGGGGAAATTTCGCTGAACGGGCGGTCCAGCAGCGGTGTGATCAGGGCATCCAGCGTCAGGGCATCGGCCATGCAGCCGTGCAGCAGGGCATCGAAATGCAGTGCGTCGGCCTTGTTGAAGCCGGCCAGGTCGCGGGTGAACGGGTCGACTTCATCGACCGGATTGCCGCCAACGATGCACTGGTACAGGCCTTGCAAGGCGAATTCGCGTGCGCGGCTGCGGTTGGACTTGCTGGCCGCCTTGCGTGCGCCGGTGGCGGTCAGGCCCTTGCGCGCCTGCCGGGGCGGGCGTTTCGGGCTGCTCGGGGTGTTGTAGTCGCTCATCCAATCGACTCCAGCAGATTGGCCATTTCAACTGCGACGCGGGCCGCATCGCGGCCTTTTTCTTCCTGCCGTGCCTGTGCCTGGGCCAGGTCTTCGGTGGTCAGGATGGCGTTGGCGATGGGCAGCTGGTAGTCCAGCGCGATGCGCGTGACGGCGCTGCCGGATTCATTGGCCACCAGTTCGAAATGGTAGGTTTCGCCACGAATGATGCAGCCCAGCGCCACCAGGGCGTCGTAGTGGGATTTTTCGGCCATTGCCTGCAGTGCGATGGCAACTTCGAGGGCACCGGGAACCGTGACCAGATCGATGTGCTTTTCCTGCACGCCCAGGGCCAGCAATTCGGTCTTGCAGGCCAGTGCCAGGGCATCGGTGACGCCGGCGTTGAAACGCGCCTGGACAATACCGATCTTCAGCTTTTTGCCGTTGTGACGGAGGTCGTCGGCGGGCACGTGGCCCTTGTCTGCACCAAACATGGTGATTTCCTTTTCAGTATGTCGTGTTCAGTTGGACGGATTATTTGCTGATGTAGCCGGTAATTTCTAGCCCGTAGCCAGTCATGCTGGGCATGCGGCGCGGGCTGCCCATCAGGCGCATCTTGTGCACGCCGCACTGGCGCAGGATCTGCGCGCCAATGCCGTAGGTACGCAGGTCCATGCGACCGCGTTCGGGGGCCTGGGCGGCACGTGCCGTGCCTTCCAGCTGGGCCAGCAGCTGTTCGCCGCTTTCGCCACAGTTCAGCAGCACCACCACACCACGGCCTTCGGTGGCAATGTGCGCCAGCGAAGACTCCAGGCTCCAGGAGTGCATGGTGCGACCGATTTCCAGTGCATCCAGCACCGACAAAGGTTCGTGCACGCGCACCGCCACGTCTTCGCCATCGGTCCATTGGCCTTTCACCAGCGCCAGGTGCACGCCGTTGCCCGAGGTGTCCTTGAAGGCGCGGGCGGTAAATTCGCCGGCGGCGGTCTGCAGCACCCGGCTGCCCATCGGACGGATCAGGGATTCAACCCGGCTGCGGTAGGCGATCAGATCGGCAATGGTGCCGATTTTCAGGCCGTGCTCGGCGGCAAACAGCTGCAGGTCCGGCAGGCGCGCCATGGTGCCGTCGTCTTTCATGATTTCGCAGATCACGGCGGCCGGGCTGCAGCCGGCCATGGTGGCCAGATCGCAGCCGGCTTCGGTATGGCCGGCGCGCATCAGAACGCCGCCATCCACTGCCTGCAGCGGGAAAATGTGGCCCGGCTGGACCAGGTCAGACGGCACTGCGTTGGGCGCTACGGCGGCCTGCACGGTGCGCGCCCGGTCGGCGGCCGATATGCCGGTGGTGACACCCTCGGCGGCTTCGATCGAGACGGTGAAGGCAGTGCCTTTTTTGTCGCCGTTGCGCGCCGTCATGGGCGGCAGCTCGAGCCGTTCGCAGCGTTCGCGCGACAGCGTCAGGCAGATCAGGCCGCGGCCGAAGCGCGCCATGAAATTGATGCCGTCGGCGCTGACGTGGTCGGCCGCGAGCACCAGGTCGCCTTCGTTTTCACGGTCTTCTTCATCGACCAGAATCACGATGCGCCCGGCGCGCATGTCGGCAACGATCTCTTCGACCGGAGAAATGGGAACGGGGACCAGGGTGGAAGTGCTCATGGGGTATGCAGAAATTCGGGATTATTCGGAGGCTGCAGGCAGGGTCAGCATGCGTTCGACATAGCGCGCAATCAGGTCAATTTCAAGATTGACCTGGCTGCCTGCCTGCAGGGTGTGGAGTGCCGTATTTTCGACGGTGTGTGGAATCAGGTTGATGTGGACTTCGCAGCCGGCAGCGGTGTCGCTGATGCGGTTCACCGTCAGGCTGACGCCGTTGACGGTGATGGAGCCCTTGTAGGCCAGAAACTTGCCCAGAGCGCGCGGCGCCAGGACGCGCAGGTCCCAGCTTTCGCCGAGCGGCGCAAAGTGCGTGACCTGGCCAATGCCGTCGACGTGGCCGGACACCAGATGACCGCCCAGGCGGTCGTTGGCGCGCAAAGCCTTTTCCAGGTTGATGGTGCCAAGGTCATCCAGCCCGGCAGTTTTGCTGAGCGACTCGGCGGAGATGTCGACCTGGAACTGGCCGGCGGCCGGCTCCAGTGCCATGACGGTCATGCAGGCGCCATTGAGCGCGATGCTGTCGCCCAGGCCGACATCCGTCAGGTAATCCGACGCACAAGTGATGGTCAGGCGCTTGCCGTGCGTAGAAGCCTCGCCTGCAGCATGGACGGCGACGATGCGCCCCACGCCGGTAATGATTCCGGTGAACATGTGGCGTATTTTCGCAGGGATTAGGCGTTTTCCCTGAGCACGGCCTTAATTGAGTTGATTAAAAAGTGTCGCGCCCGCGCACGGTGGCCTGAATTCGCAGGTCCGCGCCGACCATTTCGAGCGCATTGAACTCCAGATCGAGTGCCTCGTTAAGGCTTTGCAAGGGGCCCCAGGCGGCCATGTCGCGGCCCTGGCCGAGCAGTTTCGGCGCCAGGTAGAGCAGCACTTCATCGACCAGGCCGGCCTGGACCAGGGCGCCGTTGAGGGTCTGGCCGGCTTCCACATGGACTTCGTTGATGTCGCGCCGGGCCAGATCGCGCAGTACGGCGTGCAAGTCGACCCGCGGCGCAGCGCCGGCGCGGCTGTCCGGCAGGCAAATCACTTGGGCGCCCTGGGCCTCGAGTGCGGCCTGGCGTGGGTGGTCGGTGCCGGCGCAGTAGATGATCAGCTGGCGCGCGGGCAGAAAAATGGGCGAATCCAGCGGCGTTTGCAGGCGGCTGTCGAGTAGCACCAGATGCGGCTGGCGCGGCGTTTCGACGTGCCGGACGTCGAGCTGGGGACGGTCCGCCAGCACCGTGCCGATGCCGGTTAATACGGCGCTGGCACGGGCGCGCCAGGCATGGCCGTCGCTGCGCGCGGCGGCGCCGGTAATCCATTGGCTCTGGCCATTCGGCAGCGCGGTTTTGCCGTCCAGCGAGGCCGCGACCTTCATGCGCAGCCAGGGTGTCTGGCGCACCATGCGGCTGAAAAATCCGATGTTGATGCGGTGCGACTGGCGTGCCAGCGGGTCTTCCGGCGGCAACAGCAACACCTCTACGCCGGCCTGGCGCAGGCGGGCAAAGCCCTGCCCGGCGACCAGGGGATTGGGGTCGGCCAGGGTGGCCACCACGCGCCGCACGCCGGCAGCCAGCAGTGCGTCGCAACAAGGGCCGGTGCGGCCGTGGTGGCTGCAGGGCTCCAGCGTGACGTAGGCACAGGCACCTTGAACCGACCGTTGGGCTGCGGCGGCGTCGCGCAGGGCCATGACTTCGGCGTGCGCGCCGCCGACCTGCTGGGTATGGCCCTGGCCGAGCAGCGTGCCATCGGCGCCGACCAGCACACAGCCAACGCGCGGATTCGGGTCGCTGAGGTAGAGGGCTTGCTGGGCCTGGTTCAGGGCCTGGGCTAACAGGGAACGGTCCAAGGGGCTGACGGGCATGGCAGGTGGCGGGCCTTAGGGTTGGTTGGGCGGTGGCAGGCTGGAATCCTGCAGGGTGATTTCGACCCGGATGCGCGACTTTACTGCCTGGTGTCCGACCATGCCGGGGCTGAAGTGCAGCGCTTGAAAGTAGTCCTTGATCAGTTGACGCACCGGGTCGGGAAGTGCATTTTCCTCCAAAAGCACCTGGTCCAGCTCGCCGTTTTCGTTGATGAACAGGTTGGCGCGGGCGGTTTGCAGCGCGCCATTGATTTGCGTAATGTCTGGCAACGGGTGGATGTAGCGCTGGAATTCCGGTCCTTGGGTCAGTTCGTCAGGCGAAAAATAGTGCGCCAGGCCCAGGCTGGCGGTTTGCAGCGGGGTGCCATTGCCGCTCGATATGGGCGGCGTTTGCGGCGCGTCTGTGGACCTGGTGGGTGGCGCAGCGGCAGGCGTGATGGCCGGTGCCGTGGCCTGGAACAAGCGCAGCGTTATCGGGGGCTCGGCGACCGCCGCCGGGGCCGGCCCGGTGCCACGCCATTTTGCCTGGTGGCCGACCCATCCCATCAGCGCGGCGTGTGCCAGCAGTGACAGAAGCAAGGCCAGCAGCAGCGGTCTGTGCTTCACGACGAAATTGGCAGGCACCGTCGGTTTCTCTTTGTGCTGGGCGGTGTACTGGTGCAAGCCGTTAATGTTGTTGTTGTTGTTGTTGTTGTTGTTGTTGTTGTTGTTGTTGCCGCGCTTGCACCGCCGAGCCGCCGCCGCCGGGGAAAGGCGCGCTGCAGCAAGCGGATCGAGGCCAGTGGGATGAAATAAATAAGGCATTGCGGCACGAATCGGCGCTGCCAGCGTAATGGATACGCGCAGCCGGGCAGGCAGCAGACGACGTGCGGTGTAAAAAACGGGCCAAGCGGTGCTGCAAAGCCAGCGTGAACAGGGCAGCTGCCCCCATTTTTGTTGGATGCCTAGAATTTGCCGGATTGTTTTTTGCTGGGCGCCACGGGCTGGCGCCGACCTGGAGGCATAGGCATGCAGACACGAAAGTATCCGAACAGCGCGGTGGGCTCTACGGCTGCCACGGGCTATACCCTGGTCGAGCTTGGCGTGGTGCTTCTCATCCTGTCCCTGCTGCTGACGCTGGCGCTTCCACCGCTGGGGCGCATGCTGGCCACCCAGCGTGTCAGGGCGGCCAGTGATACGCTGCAGGCGTCGTTACAGCGTGCCCGCTTTGAGGCGCTGCGGGGCAATGTTCGGGTCGCGATGTGCACATCGGCCAGCGGTACCGCGTGCCAGGCACAGGGCGGCTGGCACCAGGGCTGGCTCATTTTTCATGACAGCAACAACAATGGCCAACGCGATGGCACGGAGCTGGTGCTGCACCGCGAAGCCGGCATGGCAGCGCAAGTGCGCATCCGCGCCAATGTGCGCATACTGGAACGCTATGTGTCTTTTGTCCGGCACGGCGGCGCGCGCGGTGTCAGCAACCCTCCCAGTGCGCTCGGAGGCCCACTATTGATGGGGCATTTTGATGTGTGCGCCAGCGGCGTCGCCGAAGTGCCGACGTTTCAGATTTTTTTGCGCCAGACCGGCCATACGCGGGAGGCGCGCCGCATGCTGGTGCCATGCTCCTGAGCGGAGCAGCCGGCGCATTTTCTGCCGCTCAGGCTTCTACCGGCGCACTTCGTCAACCAGGGTCTTGAACTCGTCAATGTCCTCAAAGCTGCGGTAGACACTGGCAAAGCGCACATAGGCCACTTTGTCGAGCTTTTTCAGCTCGCGCATTACCAGTTCGCCAATGCGCGTCGATTGCACCTCGCGCAGGCCCAGATTGAGCAGCTTTTCTTCAATGCGTTCGATGGCACCGTCGATTTGCTCGGTGCTGACCGGGCGCTTGCGCAGCGCCAGGTTCATGGACGCCAGCAGTTTGACGCGTTCATACTCAATGCGCCGGCCATCTTTTTTGACGATGGCCGGGAAATTCACATCGGGCCGCTCATAGGTGGTGAAGCGTTTTTCGCAGGAGCCGCACTGGCGCCGGCGCCGGATGAAGTCCCCGTCTTCTGAAATTCGGGTCTCCACTACCTGGGTTTCCGAATGGCTGCAAAACGGGCACTTCATGGTGCCGGACTCAGGCGTAAACCGGGAAACGCGCGGTCAGGGCATTTACCTTGGCGCGCACGGCCTCGATGTTGGCCGGGTCGCGCGGGTTGTCCAGCACGTCGGCCACCAGATTGGCGGTGATGCGGGCTTCCTCGTCCTTGAAGCCCCGGGTGGTCATGGCCGGTGTGCCGATGCGCACGCCGCTGGTGACCATGGGCTTTTCCGGGTCGTTGGGAATGGCGTTCTTATTGATCGTCATGTGGGCGCTGCCCAGCACGGCTTCGGCTTCCTTGCCGGTGATGCCCTTGGCGCGCAGGTCGACCAGCATGACGTGGCTGTCGGTGCGGCCGCTGACAATGCGCAGACCGCGTGCGGTCAGGGTTTCGGCGACGATCTGGGCGTTTTTCTTGACTTGCTGTTGGTAAATTTTGAAGCCGGGTTGCAGCGCTTCTTGGAAAGCAACTGCCTTGGCCGCAATCACGTGCATCAGCGGGCCGCCTTGCAGGCCGGGGAAAATGGCGCTGTTGATGGCCTTTTCGTGCTGGGCCTTCATCAGGATGATGCCGCCGCGTGGGCCGCGCAGGCTCTTGTGGGTGGTTGATGTGACAATGTCGGCGTGTGGCACCGGGTTCGGGTACACACCCGCAGCGATCAGGCCGGCATAGTGGGCCATGTCGACCATGAAAATGGCGCCAACGTCTTTGGCGACACGGGCAAAGCGTTCGAAGTCGATCGCCAGGGAATAGGCGCTGGCGCCGGCAATAATCAGCTTGGGTTTGGTTTCATGGGCGCGGCGTTCCATCGCTTCGTAGTCGATTTCCTCGGCCGCGTTCAGGCCGTAGGACACCACGTTGAACCATTTGCCGCTCATGTTCAGCGGCATGCCGTGGGTCAGGTGACCGCCTTCGGCCAGGCTCATGCCCATGATGGTGTCGCCGGGCTTCAGGAAAGCCAGAAACACCGCCTCGTTGGCCGAGGCACCGCAGTGGGGTTGCACGTTGGCGGCTTCGGCGCCAAACAGTTGCTTGACGCGGTCCAGCGCCAGTTGCTCGGCGATGTCGACAAATTCACAGCCGCCGTAATAGCGCTTGCCCGGATAGCCCTCGGCATACTTATTAGTCAGTTGGCTGCCTTGTGCGGCCATGACCGCAGGGGAGGCATAGTTTTCGCTGGCAATCAGCTCAATGTGGTGTTCCTGGCGTGCGTTTTCGGCCAGGATGGCTTTCCACAGTTCGGGGTCGGTCTGTTCGATCAGAATATTGCGGTGGTACATGGCAGTCCTTAAAGACAATTGGCCTGTGGGTCTATTGATGACACAGGGCTGCCCAGGCGAACGGCTAAGCACAGCATCCCTCTTGGATACTGCGGCACGCTCCCCTGTGGTGTCCCACTTCGGCAGTTGATGCGAGTGATCTGCTGCCTATCGCCAGTCGCGTACCCGGCGATTTTAACCGAGCCGCAGTAGATGTTTTATAGCGGGCGCTGGCTACCCGGCCAGTCGGCTCAGAGACTGGCCACGTTTTCGGTCTGGCTGCCGGGTGTTTTGCTGGGCAGGGCCAGCGGCTGGGGCGCATTGAGCGGCACCGAATGGCCGGCTGCGACCTGCTGCAGGCGACCGTATTCGGCCATCACCTTGACCGCATAGCCACCGTCGTCGTCCAGGTTGGCCGCGCCGACATAGGCTTTCAGGCCGCCTTCGAGGGAGCCGGCACGGGCGATGCATTCTTGCAGCACCTTGATGCCGACGCGCAAATTGGTCAGCGGGTCAAAGGCGGCCATTTGGCCACCGAAGTACTGGTATTTGTCGCTATGCACCTTGGTCATGACCTGCATCAGGCCCTGGGCGCCGACATTGCTCTGGGCAAACGGGTTGAAGCCGGATTCGACCGCCATGACGGCCAGGATCAGGGTCGGGTCCAGCTTGACGCGGGCGCCCGATTCGTAGGCTTCGGCTACCAGCGCGCTCAGGGGTTCGGGCGCAATGCTGTATTTTTTGCTGAGCCAGTAGGCGACGTGGGCCTGTTGCTTGGGGAGATTTTTCGGGTCGGTAGCGGTGGCGCGGTCGACCGCGTCGGTGTTGATGACAAAACCGGTCATGGCGGTTTGGCGGTCCTGCAGCCAGCTTCTCAGCTGGACTTCGCCTGCCAGGCGGATTTCCGGGCGGGCGGTCAGGGTAAGAATGGCAAACATCACGGCCAGGCCGAGAAGGGCAAAGCCATTGTGGGTAATTTCAAAGAAGCCTTGGGTGATGTCGCGGATGAAAACGCGAAATCCCTTGCTGATAGTGTCGGTCGCTGTCATAGCTTTTCCTTCTTGTGCGCGCTACCCAGGGGTGGCGCGTTTCGGTTGGTACGCTATCAATATCCTGCGGCGTCGTCTCGACATGTGCAGCGATTTGAATATGCCGGGGGTCGGCAGCGGATGCGGGTAATCCCTGGTAAGTCCTAGGGATGGGGGAATTTTAGGGGGGCTTCATATAACTAGTCAATAGTAAGAAACTTGGTTTTTATATCGAAAACAGAATTTAATGGGTGGCGCCCAGTGGCGCTGGCCTTGTGGGTCGCAGTGGCCTGTCGGTGCCTTATTCGTGCAAAAGCACTTAGAAAATGTGTTGGTTAGGCCATTTCGCGGCGAAAATAGAGGGTTCATTTAATCCCTCTCTCTTGACCCGAGCCCACTGTGACGTCTTCTACACCAGCAAAATCTTCCGACCATTCTCAACTGGACGCCATGACCAAGGGTGCTTTCTCGGCGGCCACGGCCGGCGAGCGTGCGGCCCGCGTGCGTGACTGGCTGGCTGCCAAGCCCAGTCCGGAGCAGCTGGCTGAGGTGTTCAAGGAACTCAGTGTCAAGGACAAGGGCGCGGCCAAGTTGGTGCGCGAGAAGATGGATGAACTGCGCCGCGCCAAGGGCCAGGAAGTGCTGGCCCAGGAATGGGCCGCCAAAGGCCAGGCGCTGCTGGACCTGAGCAAACTCAATATCGCCGATGCCATGGCCTGGCAGCGCGACGCCGCCAAGGCCGGTGCGCCACTGAGCAAGGAGCCGTTGGCTACCGTCAAGTTGGCGTTGGCCGACCGTGTGCGCAGCATTGAAGACTTGCAACACCAGGTGCAGGTGCAGCGCGAAGCGGCAGTGCTGCTGGCGCAGCGCATTGAAGTACTGTCGACCAAGCCCTGGCAAGACGCCGCTGCCACGCTGGACAGCTTGCGCACCGACGTCGAACATTGGCAAAGCCAGGCCAAGCAGCTGGTGGAACACGCCAGCTGGGCCAGTGTGGATTTGAAATTTCCGCCCTTGCTGGAAGCCTCGCGGGCCCAGCTGTTGGTGGTTTGGGATGCGTTCCAGGCGGCGTTGGCGCAAGCTGTGGCGGCAGCTGCCGATCCGGCCGCCAGCCTGCCACCGGTGCCGGTCTGGGCCGATGAGTTGCGGCTGGCGCGGGGCGTGCCGCTGGAGCCAACGCCCAAAGCGGTGAAGGAGCATGTTGATCCGCAAGTGCGTGATAGCGCTAACGCGGCAGTGCGCGAAGTGCTGGCCAAGCTCGAAGCGGAAATTGGCGAGGGCCATGGAAAAGCCAGTGCCGGCGCTGCCGCCGCCCTGCGCCAGGCGCTCAAGGAATGTGGCAAGTTGATTGAAACGCGCCTGGAAAACCAGGCCCATGCCGCTCTGGCCGCCGCCGGTGAACTGGAAGGCTGGCAGCGCTGGCGTGCCGACCAGCTGCGCGAAGAGCTGGTCAGCAAGGCCGAAGCCCTGCTCAAGCGTCCGGCCGGTCAGGCCATGGGTGGCCGCAAAATGCAGGAAAGTCTGCGCACCTTGCGCGAACAATGGAAACAGACAGATCAGGGCGGTGTGCCCAACCACGCGCTGTGGCGCCGGTTTGACGAGGCTTGCAATGAAGCCCACAAAGTGGTCGAAGTCTGGCTCGAAAAAATCAAGCTGGATGCCGCCGAACACAAGAGCCAGCGCGTGGCGCTGATTGAAGAGGTGCAGGCTTGGGCCGCTGCCAACCGCACCGCGCTGGATGGCGACTGGAAAGGCTTTAGCCGCATCCTGCACCAGTTTGGCGACCGTTGGCGCGATGGTGGCCATGTCGGCGAGAAAGTGTTTGCCGAATTGCAGCCCCTGTGGAAAGCCGCCATATCCGAGGCTGCAGCGCCGCTGGAAGCCTTGCAGGCGCAGAGCCTGGCGGCACGCATGGAAATGATTGAGGAAGCCAAGCTGCTGGGCGCCGCGCCCATGCTGCGCGTTGATGCCGTCAAGGCCTTGCAGCAGCGCTGGCAGGCCGAGGTACACCGGGTGCCGGTGGACCGGCGCCAGGAACAAAAACTGTGGGACGCTTTCCGCAAGCCGATTGACGAGGCGTTCAACCGCAAGACTGCCGAGCGCGAACGCGCCCAGGTTACGCTGAGTGCCCGCGACAAGGTGGTGCTGGACGCCGCCAAGGCGCTGGAAGCCGCCAATGCCGCAGGTGATGCTGCGGCCATCCGTGCCGCCATGGCGGCGCTGGACGCGGCTTTGCGTGGTCAGGCCCAGGCCCAGGCCGAAGTGGCGGACGCCGGCCAGCAGGAAACTGCGGCGCAGCAGGCGTTGGCGCCCAACGCCAGTGCCGCCGCTGACAGCAGCGATGCTGCGCCAGCAAGCGAAGATGGTGCCAGCGCAGCGGTCGAAGTGGCGCCACCTGTGGCCGCCAAAGCAACGCCCAAACCGGTCATTGCCGTGCGTGGCGATGACCGTCCGGGCATGAAGAAAGAATCGCCCGTTGTGCCGGGGGCACGGCCTGGAAAGTTCGGCGACCGCAAGGATGCGCCACGGGGTGGGCGTGATGCGCGCCCCGCCGGCCCGCGTTTTGACGACCGTGCGCGCGCACCAGCGCGCTACGACGACGCGCCACGACTGGGCGACGCCGCCTTCCGGGCCCAGCGTGAAGCGCTGGACCATGCCCAGGCGGCCTTGCGCAAACTGGCGGCCCAGGCCCATGGCGAGGCCTTGACGCAGCTGCTTGCGGCCTGGGAAAAGCGCGATCCGGCGCTGATTCCAAACAGCCAGGAACTCGGCAGCAAGGTCAATGCCGCCGTGCGTGGCAGCTGGCAGCAGGCCTTGTCGGCGGCGCCACAAAGCGTTGCGGGCAAGGGGCTGACCCCGGCTGACGCGCTGCTGCGCCTGGAAATGGCCGCCGAGGTACCGACGCCCGCTGAACACCTGGGCGCACGGCGTGCCTTGCAGTTGCAATTGCTGACGCGCCGCAACGAGCCGGGTCCGACACAAACCTGGGGCCAGGACGCCGCCGTTATTTTTGCTGCCGAGTTCAGTCCGGAATCGGCGCGGCGCGTGCAAAATGCGGTCAAGGTCTTGCTCAAGGGACACGCCGCCTAATTGACGGGGGCGCCTGTTGGGCGACGGCCATCTGCTGTGACATCGCGGCGCAAGCCGGGGAGGTTTTGTGGACTCTGTAGAGGACTTGCTCAAACGGCTGGAACACCTGAACACGGTGGGCGCTGCGCTTTCCAAGGAGCGCGACATCGTGCGCCTGCTGGAAAGCATCTTGCTGGCGGCCAAAACCATCACCCACGCTGATGGCGGCACGCTGTACCGCGTCTCAGAAGACCGGCGCGTGCTGCATTTTGAAATTCTGCGCACCGATTCCCTGGGCATCGCCATGGGCGGCACTTCCGGCGCCGCCATCAATTTTCCGGACCTGCCGCTGTACATCGACGGCGCACCGAACGACGCCATGGTGGCGGCGTATTCGGTGATTCACAACCAGACCGTGAATATTGCCGACGCCTATGCCGCCGAGCAATTCGACTTTTCCGGCACCCGGGGCTTTGACGAACGCACCGGTTACCGCTCGCAGTCGTTTTTGTCCGTGCCCATGAAAGACCATGAGGGCGAAGTCATCGGCGTGCTGCAACTGATCAATGCACGGCCGCCCGGTGCCGATGCGGTGCTGGCGTTTTCCGGCGCCGACCAGAGCCTGGTCGAATCCCTGGCCTCGCAGGCGGCGATTGCCATTACCAACCGCACCTTGATGACGCAGCTCGAAACGCTGTTCGAATCATTCATTCGCCTGATCAATCTGGCGATTGACGAGAAGTCGCATTACACCGGCGGCCATTGCCAGCGGGTGCCGTCCCTGACCATGATGCTGGCCGAGGCCGTGAACCAGCACCACCGCGGTCCGCTGGCGGGCTTTCGCATGACCGAGCGTGACCGCTACGAGCTCAAGATTGCCGGGCTGCTGCATGACTGCGGCAAGATCACTACGCCCGTGCATGTGGTCGACAAGGCAACCAAGTTGCACACCCTGTTTGACCGGATTGACCTGATCGACACCCGTTTTGAAGTACTCAAGCGCGATTGCGAAATTGCGGCGCTGCGCGAGCAACTGGCGCTGCGCGAACTGCGCGACAGCGCAGCCGAGACCCAGTTGTCGGCCAACTGCCGCGCTCAGATCGATGCGCTGGAGCGTGACCGCGAATTTATTCGCCACGTCAACCAGGGCAGCGAGTTCATGCAAGAGGCCGATGCCCAGCGCGTGCGCGACATTGGCAGCGCAACCGAATGGCGCAATCCGAGTGGCCTGGTGACCGATTTCCTGAGCGCCGACGAGATCGAAAATCTGACGATTCGTGCCGGCACCCTGACGGCTTCCGAGCGCGACATCATCAACCACCACATCGTTGCAACCAACAAAATGCTGGAGCAGCTGCCGTGGCCGAAGCACCTGAAAAATGTGCCGGAGTATGCCGGAGGACACCATGAGCGCATGGACGGCAAAGGCTATCCCAGGGGCCTGACACGCGACCAGATGTCGGTGCCGGCACGGGTTATGGGCATTGCCGATATTTTTGAGGCGCTGACGGCCTCAGACCGGCCTTACAAACCCGGCATGAAGCTGTCGCAGGCGATGGCGATTCTGTACAAGATGCGTGTCGGCAACCATGTTGATCCCGATTTGTTCGACATCTTCCTGGAAGACAAGGTCTATCTGCGCTATGCCGAGCAATTTTTGGCGCCGTGGCAGATTGACGAAGTCAATCCGCAGACCTGGGAGCCGCCATGGCAGCCGCCAGGTTCAGCCGCCTGAGTTGAGCGCTGCCTGTGCCGGCGCCGTCAACTGCCAGGCACAGGCGCAGCACTTCCGCGCGTGGTGGCTGCGCCTGCAGGTCCCAGTCACTCAGCACGGTGCGCGTGCAGCCGGGCGCCAGCGCATGCTGGGCCGGCTGGTGGGTGTGGCCGTGAATCATGTGGCTGGCCTGGTGCTGGTTGAGCCAGTTCAGGCAGGCGGTGGGGTCCAGGTCGGCATAGCTGCTGCCGCTTTGTTTGTTTAATTCGCTTTGGGTTCGGATGTCGCGTGCCATGGCCTGGCGCTGCGCCAGCGGCATGGACAGAAACTGGCTTTGCCAGGCGGCGCTGCGCACCTGGGTGCGAAAGGCCTGGTAAGGGTGGTCGTCCAGGCACAGCGCATCGCCATGGCTGAGCAACCAGCGTTGCGTGTCAAAAACCAGAATACTGGGGTCGGGCAGGGCACTGGCACCACAGGCTGCCATGAGTTGTGGGCCCATCAGAAAATCGCGGTTGCCGACCATGATGTAGAGCGGCATCCGCTGTGCGGCGGCGTGCAGCATGGCAACGCAGCGGCGGACGAAGGGGGAGGCCTGTGCCAGGGCGTCGTCGCCGACCCAGACCTCGAACAGGTCGCCCAAAATGAACAGCGCGCGGGCCGGCGTATGCTGCAGGTAGTCAGCGCAGGCGGCCTGGGTTTGTGGCGCACTTTCGTGCAGGTGCAGGTCGGAAATGAAATCGACGCAGCGCCAGTCGGACGGTGCGTCGATTTGCATGGCCGGACCTGTATGCAAGCCGGTGGCTTAGAGTGCCACGGCCTTTTCAATGACCACGTCTTCCACTGGCACGTCTTCGTGGTAGCCCTTGCGGCTGGTTTTTACAGCCTTGATTTTGTCGACCACTTCAGCGCCGGAAACCACCTTGCCGAACACGGCATAACCCCAGCCTTGCGCCGATGGCGAGGTGTGGTTCAGGAAGCTGTTGTCAGCGACGTTGATGAAGAATTGGGCAGTGGCCGAGTGCGGATCACCGGTGCGTGCCATGGCCACGGTGTATTTGTTGTTCTTCAAGCCGTTGTTGGCTTCGTTTTCAATTGGCGCATCGGTGGTCTTCTGGGCCATGCCGGGTTCCATGCCGCCGCCCTGGATCATGAATCCGGGGATGACGCGGTGAAACACGGTGTTGTCGTAATGGCCTTTGTTGACGTAAGCCAGGAAGTTTTCGACCGACTTGGGGGCCTTTTCCTGGTCAAGTTCCAGGGTGATCACGCCGTGGCCGGCGATGTGCAGTTCGACTTGTGGGTTGCTCATGGTTTATTTTTCCAGGGTAGCTGCGTTGATGATGACGGGAGTAAGCGGAACGTTTTGGTTCATGCCGATGTTGCCGGTCTGAACGACACGGATCTTGTCAACCGTGTCCATGCCGGCAATCACCTTGCCGAATACGGCATAGCCCCAGCCTTGTGGGGTGGGCGCGCTGTAGTTCAGGAAACCGTTGTCCACGGTATTGATGAAAAACTGGGCGGTGGCGGAATCCGGGTTGGAGGTGCGTGCCATGGCAATGGTGCCGCGGTCGTTTTTCAGACCGTTGTTGGCTTCGTTGGCGATTGGTGCGCGGGTGGCTTTTTCTTTCATGTTGGCGTCAAAACCACCGCCTTGAATCATGAAGCCGCTGATGACGCGGTGAAAGACGGTGCCGTTGTATTGCTTGTCTTTGACGTATTGGAGAAAGTTTTCCACCGTCTTGGGGGCTTTGTCGGGGTACAGCTCCAAGGTGAAGTTGCCCAGATTGGTCTGGAATTTCACCTTGGGCGCGGCCGGCGCCTGTGCCATGGCGCTGATGGCGAAAGCGGTACCGAGAACCAGGGCCATGCGGCGGCCCATGCGTGTCAATGTCATTAGAGGGTTCCTTCAAAAAATATTTTCCACTGGTTGCCCTGGCGCATCCAGTACTGGCGTTTGGTCCAGCCGGTTTTGGTGCCGTCAGCCACTTCACCAAAAGTGACCACCATGGTGTCTGCGCTGTCGGTCCAGCGCAGATAGGATACGTCTTTCAGCTGGATGGCGCGACCTTGGGCTTTGGAGATTTCTGCTTTCAGCGTGCCGGTCCATTGCGCCAGGGTTTTTCCGTTGCTGGAAAAATCGGGCGTGTAGAAGGCCAGCACCTGGTTCACGTCACCGGCCGTCTTGGCGTTGCGCCAGGCATGCAAGGTGTTTTCAAAGGGCTGAATTTCGGCCTGTGCCTTGCGTGCATCTATCCACTGCAGCTGGCTGGCAATCACCACCGGCGTGCTGCGTACTTCGACCGTGCGAATGATATGTGCCAGGTCCGGGTTGGCCATGACGACGCAGCCATCGGTGGACTGCGGCGGGCGCGAATACTGGGCGGAGGGGGTGCCATGCAGCCAGATGCCGCCACCGGTTTTGCCGCGTTTGGCATCCAGAATATTGGGGTAGCTCAGCGGCAGGGCGCCTGAGCCATAGAAGTCTTTCAGATTCTTGCGGTCCAGATTGCTGGTGATGTAGTACACGCCCAGTGGCGTGCGCTGATCCCCCTCGCTGGTCTTGGAGATGCCGGCTTTGCCGACCGAAATATAGTAGTCGGCGATCAGCACCAGCCCGTTGTTGGTGTTTTCAAACAGATACAGCCGCGAGCGCGAGGCATCTACCGCGATCGCATGGCGGGATTTTTGCGACAAGGCCAGAAACTGCGAGGGAATGGTGCCTGGGGCCGGCCGCTCTTTGAGTGCGCGCATGCGGCGCAGGGATTCTTCCCGCAGCTCGCCCAGGGTGCTGCCGGCAGCGCGTGCCATGTCGGGCGGGACGTCGCCGAGGGCATTGACCGGACGGGTGCGCGCCATGAGCAGGTCGCCATAGACCAGTTGGGCGAGCTGGAAATTGGGCAGGGCCTGCACCAGCTTTTCGGCCCGCGCCAGGGCCTCGCGATGGCGACCGACGCCAATCAGGCGGTAGATTTCGATCAGTTTGGCTTCTGCCAATCCGTCGGAATTTTGAACGGTCGGAGTCGGCGCCGGGGCCGGGGCAGGTGCCGCTTTGGCGGGCTTTGCTGGAACGCGCTGGGGCCGCGCCTGGGCCACGGTGTTGCAGGTTCCAAACAGCAGCAAGAGCACCAGAGCCAGCGCCGGCAAGCGTTGACTAGAAACGTACATAGGCATGAAGCAAATAAAGCACAGTCAGTGAGGCCCGGCGCTTAGTTGCCGATGGTTTCTTTGGTGATTTGCCAGCGCTCTCCATTTTTGCTCAGGTCGAGTACCTTGCGGCTGGACACCGCCAGCCCACCGGCGCGGTAGTCCTGGCGGAATTTGGCGACGGCCTTGTTGCCATTGATACTGATTTGCAGATTGTTGATCTTGACGCTGATGTTCGATTTGCCGGCAATGCGGCGGCGGCGTTCTTCTTCCCAGTTGCTGCGGCTGATGCCACCTGGGGTGCTGAATTCCTTGCTATAGAGTGCCAGATAGCCTTTAACGTCACGCGAGGACCAGGCCGCAGCCCAGGCTTTGATAGCAGCATCCACCTCTTTTTCCGACGATGCCGTGCTGGGCAGCGGGCGCGCTGCCGGCGCTGCGGCCGGGGCTGGTGCGCTGGTCTTGGCCGCAGCCACCACCGGAGCCGCCACGGGGGCCGGAGCTGCTGCGACGACCGGCGCCGTTTTGACCACCGCCGGCGCCGGCGCCGAAGCCGGAACCGGCGGCGTTGGCTTGGCGGCGGCGACCACCGCTGCCGGTGCCGGACTGGATGCGGGCGCGACGCTGGCGGGGCGCTTGGTGCTGGAGAACAGCTCGCGGATCAGTGCCAGCTTGGGCGGCACCGCCGGATTGGTGCTGTCGAGTTGCAGCGCCTTGTTGTAGGCCTGGCTGGCCAGCTTGGCATACACGTCGCCCAGATTTTCGTGGGCCGTGGCATAGCTGGGGTTGGTTCGGATAGCCATTTCCAGCGATATACGCGCCTTGTCAAACTGGCCTTGCGATGCGTATAGCACGGCCAGGTTGTTATAGGGCTCGGGCAAGTCTGGATATTCTTCGGTCAGGCGCGTGAAGTTGGCGATGGCTTCGGAGGTTTTGCCGCTATCGCGCAGGATCACGCCCTTGAGAAAGCGCATTTGCGCGTCTTTGGGCTGGTTGGACAGGTATTGGTCGGCTTTGGACAGCGCCTCGGGCAGTTTCCCGGCGCGCACCAGTTGCGCTACTTCGGTGTAATCGTCTGCGAATGCACTGGACAAATGCAGCGAAAGTGCCATCGTGATAAGCCGGATGGACCAGAATACGGAGGAGCGCGCGTGCTTCATACAACCTTTGTCATCAATGCCCCGACAATGGCACGGCCATGAGAGCTTTATACTGCGGTGGATTGTATCTGAGCGAGGTCAACCCCATTCCGCTTGGATACTGCTCTAATCCACCACCACTATTTGCTGTCCACTTGCGTCATTGCCCTGGCCTGAAGCCCGGGCGTGCGATCTTTATCTGCCATGAGTTTGCGCATCTACAACACGTTGACACGTGCTATCGAGCCCTTCGTACCGGTTGAGCCGGGACATGTTCGCATGTACGTCTGCGGCATGACGATCTATGACCTGTGCCACATTGGCCACGCGCGCATGATGATGGCGTTTGACGTGGTTCAGCGCTGGCTGCGCAGTTCTGGCCTGCAGGTGCGTTATGTGCGCAACATCACCGACATCGACGACAAGATCATCAAGCGCGCACTGGAGCGCGGCATATCGATCCGGCAACTCACCGACGAGATGCTGCAGGCAATGTATGCCGACACCGATGCCCTGGGCATCGAGCGCCCCAGCGTCGAGCCGCGCGCTACCGAATACGTGCCCCAGATGCTGTCCCTGATAGCCCAGCTCAAGGACCGAGGGCTGGCCTATCAGGTGCCCGGTGGTGACGTGAACTATTCGGTGCGCAAGTTTGTTGGCTACGGCAAGCTGTCCGGCAAATCGCTGGACGAATTGCGCGCTGGTGAGCGCGTTGCGGTGGACGACGGCAAGGAAGACCCGCTCGACTTCGTGCTGTGGAAATCGGCCAAGCCAGATGAGCCGGAGGATGCCAAGTGGGACAGCGATGCGCTGGGCTATGGTTTTGGCGTCGGGCGCCCGGGCTGGCACATTGAGTGTTCGGCCATGAGCTGCCAGACCCTGGGCGAGACCTTTGACATCCATGGCGGCGGTGCCGACCTGCAGTTTCCGCACCATGAGAATGAAATCGCGCAGAGCGAGGGCGCCAGCGGCAAACCCCTGGCGCGCTGGTGGATGCACAACGGTTTTGTGCGCGTGGACAACGAGAAAATGTCCAAGAGTCTGGGCAACTTTTTCACCATTCGCACGGTGCTCGAGTCCTATGACGCCGAGACTGTACGTTTCTTTCTGCTGCGCACCCACTACCGCAGCGCACTGAACTACAGCGACGCCCATCTGAACGACGCTCGGGCGGCGCTGAAGCGCCTGTACACCGCGCTGCAATGGCAGCCGGCGGTGCCGGCGTTGGTTCCGCTGGACTGGAACGAACCCTTTGCGGCGCGCTTCCGGGCGGCAATGGACGAAGACTTTGGCACGCCGGAAGCCATTGCCGTGCTGTTTGACCTGGCCTCCGAGCTGAACCGCAGCAAAACGCCGCAGCACGCCGCGCTGTTGCGCGCGCTGGGTGGCTGCCTGGGCTTGCTGCAGCAGGACCCGCAAGCGTATTTGCAGGCCGGTGCGGCAATGTCCGAGGCGACCATTCAGGCGCTGATTGATGAGCGCAGTGCGGCCAAGGCACGCAAAGACTTTGCCCGCGCCGATGCACTGCGCCAGGAATTGCTGGCTGCCGGCATTGTGCTCAAGGACAGCGCCGGCGTCACCCACTGGGAAGTTGTGCAGAAATGATTGTCACTCCGCCCAGCCCGGCGCAGGCCACCACCCCCCAATTCTGGGAAGAGGCCTGCAAGCACCTGGTCAAGAAAGACCGGGTTATGCGCCGCCTGATCCCGCAATTCGGTGATGCCTGTCTGCAGACCCGCGGTGACGCCTTTGTGACACTGGCGCGCAGCATCGTCGGACAGCAGATTTCCGTGAAAGCGGCGCAAACCGTCTGGGACCGTTTCGCCGCCTTGCCGCGCAATATTACGCCGGCCAATGTGTTGCGCCTGAAGGTGGACGACATGCGCAGCGCCGGACTGAGTGCGCGCAAAGTGGAATACCTGGTCGACCTGGCCTTGCACTTTGACAATGGCGCCTTGCACGTCAAGTCATGGGAAGACATGCCAGACGAGGAAATCATTGCCGAACTGGTGGCGATTCGCGGTATTGGACGCTGGACCGCGGAGATGTTCCTGATTTTTCATATGATGCGGCCCAACGTGTTGCCGCTGGATGATGTGGGCCTGATCAACGGCATCAGCCGCAACTATTTTTCCGGGGATACCGTAAGCCGCAGCGACGCCCGCGAGGTGGCCGCGGCCTGGGCTCCCTATTGCAGCGTGGCGACTTGGTATATTTGGCGGTCGCTTGACCCCCTGCCGGTGGCGTATTGAATGATCGTCCGGCTCCTGGGGGGCGGGCATCCTTATAAGGAGAAGTGCGTTGGCGAAAAAGATATTTCTGGATTTTGAGCAGCCAATTGCTGAGCTGGAAGGCAAGATTGAAGAGTTGCGTTATGTGCAGAACGAGTCTGCGGTCGATATTTCTGCGGAAATCGAGCAGCTGGCCAAAAAGAGCCAGCAGCTGACCAAAGACATCTACAGTGACCTGACGCCCTGGCAGATCACCAAGATTGCGCGCCATGCCGAGCGGCCTTACACGCTGGACTACGTGGGGGAAATCTTCACCCATTTTGTCGAGCTGCATGGGGACCGGCATTTTTCCGACGATCTGAGTATTGTCGGCGGACTGGCCCGTTTCAACGGTACGCCGTGCATGGTGATCGGCCAGCAAAAAGGGCGCGACACCAAGGAGCGCGGTCTGCGCAACTTCGGCATGAGCAAACCCGAAGGCTATCGCAAGGCGCTGCGCCTGATGAAGCTGGCGGAGAAGTTCAAGCTGCCGGTGTTCACCTTTGTCGACACGCCCGGTGCCTACCCTGGCATTGACGCCGAAGAACGCGGCCAGTCGGAAGCCATCGGCCGCAATATTTTTGAAATGGCGCAGCTGGAAGTGCCCATCATCACCACCATCATTGGCGAAGGCGGCTCCGGTGGCGCGCTGGCGATTTCGGTGGCCGACCAGCTGGTGATGCTGCAGTACTCGATCTACTCGGTGATCAGTCCGGAAGGTTGTGCATCCATTTTGTGGAAGACCTCGGACCGGGCGCAGGACGCGGCCGATGCCCTGGGCATCACGGCGCACCGCCTGAAGGCCCTGGGCCTGATCGATAAGATTGTCAACGAGCCTGTGGGTGGCGCGCACCGCGATACGCGCCAGGCGGCGGCGTTCCTCAAGCGTGCCCTGGGCGACGCCTTCCGCCAGATTTCCGATCTGAAGGTGCGCGACCTGCTGGACCGGCGCTATGAGCGGCTGCAAAGCTATGGCCGTTTTATCGACACCAAAGCCAGCGCCAAGTAATCAGCCCGTGCGCGGCGCATGACGCAGTCCCTGCAGGCCGCGATGCAGGCCTTCACGCCTGCGCTGCCGCTGGGCGTGGCCCTGAGCGGCGGCGCCGACTCTACCGCATTGCTGCTGTGCTGTGCCGAAAAATGGCCGGGGCAGGTGGTGGCGCTGCACATCAACCACGGCCTGCAAGCCGCTGCGACAGATTTTGAAGACCATTGCCGCACACTGTGCGGCGCTCTTGGCGTACCCCTGCGCGTCGGCGCGGTGCAGGCCGGACCTGCGCCAGGCCAAAGCCCGGAAGACGCGGCGCGCATTGCCCGTTACCAGGGCCTGCTGGCGCTGGCCACTGCGACTGGCGGCGCAGCGCAGCGCAGCACTGACGCGGGCAGCGACGCCAACATCGACGCTGATATCGACGTGTTTGCGCCACTGGCCACAATTGCCGTCGCCCAGCATGCCGATGACCAGGCCGAAACCCTGTTGCTGGCCCTGGGCCGGGGCGCCGGTTTGGCTGGCTTGAGCGCCATGCCACAGCACTGGGTGCGCGGTGGTGTGGCTTTTGTCCGCCCTTTGCTCCGGGTAAGCGGTGCCGAAATTCGGGCCTGGCTGCTGGATCGGGCCCAGCCTTATGCCGTTGATCCCAGCAATGCCGACGAGCGCTACACCCGCAACCGCATCCGGGCCCGCCTGTTGCCGGTGCTCGACAGCGTTTTCCCCCAGTTCCGTGACACCTTTGCCCGCAGTGCCGCGCATGCCGCCCAGGCCCAGGGCCTGCTTGACGAACTGGCACAGCAGGACTTGCAAGGTGTGCTGCGCGCCAGTGACCAGAACCTGCTGCTCAAGGGCTTGCAAGCCTTGTCGACGCCACGCCAGGCCAACCTGCTGCGGCATTGGCTCAAGGTGCGGCATCGGGTGATTCCCAGCGCCGCGCAGCTGGACGAACTGCTCGGGCAGGTGGCCGCAGCCAGGACCCGCGGGCAGAAGATTCACATCAAGGTTGGCCAGGGCTTCGCCGCGCGCAGGGGCTTGGTGCTGACTTGGTACAATCCGCAGGATTTGCTACCCAAAAATTGATCCGATGGCATTGATAGTTCACAAATATGGCGGCACCTCGATGGGTTCTACGGAACGCATCCGCAATGTTGCAAAACGCGTGGCCAAATGGGCACGTGCAGGTCACCAGATGGTGGTGGTTCCCTCCGCCATGAGCGGCGAAACCAACCGTCTGCTGGGTTTGGCAAAAGAATTGTCGCCGGCCAAGCCGGGCGAGGCCTATGGCCGCGAGCTCGACATGCTGGCCGCCACCGGCGAGCAGGTATCGAGCGCGCTGCTGGCGATTGCGCTGCAGGCCGAAGGCCTGGAGTCGGTCAGCTACGCCGGCTGGCAAGTGCCGATCCGCACCAACAGCGCCTACACCAAAGCGCGCATTGAGTCGATCGACGACGCCAAAGTGCGCGCCGATCTGGATGCTGGCAAGGTAGTGATCGTCACCGGCTTCCAGGGACTGGACGAAATGGGCAATATCACGACGCTCGGGCGCGGTGGTTCGGACACCTCGGCGGTAGCCGTGGCGGCCGCCATGCATGCGGCCGAGTGCCTGATTTATACCGACGTTGACGGTGTTTACACCACCGACCCGCGCGTGGTTCCACAAGCGCGGCGCCTGCACACCGTGAGCTTTGAAGAAATGCTGGAAATGGCATCCATGGGCTCCAAGGTGCTGCAGATCCGCTCGGTGGAATTCGCCGGCAAATACAAGGTGCCGCTGCGCGTTCTGAGCAGCTTCACCCCCTGGGATATCGATATCACCGAAGAAGCCGCATCTGGCACTTTGATTACTTTTGAGGAAGACGAACACATGGAACAAGCCATTGTTTCCGGCATTGCTTTCAGCCGCGACGAAGCCAAGATTTCCATGCTGGCGGTGCCCGACACCCCCGGCATTGCGTACCAGATTCTGGGCGTGGTGGCGGATGCCAATATTGACGTGGATGTGATCATTCAAAACGTCAGCAAGGAAGGCAAGACCGATTTCAGCTTCACCGTCAACCGTGGCGACTATGCCAAGACGGTGGACCTGCTGAAGGAAAAAGTGCTGCCCAAGCTGGGCGCCATGGAAATTTTGGGCGACACCAAGATCTGCAAGGTGTCCATCGTGGGTATCGGCATGCGCAGCCACGTCGGTGTGGCCAGCCGCATGTTCCGCGTGCTGAGCGAAGAGGGCATCAACATCCAGATGATCTCCACCTCGGAAATCAAGACCTCGGTGGTGATCGACGAGAAGTACATGGAATTGGCCGTGCGCGCCTTGCACAAAGCTTTTGATCTGGACCAGGCAAGTTCCTGAGAAAAACGACTGAAGTCGTGTCATAATCGGCGTCTTCAGGAAACGTGACCGAGTGGCCGAAGGTGCTCCCCTGCTAAGGGAGTATGGGGTGTAGAGCCTCATCGAGGGTTCGAATCCCTCCGTTTCCGCCAAAAACTGGTTTAAGGTAGTCCGATACAGACCGCCGAGAGCCCCTAAAAGCCCCTAACCACGGGGCTTTTTTGTTTTCTATCGTCCGATAAGGTCGATTGACATCCGACATCACTTGCGGGGCTTTTGGGGGCGTATTGGGGCATATTTTGGGGCAGTGGTCGGCATTTTTCGCTGCAAGAAAACGCATCAAAGGGCGTAACATGCCAAACTTCCGAAGCGCGTAGCCTCATCTTTCAGCATGCCAATAGACCTCTCACCTTTGAAAAATGCCATCCAACGTCTTGACGAGGGCATGGAACGGTATCTCCGGGACACCGCGGACACACAAATTCGTGATGGACTGATTCAACGATTTGAGTTCACTTATGAGCTGTCGCATAAGCTACTAAAGCGCTATCTTGAGTCTGCCTCCGCGACACCAGGCGAGTTTGATACTGCCGATTTCCCTTATTTGATTCGTTCTGCGAATGAGCAAGGCCTGTTGTTGGGAGACTGGCCCAAATGGAAGCAATTCCGCGATATGCGCGCAAAGACTAGTCACACGTACGATGAAAATATTGCGCTAGCGGTGGTTAAAGGAATTCCGGAGTTTCAGCAGGAAGCGCACTACCTGCTCGACCAAATCATGCGGCGGTTAACTTGAGCCAGCAGCCCGCAATTGATATCAGCCCGGAGCAGTGGGTGATCGTGAGGAATATCTTAAAAGTCCACGTGCCACTATATGAAGTATGGGCCTTCGGTTCACGTGCGAAGTGGACGGCCAAACCCTTTTCTGATCTTGACTTGACCATCATTTCGGATAAAGGACTAACTTTGCGCGAAAGCGCCGAGTTGGCAAATGATTTTTTAGAATCGGATTTGCCGTTCAAAGTGGATTTGGTCGATTGGGCGACGACAAGCGATGCCTTTCGCAAGATTATTGCGCAGGATAAGGTTGTTATCCAAGCGCCTTGAGAATAGGCATTTGGGGAACCTTTTGCCGTGACCTTGGTTAGCGCAAAAGCTATACCAATCGGTCATCCGCGCTTTTCGCTTCGCAAATTGGGCTCCACGCCGATATGCGATGGTCTCTGCTGCACACTCCCACCGCTATTGAAAGGATTGCTTTCGTCCTGGGCTGTCTGTGATTCCCGCTAGTGTCTGGGCGGTAGAAATCGCCGAAGCGAAAAGCGACCCCGGCGAGGCCAGTTTTTGCCGGATTCGTCGCGCTATAGCACGGCTATGGGGCAAGAGCGCATAGGCATCGAGTTTTCGACGCTGCCGCTTGCAAAATACCAGTGCGATAGATAGTGCCCTATGCGATCGACTAGCAGCCCAGAGGCGCGGTCCAATACTTCGACGGGTGGTCGGCTAGACTGTCGGCATTGGCGCGCCGGGTCTGTTGTTGGGCCGCGCGTTTCCTGTTGCTAGCTCTGACCCTTTGCGCATCCCGGGTGCGCCACGTAATTCATGCCGAAGTCTGCTGTTCTTTCTGCTGTGCCACCGGTCTTGCGCCTGGATGGGGTGACCCTGGTGCGTGGCGAACATACCGTGTTTGACGGTCTGTCGCTGTCCTTGCACGAACGCCGGATCGGCATCATTGGCGACAACGGCGCCGGCAAAAGCAGTCTGTTTCGCCTGATTTGCGGCCTCGACCAGCCCCAGGCCGGCCAGGTGCAGATTGGCACGCTGGCGCCAGATGCACCAGCGGCGGCGCGCGCAGCGGCGGTGGGCATGATGTTTCAGAACCCGGATGAGCAGATTATTTTTCCGACCGTGGCCGAGGAGTTGGCCCTGGGCTTGGGTCCGCGCGGGTTCAGCCGCAAGCAGGCACTGGTGCAGGCGCGGGCACTGCTCGCGGCGCGTGGTCTGGGGCATTGGGCGGAGCGCGCCATCAGCGGCCTGAGCCACGGCCAGCGCCAGCACGTCTGCTGGCTGGCCCTGTTGATTGCCGCGCCTTCGCTGGTGTTGCTGGACGAACCCTTTGCCAGCCTGGACTTGCCAGGACAGGCTTTGCTGGCACAGGACATCGCCCAGGCCAGCCAGGCGGTGCTGGTGGCGACCCACATCCTGGCGCCCTTGCGTGACTTTGACCGGGTCATCTGGCTCGAGCGTGGCCGGGTGCGCGCCGATGGGCCGCCACAGGAGGTCTGCGCCGCCTATGAAGCCGACGTGGCACTGCGCCTGGCCGCCCAGGTGCTGCAACGGGAGGCCCATGGCTAGTTTTTATGCCGAGCGGCGGACCTGGTTGCACGCGGTTCCGGCCTCTCTCAAGTTGCTGGCCTTTGCGGTTTTCGGCACGCTGTTGTTTCTGCTGCAAAGTCCGTGGCTGCTGCTCGGCCTGGGGGGCGCTTGCGTGTGCCTGTTTGTATCGCTGGGCGCGGCGACCCGGGGTGTGCGCCGGCTGTTGCGTTCGGTGCTGCTGGCGAGTTTGCTGGTTGGGCTGTTTCATGTGTTGATGCAGCAGGCACTGGTCGGCGGGCTCAGCATGCTGCGACTGCTTAGCGCCGCATTGCTGGGCATGGCCGTCACGGTGAGCACCTCCACCTCCGAATTGCTCGATCTGCTGGAGCGCCTGCTGGCACCGCTGCAGCGCTTCGGCGTGCACCCCGAGCGGGTTGCGCTGCGGGTCGCCCTGATGCTGCGTTTTACCGAACATTTCTTTGTGCAATGGCAGCGCCTGGACGACGCCCACCGGGTGCGCACCGGCCGGCCCGGGGGCCTGCGGCTGTTGGCCCCGCTAACGATTTTGATGCTGCTGGCGGCGCGGCGCGTTGCCGATACACTTCAGATCCGCCTGGGCGAATAGACCCGGCAGCGGATTTGCCGGTCGTCGTTGGCCATTTTCAACATTTACTAAATACTATGAACACATCCCGCAGCTCCACCCGGTCCATGGCCTACGTGTCAATGTTCGCCGCACTGATTGCAGTGTTTGGCCTGATTCCCAAAATTGATCTGCCGCTGGGCGTGCCGATCACCCTGCAAACCCTGGGCGTGATGCTGGCAGGCTGCCTGCTCGGACCGCGCCTTGCCTTGCAGGCGCTGGTGCTGTTTCTGGGCGCGGTAGCGCTGGGGCTGCCCTTGTTGTCTGGTGGCCGCGGCGGTCTGGCCGTGTTCATGGCGCCTTCGAGTGGTTACCTGCTGGGCTGGCCGCTGGGGGCGCTGGTGGCGGGGCTGGTGATGACGCTGCTGCCATCGGCAACACCACGGCGTGCCGCTACCAGTGCCTTTGTGGCCTCGGTTCTGGGCGGTGTGCTGGTGGTTCATGCCTGTGGCGTGGTCGGGCTGGTACTGGTGGCAAAACTGGGCTGGACCCAGGCCTTGTTCGGCACCCTGGTCTTTGTACCCGGCGACCTGATCAAGTGTGCCCTGTGCGCGGCGCTGGTGCATACCGTGGCGCGTGGTTTGCCGGATTGGCAGTTTGGTGGACGCGCCGTGCGATGACACCGGCGCAGGCCAGCGATCTGGTGCATGCGCCCCTGGCCGACTGGGCCCAGGTGCGCGGCCAGGCGGTGGCCATCGCCGCTGCGGGCCGGCAACTCGACTTTGCCGGCTTGCAACAGGCCATGCTGCAGCGTGCTGCGGTGCTGCAGGCACAGTCGGCACCGGCCCTGGTGCCGGTGGATACGCAGCAAGCAGCACTGGACCAAGTGCTCGATTTTTTAGGCATCGTGGCCAGCGGCCGCTGTGCCGCCGTCGGCGACCCGGATTGGCCGGCCGCGGTGCAGCAGGCGGTTCGTGCCGCTTTGGGCAGCGCGCCGTGTACGCCGGCCGCAGTGCAGCCCGGTAGCGCGTTCTACACCGGCTTCACTTCCGGCAGCAGTGGCCGGCCCAAAGGTTTTCGGCGCGACCACCAGTCCTGGAGCCACAGTTTTCGTGCCTGTGTGCAGGAATTTGGCGCGGCGGCCGGCGCACGCATCCTGGTGCCCGGCAGTCTGTCGCATTCCTTGTTTCTGTTTGGCACCTTGCTGGGATTGTGGAGTGGCGCCGGGGTCGTGTTGCAGCAACCGTTTTCGGCTGCAGCCACGCTGGAATGCTTGCGCCGCGAGGCGATTCCCTGTCTGGTTGCGGTGCCCAGCCAGTTGTTGCTGCTGCTCGAATTGGCGGCGCTGCGCCAGCTCGCTCCGCTGCCAGAGCTGCGCCTGGTGATGGTCAGCGGCGCGCGCTGGCCGCGCCAGCACAGCGCGGCCTTGCAGGCGCTGTTTCCAGCGGCCCGCATCATCGAGTTTTACGGTGCTTCGGAGCTGAGTTTTGTGGCTTGGACCGAAGCCGACGCGACATTGCCGGATGCCGTGGTGGGTCGGCCGTTTGCCAATGTGCAAGTGCAGATCCGGCCTCTGCCAGGGGCGGCGGCGGACGACCCGGTCGGCTTGATTTATGTGCGCAGTCCGATGGTGTTCACGGACTATGTGGCAGCGGCAGCGGACGACACTGCCTGTTTGCGCGATGGCGACTGGCTGTCGGTGCGCGATCTGGGCTATCTGGACGCGCAGGGCCGGCTGTGCCTGGTCGGGCGCCAAAACCGCATGATCGTGACGCGCGCCAAAAAGTTGTTTCCGGAAGAATTGGAGAGTGTGTTGCAGGCGCATCCGGCGATCGCCCGGGCCTCGGTGCAGGGCGCCAGTGACGCCTTGCGCGGGCAGTCGGTGCAGGCGCTGATCCAGTGGTCGGCGCAGGCCGCAACGCCGCTGCCCACGGCGGCCGAGCTGGGGCGCTGGTGCCGCGGTCGGCTGCAGGCCTACAAAGTGCCACGCCAGTTTTTTGTCTGTGACCATTGGCCGCAGACGGTCAGCGGCAAGACCGATCACCGGGCGCTGGAACAGGCGCTGCAGCGACATCTGCTGGCGCCCCGGTCGGAGGAGGGTTCATGGCTGCACCGGCTGCGCTGATTGTCAACGGCGCGCGCAGCGCGGTGCTGCCGCGGGGCGGCGCGTTCGCGGCGCTGACGCCGCATGCCCTGGGCGCGCCGGTGTTGCAGGAATTGTTGCGCCGCGCCGGCGTGGCGGCACACGATGTCGACGCCGTGGTCCTTGGCAACGCCCTGGGCGCGGGCGGCAACCCGGCACGCATGCTGGCGCTGGCGGCCGGCCTGCCGCAGCGCTGTGCCGCGTTTTCGCTGGATACCCAATGCTGCTCCGGGCTCGATGCAGTGGCCATGGCCTGTGGATTGCTGGCCAGTGGCCAGGCCGATGTGGTGGTGGCGGGCGGCGTCGAGGCCTGGAGCCGGGCACCGCTGCGCCTGCACCGCCCGCTGCAGCCGGGCGCGCTGCCGGTGCCGTATGAGCGGCCGGCGTTTGCACCAGACCCGCAGCAGGATCCTGACCCGCTGGAGTCGGCCGCGCGCTATGCGCTGGCACACGGCATAGCGCGCACCGCACAGGACGCGTATGCATTGCACAGCCACCAGCGGGCGGTAGCGGCCCAGGCGCGGCTGGCGCTGGAAATCGTGCCGCTGCTGGGGCAAACCCGGGACGCCTATCCGCGCCTGCTTGATGCGCGGCGCGCGGCGCGCATGCCGGCCTTGTTGAAAACGGCAGAATTTGCCGGCGCTGGCGCCGATGCACTGGACTGCAGCATGACTGCGCTGGGCGTATCGGCCCAGGCCGATGGTGCTGCGCTGGTTTTGCTGGCCACGCCAGCAGCCTGCGAACGCCTGCAGTTGCAGCCGCAGGCGCGCTGGCTGGGCGCAAGCGCCGTGGGCCACGCGCCGCAGACGCCCTTGCTGGCGGCCCAACTGGCGGCCCAGGCCTGTATGCAGCGCCAGGGCGTGCGCTCGGCGCAGGAGTTGGCGCTGATTGAACTGCACGATGCTTTTGCGGTGCAGGGCCTGGATTTTTGCCAGGCGCTGGGGCTGGATACGCAGTCGATCAACCGCCATGGCGGTGGACTGGCACGCGGCCATCCGATTGGCGCCTCGGCGGCGGTGGCGCTGGTGCGTCTGCTGAATGACCTGGTGCAGGACAGCGGCGTCGGCAGCCGCGGGCTGGTGGCGGTGGCCGGTGCCGGCGGCATCGGCACGGCAGCGCTGCTGGAGCGCCTTTGAGCTGACGCGCTTTGGGTCGGCGTGCTTATTGTCGGCGTGCTTTTGGTCGGCGCGCTTTTGGACGGCTATTTAGCGGGTATTAGCCGTGTGATCGGCGCCCGGGTTTAGCCCAGCACGCGGAAATATTCGTCCAGTTCGCAGCGCGTGGTGCGCGCCTGGTTGACTGGCGCGTTCGGATCGGCGTAGCCCAGCGCCACGCCGCAGACAATCTGGCTGCTGTCGGGCAGGCCGAGCTGGTTTCGGATCAGGCGCGGAAACGACGCCAGTGCGCCAATGGCGCAACTGGACAGGCCCAGGGCTTCGGCGCCCAGCATCAGTCCATATAGCGCCATGCCCAGGTCCATATAGCCACCGTTGCCAAAGTCTTGCTCCAGCGTGACCAGCAGCGCCACCGGGGCCTCAAAAAACCGGAAGTTGCGCTCGAACTGCTGCGCGCGCCCGGCTTCGTCCGCGCGCTCAATGCCGAGCGCGCCATACAGCGCCCGCGCTGCGCCGACCTGGCGCTTGCGCAGCTGCATCGGCAGCGGGTCCGGGAAATAGGCATAGTCCTCGCCTTCCTGTTCACCGGCACGCCAGGCCGTAACCAGCGCCTGTGACAGCGCCTGGCGTGTTGCGCCCTGCACGGCGATGAAGTTGCCGGGCTGCAGATTGGCGCCACTGGGCGCCAGGCGCGCCAGACGCAGCACCTGGTGCAGCAGTTCCGGAGGAACCGGTGTGGGCAGGTAGGCGCGGGTGGAGTGGCGGTCGGTGACCAGCTGGGTGTGCTTGTTTGTCAAGGTGCGCTGCGCTAGAGGATGGCCGATTTTAGTGGCCTGTCCGGGCCGGGGCCTGGTCTGGCCAGGCAGTCACTATGATCAGGGCCGAGGAGAGCCGATTCCATGCAGCAACTACTGTCCAATATTCTTTGGCATTCCCTGAACGGTGCGCACCGTGCCTATTCCGCGGGCACCGAGGCCGGGCGCCGCTATGCCAAGGGATTTTCGCCAATCATCGGGTTCCCCGACCAGCAGCGACCGGACCTGGCGGCGCTGGCCCCGTTCTGCGCGCCCGATGAACATTTCTACTGCGACGGCTGGTCGGGTGCGGTACCGGCGGGCTGGCAGCTGGAGGCCGAGTCCAGCATGTTCAAGATGGTTTGGGCCGGGGCGCTACCGCCGGAGCCGGACCCTGCGCTGGTGCGGCTGCGCGCCGAGCATGCCGAACAGGCGCTGGCGCTGGCGACCCTGACGCGGCCCGGCCCGTTTGGTCCGCGCACGCCGGAGCTGGGCACTTATTACGGTGTCTTCGATGGTGCACGCCTGGTGGCGATGGCCGGGGAGCGCATGTTTGCCGGCAATTTGCGTGAAATCAGCGGCGTCTGCACCGATCCCCAATACCAGGGCCGGGGTCTGGCACGCAAGCTGATGTACCACTTGATTCACGATCAGCTGGCACGCCAGGAGGTTCCGTTTTTGCATGTCATGCACGACAACCATGGCGCGTACCAGTTGTATGCGCGCATGGGTTTCAGCCGCCAGCTGGAGTCGGTGGTGCGGGTGGTGTCGCGCGCCTGAATGGCGAAGTTCAGCGTTCGTGCAACCAGTCGCGGGCGGCTTGCAGGCTGGCGACGATTTTGTTTTCCAAGCCGGTGCCAGCGGCAAACTGCTGCGCTATATGCAGGATATTGGTATGTACCGCGACGATCGCGGTTCGGATTCTGGGGTTGGTATAGCTGGCGCCCAGGGCCTGGGCAATCAGGGTCGATAGGTCGGTGGCGCCGGGATGCAGATCGGCGGCACCGCTGAAATCGTGAATAGCGTATCGGAACTGATCGAAATCGATGTGCTGGTGCACCGAAGTCAGGGCTGCGGCCAGTTCATCCAGGGTAGGAATACCGTTATAGACGCAGACTGCGCCCTGTTTTTCCCAGACGATCGAATATCCCATGTTGGCACCTATAGCGTGCCAAATCCACCATGGACCGGCCTTGCGACGCGCGAATCGCGCAATATTTGAACAATATGATAAATAGCTGACGTTGAAATTACAAGCTATTAGACTGGTCAGCGACTGGTCAGCGACTGGTCTGCGGCTATTCAGCGGCTAATCAGATCGACTAGTCAGGTGTGCGGCATGCCACGGCGTTCAATCAGCAGCAGGCCGCCATCGTCGAGCCGGCGGATAAAGCCCTGTTTCTCAAAATCCTTGAGTGCCTTGCTGACCATTTCACGCGAGGCGCCGATTTCCTTGGCCAGGTGAATATTGGAAAACTTCTTCACCACCGCGGTGATGTTGTCGGGCGGCACTGCCACCGCCATGGAGGTCAGGCTGCGCGCCACCCGGCCATAGACGCTGACCAGGGCCAGGTCGGCTATTTTCTGGTTCGCCTTGCGCAAGCGGCTGACCATGCCACGCATGATGGCTACGGCCAGCGGGCCGTTTTGCAGCAGGCATTTGTTGAGCGCGGCATTGTCCAGCACCAGCGCGTCCAGGCTGCTGTCGGCGATCACGCTGGCGGAGTGCGGCAGTTCGTCGATCAGGCCCATTTCGCCAATGCAGTCGCCCGACTGCAGCGAGTCAAGAATCAGTTCGCGGCCTTTTTCGCTGGTGAGAATCACCCGAGCCGTGCCGCTCAGGATGATGTATAGCGCGTCCGAGGTCTGGCCGATTTCAACAATGCGTTCATTGCGCTTGAAGCGCTTTTTCTCGGTGGCCAGCGCCAACGCCTGCGCCTGCGCTTCCGATAGGCACTTGAATAGTGGAACCCGCTGGAGTAACTCTGCCTGTGATAGCGCCGCCATCCGTCACCTGAATATGTATAGAAATAAACGTCTGAAAGGGTCTTTGTAAGGACCAGCGTATAGCCTGTTTGCTGGACTGTAGTGCGCCTCTCCCGTGCATTACTGCAGGCTGATCATAACGCCCGTGAATCAGGTATTTCCGATATGTATCCAGTACTGCTATCAGGTTATCCAGTGGACGCTGCGCTGCGTTGCACTTTATTGGCGCGCACCACGCGCCAATGCCGCGCTGTGCGAGGCATCCAGGGCGCGCAGGTCGGGACTGCTCTGCGTTGGCCAGCCTAGCAGGTGCTTTTGCGTCAGGTTGCTCAGGGCGGTAATCCATTCGGGGTCGTCGTTGAGGCAGGGAATGTAATGAAATTCCTTGCCACCGGCCTGTAGAAAGGCGTGGCGGCCTTCCATATTGATTTCTTCCAGGGTTTCCAGGCAGTCGCAGCTGAAGCCGGGGCAGATCACGTCGACGCGCGGCGTGCCGGCTTTGGCCAGGGCGATCAGGCTGGGCTCGGTATAGGGCTGCAACCACTGGGCCCGGCCCAGGCGCGACTGGAACGTGACGCTGTATTGTTCCTGTGACAGGCCGAGCCGCTCGGCCAGCAGGCGCGCGGTTTTGTAGCACTCGCAGTGGTAGGGGTCGCCGAGTTCCAGGGTGCGCTGTGGCACGCCGTGAAAACTCATTACCAGGTGGTCGGGCAAATCGTGCTGTTTCCAGTAGCGCAGCACGCTGGCGACCAGGGCGCTGATGTAGTCGTTTTCGTCGTGGTAGTGGTTGATGAAGCGCAGCTCGGGCAGACTACGCGTGCTTTGTGCCCACTGGTACACCGCGTCACAGACGCTGGCAGTGGTGGTGGCCGAATATTGCGGATAGGCCGGCACAATCAGGATGCGGGTGGCGCCCTCGGCCTTGAGGGCGCTGAGTTGCGCGGCAATCGAGGTGCTGCCATAGCGCATGGCCCAACGTACCTTGACCTGGTGGTTGCGCTGGCCGAGCCAGCCTTGCAGCAGTTTTGCCTGCTTTTCGGTCCAGACTTTGAGCGGTGAGCCTTCGGTGGTCCAGACGCTGGCATATTTGGCCGCCGAACGGGCCGGGCGGAAACGCAGGATGAAACCGTGCAGGATGCAGAGCCAGAGCAGGCGCGGAATTTCGACCACGCGCGGGTCGCTGAGAAACTCGGCCAGGTAGCGGCGTACTGCTACCGGGGTGGGCGCATCGGGGGTGCCCAAATTGCACAGCAGCACGGCGGTGCGGGTCGGCTGGCCGTGCGTATAGGGGGGTTCTTCAAGAAAAGGCATGGCGGGTATTTTTGTAGTTGGTGCAGTGCGGCTTATGGGGCGCCGGGTCGCAAGATCAGGGTGCTGGCGGTGTGTGCTTGTACATCGTCTTGTGACAGGCGTTCGTGCACATAGCCGCCTTCGATAAAGTGTTTGGCCTGGTCGGCGTAATGGCGGTCAAACAGTACGCCGCTTTGGCCCAGCGGGTTGCTGCCCCAGGCCTTGTCCGGTTTGGCGAAGTCGATGACGCGGCGTGTTGACGGGCCATATTCCACGGCCCAGGGCGCACTCGCCAGCGGGCCGGAAAAATTGTTCGGCGTTTCACGGCCACCGGGGACGTAGAAGGGGCCGACATTGAACAGGTGGTCAAGTGGTTTTTGCCGACCCAGCGGGTGGACATAGGTGAGCGTGTGGGTGTTTTGCCAGGCCCAGTCCATCAGGCTGGTGCCGTACAGGTCCATCAGGTGCGCCAGTGTGGCGGCCCAGGCCACGCGCACGGCTTCATAGCGGTTTTCCACCTGCGGCGTGTTGATGTTGTCCCACCAGGGGGAGTTCGCGTCGGCTGCCAGCATGGGCAGGGCGAAGTCGATGGCCGGGGTCTGCAGCAGCGCGTTGAAGCGTTCTTCACCGAGTTCGTCGGCAAAGGCGGCGTGTGCCAGCTGGTAACTCAATTCGCTGAACAGGGTTGCGGCAACACTGTTTTCAACAAAGCAGCCGTCCCATTTTTGCAGTGGCTCCATGAAGGCGCGTTCGTTGGGGTCGGTAACGACCTGTTCCATCACCGGCAGCAGTTCTTTCAGCAGGCGTTTCGGATAGCCGTTGCAGGGGTCGAGCTGCAGCGCCTTGGCGTCATCGACCGACCAGCGCCGTTTCGGATCGGCGAGTTGTCGTTCGAGCTCGATATAGCGGTCCGGCACCCGGTAATAGCCGGGCATCGGCACGCTGCTGATGGGCTGGCTGTTGGCCGACACAATGTAGCCGCGCGCCGGATTTTCTTCCTGCGGATTGAAGGTGAAGTTGTAGAAGCCGGGCTTTTCGCCTTCGCCTTTGGCCGCGTCCAGAATGAACAGCGGATTCACGCCGGCCGGGCGCTGCGGCAAGCGGGCCGCCGCCCACCAGGCGATATCGCCCTTGGCATTGGCCCAGACCAGGTTCAGTCCGGGCGCATGGATCTGGCTGGCGGCGGCGCGCCCCTGGTCCAGCGTGGCGGCGCGGTTGAGTGCATAAAAGGCATCCAGCAGCGGGTTGTCGTTTTCCATGTAGGCCCACCACATCGCCACCGGGGTGCGGCCATAGTCTTTGGCAAAGGCATCGGTGACGATCGGTCCATGCGGTGAGCGGCGCAGCTTCAGGTAGACATCGGCGGCGTCTTTGACGTGGATGGTTTCGGTGTGGCTTTCCATGTCCACCCACTGGTTCTGGTACCAGACCTGGTTGGCATTGGCCGGGTTGAGGGTTTCGGCAATCAGGTCAACGTCGGCGTTGCCCAGCACCGTCAGGGTCCAGCCGAAATCGTTGTTGTGGCCGAGCAAGGCAGTTGGATTAAGGGCCAGGAAATGGCCGTAGAGATCAAAGCCGGGGCAGCTGAGCTGGGCTTCGTACCAGACCGCAGGCGCCGAAAAGCCAATGTGCGGGTCGCCGGCGAGCAAGGGTTTGCCGCTGGCCGTGCGCTTGCCGCCAATGGCCCAGGCGTTGCTGCCGTCGAGCGCGGCCACGCCGGACAGTGCGCTGGCATTCTGGCTGACCTGGGTCAGTTTTTGCAGCGCGTCCCAGTCGGCGCTGGCGCTCAGCGCCTGGACACCGCCTTCGGGGTGCCAGTCGATGTCAAAGGCGGCCAGGTACTGTGGGCCGAGCTTGTCGCGGATGAAGGTCAGCACCGGAATCGATTTGAAGGCCGCCGCAAAGCTGTAGGCCATGTAGGCGTTGACGGCCAGGGTGTCGGCCGGCGTGAAGTCGCGCTTGGGCAGGTGCAGCAGGTCAAATTCCATCGGCGCCGGATGGCCTGCCTGGTACTGGTTGACGCCGTCCAGATAGGCCAGCAGGGCCTGGGTTGCGGGGCGGCTTGGGTCCAGTGCGGCAGCTTGTTCCTGCGCATAGCGGCGAATGTCCAGAGTGCGGAACAGTTTGTCGGTTTCCAGCAGTGTGGGGCCCATCACCTCGGCCAGTTCGCCATTGGCCAGGCGGCGCATGATTTCCATCTGGAACAGGCGGTCCTGGGCCTGCACATAGCCGAGTGCGCGGTACATATCGGCTTCGGTGTTGGCGTCGATGTGCGGCACGCCGCGTTCGTCGTAGCGGACCGTGACGGGCGCACTGAGGTGGTTCAGTGCCAGCCGGCCATTGCGCTGCGGCTGCTTGGTGTAGACGTACCAGCCGCCGGCAGCGGCCAGGGCCAGCAGGACGACGGTGAGCAGCACCGCAAGGGCGATCAGGATACGTTTCATGGCAACAGCAGGTCTGGTGGAGGGGGCACGGCGGAACGGGCCTTAGTCGGGCGTTCCCTGGAGTCTATCGGCACTTTGTGGCATTGCCAGCGCTTGTGCCGCCGCCTGGCCACTGCGGACCGCTGCTTCCAGGGTGGCCGGATAGGGGCCGGCGAGGTAGTCGCCACAGGCCCATAGTCCCTCGGCAATGGCCTGGGGCGGGCGTTGCAATCCCGGGGTGCAGGCAAAGGTGGCGCGTTTTTCCAGCACGGTTTGCAGCACGCGAAGCGGGCGCGTTCCGAGCAGGGCGCCAAGTTGCTGTCGGGCCTGTTGCAAGACCTTGTGTTGCAGGGTGGCGCGCGGGTCCTGGCTGGCGCTGACCACAAACGCCAGCAGTCCGGGCGCGCCGCCGAGCTGGCCCCGGTCGAACACGAATTGGGCTGGCTGTGCGGCGTTGCTGCGCAGTGCCAGCATCGGCTGCGGCAGTTGTGCGCCGTCGGCCTGCAGGTACACGGTGGCAATCGATTCGTAGCGCAGCGCTGCAGTGGTGCGGGACCAGGTCTGGATGGCACTGGCGACTGCGTCGGGCAGCCGCGCCGCCGAGGCCGACAGCAGGCGCGCGGCGACAGCGCCGGAGCTGGCCCAGAGGACGGCGTCAAAGCGTTGCGCGCCAAGCCGCTGGCTGGCGTCATGGTGGCGCTCACGGCGACTGCTGTTTTCGCTGTGGTGTTCGGCCGCAGCGCCAGGGCTGCGCTCAGCACCGTCGCCTTCGCCGTTGCCTTCGTTATGGCCTGGGCTGCCGCTGGCGGCGCAATGAAGGCGCCAACCGCCGTCTTGCGAGAGTCCCTGCACCAAGGTTCCGGTGTGCAGCGCGGCGCCGTGCTGGCGCAGCCAGTGCGCTGCCGCGTTCGGGAACAGCTGGCCCAGGTCGGTGCGCGGCAGCAGCAGGTGCGAGGCGCCGCGTCCGCCCAGCAGTGCGTCTTGCAGTACCCGCAGAAACACGGCGGCGCTGGCCTGGGCGGGCGGCGTGTTGAGCGCCGACACACACAGGGGTTCAATCAGGGTTTCCAGCACGCGCGGGCGGATGCCCTGGCACAGTTGCAGCACGGTGCACTCCGGCGCACAGCGAAAACCGGCCCGCTGCCAGGCCAGTGTGGCGCGCAGCAGCGAGGCTTTGTCGATCAGGCTCCAGCCGCGCGCCATGGCAATGCCGGTCAGCGTGTCCAGCGGTGCCGGCCAGTCCGGCAGGCGCAGGCCCTGGCCGTCGGGGAATTGCAATGCCAGGGGCATGCGCAGCAGCGCCTGTTCGGTGTCCACGCCAACGGTCTGCAGCAGGCGCAGGGTTTCGCGGTAGGCGCCGATCAAAATGTGTTGGCCGTTGTCGAGCAGCGCCATGCTTCCGTCGACCAGTGGCAGCGGCTGGGCCCGGGCCCGTCCGCCCAGCGTATGGCTGGCTTCCAGCAGGCTGACCTGGTGGCCGGCCTGGGTCGCGCAGACTGCGGCAGTGAGGCCCGCCCAGCCGGCGCCTACAACGGCGACGCGCATGGACTCACAGCTTTCCCAGGGCCTGGACTTTCCAGGCCAGCCAGAGTTTGCGCAGGGGCGTGAGCTTGACGCGCTGGTGCAGTACCTGGAAGTTGTCGGCTTCGATTTCACGCAGCAGGGTGCGGTAAATGCTGGCCATCATCAGGCCGGGTTTCTGGGTGCGCTGGTCAACCGCTGGCAACAGTGCCAACGCGTGCTCGTACAGGCCATGCGCGCGCTGCGCCTGAAAGCGCATCAGGGCGCTGAAGCGATCGGAGTAGCTGCGTTTGAGAATTTCATGGGCCTTGACGTCGAATTGCTGCAGCTCATTGACCGGCAGGTAGATGCGACCGCGCAGGGCGTCTTCACCGACATCGCGAATGATGTTGGTCAGCTGCAGTGCCTGGCCTAGAACATGGGCGTATTCGGTGGTCTGGTGTTCGGTCTGGCCGAAGATGCGCGCCGCCACTTCACCAACCACGCCAGCGACCAGGTAGCAGTAGCGCTGCAGGTTCGGGAAGTCGAGGTAACGGGTTTGCTCCAGGTCCATCTGGCAGCCTTCGATCACTTGCAGCAGCTGGCCCGCCTCGATGCCGTAGACCGGGGCGTGCGGCATCAGCGCCTGCATGACCGGGTGGCTGGGCTGTCCGGCAAAGGCCTGCTGCACTTCCTGGCGCCACCAGGCCAGTTTGGTGGCGGCAACGCCGGCATCGACCATGTCGTCGACCACGTCGTCAACTTCACGGCAAAAGGCATAAAAGGCGGTAATGGCGGCACGCCGTGGCGCCGGCAGGAACAGGAAGGCGTAATAGAAACTGCTCCCTGAGGCAGAGGCCTTGTCCTGGACGTATTGTTCTGGTGTCATGGCCTGATTGTCTCCGCAGTCTGCAGGTATTTGATGTCAGCCCTGGGCGACCGGTCGCGCCGGGTCGCTGCACCATTCGCTCCAACTGCCGGCAAACAGGGCGCTGCCAGGCAAGCCGGCGATTTCCATTGCCAGCAGGTTGGGCACGGCACTGACGCCGCTGCCGCAGTGGTGCACCACGGCGCTGGCGGCGCGGGCACCGAGCAGGGCGTCAAACTCGGCGCGCAGGGTGGCGGCGGGCTTGAAGCGGCCGTCGCTGCCGAGGTTGCTGGCAAAGGGCCGGTTCAGGGCGCCAGGGATATGTCCGGCGACCGGGTCTATTGGTTCGACTTCGCCGCGAAAACGCGGCGTGGCCCGGGCGTCCAGAATGTGCTGTTGCGGGCTGCCGAGGTTTTTCTGCACCGTGCCGACATCGACCAGGGTGACCAGCGGTGCGCCGAGCTGGAACTGGCTTGGCGTGCGTGTGCTGCCGGCGCCAGACTCCAGGGCCGCGGCGCCGGCCTGCCAGGCCTGCAGCCCGCCGTCGAGTACCGCCACATGCGCGTGGCCCAGCCATTTCAGCATCCACCAGAGACGGCCACAGTAGTTGGCGCCCTGGCGGTCATAGACCACCGCCTGCATGGTGTTGTCAAAGCCGATGCTGCCAAGCCAGGCCGCAAAGTGGCTGCGCGCCGGTAGCGGATGGCGCCCGCCGGAGGCGGCATCGGTGGCGCCATGCGGCGCGCTGAGGACCTGGTTCAGATCGGCATGCAGGGCGCCGGCAATGTGGCTGTCGAGGTACTGGGCCAGGCCGTTGGCCGGCTGCATCAGGTCGGAACTGCAGTCAAACACCATGCAGGGCTGGCCACTGGCCAGCAGCGTCTGCAGTTCGGTGACGGAGATCAGGGTGTTGAAATGCGGCATTCAGTGGTCCTCGGCAGGGGTGTTGGGCAGGGCCCGGGAGCGTAGCACGGTGGCCAGAATGCCGCTGCTGACGATCACGGCGATGCCGCTCCAGCCCATGCCGGTGATGTGGTCGCCAAACAGGGTCAGGCTGAATATCGAGGCAAACACGATGCCTGAATATTGCATGCTGGCAACCACCAGCGTGGCGCCCTGGCGGTAGGCGCGTGTCATGCACCATTGGCCGAGCGAGGCCAGCACGCCAATGGGCACCACCCAGAGCGCGTCGGACAGCGCAATCTGGTCCCAGGGCGTGCGCGGCACAAACAGCATGCCCGCTGCGCCAACCAGCGCCGTGCCGATGGAAAAATAAAACACCGTGCGCTCTTCCGGTTCGCCGATCTTGCCCAGCGCTGTGACCTGCAGATAGGCCAGCGCCGCACCCATGCCGGAGAGCAGGCCGATAACGCCGGCAAACAGCTGGTCGTGGTCGATGGTGGGGCGCAAGGTCAGCACCACGCCGGCAAAGCCCAGCAAGACGGTGCCCAGCAGCGGCCCCTGCTTGCGCTGTTCGCCATAGAGCAGGGCGCCACCGACAATGAAGGCGGCAACCCAGACGCCGCTCATGTAGTTCAAGGTCATTGCCGTGGCCAGCGGCAGGTGCCCGATGGCGTAGAACCAGGAACTCAGGGACAGCACGCCAATCGTGCTGCGCGTGAGGTGCATCATGGGTACCGGGGTGCGCAGGGTGGCGCCGCGCGCGCGGACCACCACACCCATGAAAAGAACGCTGACCAGGCCCCGGTAAAACACCAGCTCCAGGGTGCTGAAACTGTGGGAGGCGAACTTGATGCCAACCGCCATGGTGGCAAAAAAGAACGAAGCCGCCACCATCCACAGTGCCTGCATTAGCGATCGATTCCCATTTTTTTGCGGTACCAGTGGTGAAAGTGCTGCATGCCGTCTTCCATCGGGCTCTGGTAGGGGCCGATTTCGTCGTCGCCGCGCTGCATCAGGGCTGCACGCCCGGCGTCCATGCGTTCACCGATTTCGTCGTCTTCAATGCAGGTTTCCATGTAGGCGGCCTGCTGGGCTTCGACAAACTCGCGCTCGAACGCGGCAATTTCTTCCGGGTAGTAGAACTCGACCATGTTCATGGTCTTGTTCGGCCCCATCGGGTGCACCGTGGACACCGTCAGCACGTGCGGATACCACTCGACCATGATGTGCGGGTAGTAGGTCAGCCAGATTGCGCCAAACTCCGGCTGTTGGTCCTTGCGGTATTGCATCAGGGCCTTTTGCCAGCGCGCGTAGACGGCGCTGCCGGATTGCCTGAGGCCGTTGGCAATGCCGACGGTTTGCACTGAATAGTTTTCCTTGAACTCCCAGCGCAGGTCGTCGCAGGTGACAAACTTGCCCAGGCCGGGGTGGAACGGGCCGACGTGGTAGTCCTCCAGGTAGACCTCGATGAAGGTTTTCCAGTTGTAGTTGCACTCGTGCAGTTCGACGTGGTCGAGCACATAGCCGTCAAAGTCGAGCGCGGCGCGCGGACCCATGCCGCTGAGCTGGGCGGCGATGTCTACGCCGTTGTCTTCAAACAGCAGGCCGTTCCATTCTCGCAGGCCGTAGTTTTTCAGGTGCAGGCAGGGATCGTGGCTGAAGTGCGGCGCGCCGATCAAGGTGCCGGCGGGTATGTTGGCGATGCCCGCGCTGTAGGTCCAGCGGTGCAGCGGGCAGACGATGTTGCTGTCCTGGCCCTGCGTACCGAGCTTGCCCCGGCCCTTGAGCATGATGGCCTGGCGGTGCCGGCAGATGTTGGATACCAGCTCGATGCCGTTGGTGTTGCGCACCAGGGCCCGCCCTTCGCGTTCCTGCGGCAGGGCGTAATAGTCGCCCACCTGCGGCACCGACAGGGCGTGGCCGACGTAGCGCGGCCCGGCCTGAAAAATGGACTGCATTTCCTGGGCGTACACGGCCGTGTCGAAATAGCTGCGCACCGGTAACTGCGGTGAGTCGCCATTGGGCCGGCCTTTGGCGCGCTGGATAGCCAGCAGCGCGTCGGACTTGTATTGCAGTTCGGTCATTGTGCGGCCCTCGACAAAGTGAGGGGGCGGGCGGCCGTATATCGGCCAGGGGGAGTGGTAATGCTCGGTTTCATGGCGCCTTCTGATGCAAAAACCCCGCTCCTGCGGGGTTTGTTGATGACAGTTACCTCGAGAACTGTCGAGCGGCCAATTGTACCGGTGAATTGGATTAGGCTGGTGTTTTGCACGGTTCAGTCTGGACTATCCGGGCAAAATTGCCTTGCATTTCTGCGCATTTTCTTCGCTCAGGGGCCGGGCCTGCGGGCGGCGCAGTGGTGGTCTGGCCGAAGCGCCTAAAATCCGCCTTGGTGTGCGGTTTCGTACATCGCTAAATTACGTTTTCAAAAATATGAGCAAGGCCCGAGTTTCTTCCCCCGCAAGCACGCCTGATACGCAGGACGCCGCAGCCCAGGCATTGCCCGCCAATTACGAAGCCGCCATGGCTGAGCTGGAGGCGCTGGTGCGCAGCATGGAGTCGGCGGAATTGCCGCTCGAGCATTTGCTTTCGGCCTACCAGCGCGGTGCGCTCCTGCTGGAGTTTTGCCGTGGCAAGCTGCAGGCGGTGGAGGCACAGATCAAGGTGCTGGAGGACGGCAATCTGAAAGTGTGGAAGCCCCAATGAGCGCAGTTCCTAATAGCGCGCTGGCGTCGGCTGCCGGCACGCTCGACCACGAAGCCTGGTGTGCCGCCCGTTTGGCCGAAGTCGAACAGGCGCTGGGGCGCTGGGTTTGTGGCGAGTCACTGGCGCAGTGCCACGCGGCGCCGGCGGCACTGGTAGCGGCGATGCGCTACGCCGTGCTGGATGGCGGCAAGCGCCTGCGCCCGCTGCTGGTACTGGCAGCGTATGAAGCGGTGTCTGGCAGCGCCTCGGGGGCCGGCCAGGAAGCCGCCTTGCGCGCGGCTTGTGCGGTGGAGCTGATCCACGCCTATTCGCTGGTCCACGATGACATGCCTTGCATGGACAACGATGTGCTGCGCCGTGGCAAGCCCACCGTGCACGTGCAGTTTGGTGAAGCCGGCGCCTTGCTCGCTGGCGACGCGCTGCAGGCGCTGGCCTTTGAAATTCTGACGCCAGCGCTGGAGCAGGTCGATGCCGTGACGCAGGCGCGCCTGTGCAGTCTGCTGGCGCGCGCCGCTGGCAGCGTCGGCATGGCGGGCGGCCAGGCGATTGACTTGGCCAGCGTCGGCCAGCAGCTGAACGAAGACCAGCTGCGCGAAATGCACCAGCGCAAGACTGGCGCACTGCTGCAGGGCAGCGTGATGATGGGCGCCCATTGCGGCCAGCCTGGCGCCCAGGCGCTGCAGGCCTTGCAAGACTACGGCGCAGCCATCGGCCTGGCGTTTCAGGTGGTCGATGATGTGCTGGACGTGACGGCCGATTCCGCCACCTTGGGCAAAACCGCCGGCAAAGATGCCGACAACGACAAGCCGACCTATGTCTCCCTGATGGGACTGGAACGCAGCCAGGCCTATGCCCGGGAATTGCTGGCGCAGGCCCTGGCGGCCTTGCAGCGCAGCGGCCTGAAAAATACCCAGGCATTGACCGCGCTGGCCCTGATGGTGGTCCAGCGCGCCAGCTGAGCAGCACCGACTTCGCGAATAACAACATGCCTAAAGATCTCTATCCCCTGCTGCATTCGATCAACAATCCGGCCGACATGCGCCTGCTGCCACGTGCCCAGCTGCCGCTGCTGGCGCAGGAGTTGCGCGCTTTCTTGCTGGAAAGTGTCGCCAAGACCGGTGGCCACCTGAGTTCCAACCTGGGCACGGTGGAGTTGACGGTGGCCTTGCACTATGTGTTCAACACGCCTTATGACCGCATGGTCTGGGACGTTGGCCACCAGACCTATCCGCACAAAATCCTGACCGGACGGCGCGACCGCATGCCCAGTTTGCGCCAGCTCGGCGGCCTGAGTGGCTTTCCGCAGCGCACCGAGAGCGAGTTTGACACCTTCGGCACGGCCCATTCCAGCACCTCGATCTCGGCGGCGTTGGGCATGGCGCTGGCGGCCAAGATCAAGGGCGAGCCACGCCGCGCCATCGCCATCATTGGCGACGGCGCCCTGACTGCCGGCATGGCGTTCGAGGCGCTGAACAACGCCGGGGTTGCCGAAGCCAATCTGCTGGTGGTGTTGAACGACAACGACATGAGCATCAGCCCGCCGGTGGGCGCGCTGAACCGCTATCTGGCGCAACTCATGAGCGGCCAGTTTTATGCGGCGGCGAAGAACGTGGGCAAAACGGTACTCAAGGGCGCGCCGCCCTTGTTCGAATTGGCCAAGCGCATCGAAGAACACGCCAAGGGCATGGTGGTGCCCGCCACGCTGTTTGAAAAATTCGGTTTCAACTACATCGGTCCGATCGACGGCCATGACCTGGATTCGCTGATTCCAACCCTGGAAAACATCCGCCACCTGACCGGACCGCAGTTTCTGCACGTGGTGACCAAGAAGGGCCAGGGTTACAAGCTGGCCGAGGTCGACCCGGTGGCCTACCATGGCCCGGGCAAGTTTGACCCGACGGTCGGCTTGCAAAAGTCCAGCAGCACCAGTGGCCCGAGTTTTACCCAGGTGTTTGGCCAGTGGCTGTGCGACCAGGCCGACGCCGACCCACGCCTGATCGGCATCACGCCGGCGATGCGCGAGGGCTCTGGCATGGTGGCGTTTGAACAGCGTTTTCCGCAGCGCTATTTTGACGTTGGCATTGCCGAACAGCATGCCGTTACCTTTGCCGCCGGTCTGGCCACCGAAGGCTTCAAGCCGGTGGTGGCGATTTATTCTACTTTTTTACAGCGCGCCTACGACCAGCTGATCCACGACGTAGCGATTCAAAATCTGCCGGTGGTGTTTGCGCTGGACCGTGCCGGTCTGGTCGGTGCCGATGGCGCCACCCACGCGGGTGCTTACGATATTCCCTTCCTGCGCTGCATTCCGAACATGGCGCTGGCCTGCCCGGCCGATGAAAGCGAATGCCGGCAGTTGCTGAGCACGGCGTTTGCCCAGGGCACGCCGGTGGCGGTGCGCTATCCGCGCGGTACCGGTGCCGGGGTGCCGGTGCCGGCGGGTCTGGACGGCTTGCCGTTCGGCAAGGGCGAAATTCGGCAGCAGGGGCGGGGTATTGCCATCCTGGCTTTTGGCACCTTGCTGTATGCCGCACTGGAGGCGGCCCAGTCACTGGGCGCAACGGTGGTGAATATGCGCTGGGCCAAACCGCTGGACACGGCTTTGCTGCTGCAGGTGGCAGCGTCGCACCAGGCCTTGGTGACGCTGGAAGACGGCGCCCGACTGGGCGGTGCCGGCAGCGCCGTCATGGAAGCGCTGCAGGCCGCTGGCGTGCAGCTGCCGGTGTTGCAGCTGGGCCTGTCGGACGAATTCATTGAGCACGGTGACCCGCACCGCCTGATGGCATTGCAGGGCCTGGATGCGGCGGGTATTGAAGCCTCGGTACGCGCCCGCTTTGCCGATTTGCTCGCGGCTTGAGCAGGTGCGCGCCGGGCGCGCATTGCTCAGCGCAACGCGGCGGGTATCCAGTCCGGCAGTGACGCCGGTTTTTTACCGGCGGGCACGCCCGCCTTGGGGTAGCGCGTATTCATGGCCCAGACAAAGGCGGCCTGGTCCTCTGGGCGCATCGCCTCGATGTGAGGCAGGCGCTGCTGTTTCTTCTGCTGCCAGGCCGCATCGTTTCTGATTTTTTCTGCGCTGTAGCCATGGAAACGGGTGTGCGCATCGCTCACCACGTCCAGGTTCGAGGACTCGAAATCGTCGAGGTGGCCGATCAGCACATGGTGGTCATCGGACGGCTTGCCGCTTTCGGTTTCGCACAGCGTGACCAGATTGCGCGGGTCCAGCTCGAGGTCCGGGCGACCCAATCGGATGCAATAGTGGAACGGAAAAATATGGTGCGCCTGCAGTCCGATGCCCTGCGCCGGACCCTTGCCGCAGACCGCGCATTGCGGATTGTTTTTTACAAATGCATCGCGAACGCTTGGCCACTGCGGGCTGCGTTCTGCTTCATGCTGCTGCGCTGCGATAGTTCCAGCCATGTTGCTATTCCCCTGTTGATTGCTGTTGTCGAGACCGTTTGGCGCAGCCAATTTTGGCATGCGCACTGCGTGGCGACATGGTAAGCCCAATAGCCCGGGCACACGGTTTTTTGCAAATGCGCTACCCTGTCGGGCCTGAATATCGCGTGAGAAAGTTGTTGTTTCCCTTATGAAGCGTGCCCCAAAGGATCCTTTTCCACTGTCGACGCTGTTCGAATTTTTTCCGATTGGCACCTATCGCTCGACCCGGGATGGCCGGATGGTGCGTGCCAATGCGGCACTGCTGAAGCTCAACGGCTACGCCACGGAAGCAGAACTGCTGCGAAATTTCAATGACGTGGCACGCCAGTGGTATGTCGACCCCCAGCGGCGCGATGCGTTCATGCAATGCATTGAACGGGACGGCCACGTGCTGGATTTTGTTTCTGAGATATACCGCCATAAAACACGTGAGCGCATCTGGGTCAAGGAGAACGCCCATGTGCTGCGCGACGCCCATGGCAAGGTGGTCTATTACGAGGGCACGGTGGAAGATATTACCGAGCGTCGGCGCCTGGAGCAGGAGTTGGCCGATATGGCATTCAATGATGCGCTGACCCAGCTACCGAACCGGCGCTATCTGCTGAACCGGCTCAGCCAGGTTATACACAGCAGCCAGCGGCGCAATAGCCATGGCGCGCTGTTGTTTCTCGACCTGAACAAGTTCAAGGCGCTTAACGATCACTACGGCCATAAGGCGGGTGACGACTTGCTGATCGCGGTGGCGCGGCGCCTGCAAGCCGCTACGCGCGTCACCGATATGGTGGCGCGCCTGGGTGGCGATGAGTTCGTGGTGCTGCTGGAAGACCTGGGCAACGACGCCGCGCAGGCCGCCACCTTTGCCGGCGCATGTGCCGACAAAATTCTGCAGGCCCTGTCCGAGGAATATGTGCTGGGCGAGATTCGGCACCATGGTTCGGCAAGCATCGGAATGGCGCTGTTTCTGGGCGATGGCCGCGACGCCGAGCAGATTATTCACAGTGCCGATGTGGCCATGTTCGACATGAAAAAAAGTGCCGACGCCGGGCCCCCGCAAAGGCGCTGAGGGGGCGCGGCGCCAGTAGCGCCAAGCCGTGGCTGCGGTTGGCCACGGCCGGCCATCGGTGGCAGGTCCCAGATGCCAGTGCGGGGCGTATAGCCCATTGGTTATAGCCCATCGGTTATAGCCCACTAGTTATAGCCGCTAGCCTTTGCCAATTACCCTCTTGCCAATTGCCCCAAAGGGCAATTACCTGCCAGGTCAGAAACTTCTACCATCGCGGTTCTTCGCCATGCGCCGCAGCCATTGCACCGTGTCGTGGTCTGCCGCCCAGGCTCCTGGCACCCTGCGCAGGGCCTCGGCGCGCAGTGCTGGCGGACAGGGATTGGTGAATATTTTTAACTAGGAAATAGGTATGCGTAAGTCAACATTGATGCTCTCCCTCGTTCTTTGCGCTTCGGCGCAAACCTTGGTTTCGGCCCAGGAAGTTCATAACTGGACCAGTGCCTCGGGCGCTGTCTGGCGCGACGCCTCCGGTCGCTGCTGGCGCGATGCCAGCTGGACCGCGCAAACCGCTGCGGCGAATTGCGACGGTGCCGTGACCGCCGAGGCGCCGGTGGTGGCCAAGCAGGTCGCAGCGCCGGTGGCGGCGCCTGTCGTGGCCGCGGCGCCAGTGCCTGCTGCAGCCCCGGCAGTGGCGCCAATGCCCGCGCCGGTGCAGGCAAAAAGCGTCACCATGGTGTCGAAAAAAATCAAGCTGGAAGCGAACGCCTTTTTTGACACCAACAAGGCCGAGTTGAAAGCCGCCGGAAAAGCCAAACTGGATGCTTTGGCGGCGCAACTGAAGAGCCTGGATATTTCTACCATCGTTGCCACCGGCTATACCGACGCCAGCGGTACCGAAGCCTTGAATAACAAGCTCTCGGCGCAGCGTGCCGATGCTGTCAAGACCTACCTTGCCGCCAAAGGCATTGCCGCCAGTAAGATGCAGGCAGTTGGCAAGGGCAGCGCCGATCCGATTGCCGACAACAAGAGCAAAGCCGGTCGGGCACAGAACCGCCGGGTAGAGATTGAAGTCCAGGCGCTGCAGAGCGCGAATTAAGCCAGGCCGGGCCGGCAGCGGCCGGCCATCCCGGCACATTTCAATAGCAATTATTTGGAGTCATTCATCATGCGCAATGCAAAAAAATGGTCTGCAGAGTTCCTGGGCACCTTTTGGCTGACACTGGGCGGTTGCGGCAGTGCCGTGCTGGCCGCCGCGTTTCCCGGTGTCGGCATCGGCTTGCTGGGTGTATCCCTGGCCTTTGGCTTGACGGTGGTGACCGGTGCTTATGCCTTCGGTCCGATCTCTGGCGGTCACTTCAATCCGGCAGTGTCCATTGGTTTAACCGTTGCCAAGCGTTTTGACGCTGCGGACTTGCCAGGCTACATCATCTCGCAGGTGCTGGGCGCAATTGCGGCGTCGGCGGTGCTGTACCTGATCGTGTCCGGTAAGGCCGGCTTTAGCGGCGTCGGCGGCTTTGCCAGCAATGGCTATGGCGCCAACTCGCCGGGCGGCTTCAGCATGTTCTCGGTGCTGCTTTGCGAGGTGGTCATGACGGCGATTTTCCTGCTGGTTATTCTGGGCGCCACAGCGACACGTGCGGCGTCCGGTTTTGCTGGCCTGACGATCGGACTGTGTCTGACGCTGATTCACCTGGTTTCCATTCCGGTGTCGAACACCTCGGTGAACCCGGCACGCAGCACCGGTCCGGCCCTGTTTGCGCAGACCGGCGCCCTGGGTGACTTGTGGCTGTTCTGGGTCGCCCCGATCGCCGGCGCCATTATCGGTGCGTTGATTTACAACGCGCTGCTGGCCGACGAATAAGGCCGGCAGCAGTTCGCCAGGGCGGCACCGGGCGTACGCAAATAGCGCTCGCCCGGTGCCCTCTGTTCCTTTTGCGCCTGGCGCTGCAGCAGTGCAATAGCAACCTGCAGGAACAGTTTTAAACACGGCTTTACGCAACTTTGCGCGGCGGATTCCTCGCCGACGCATTTGCGCGGCGTGCGGTTGTAAATTGCTTACAACCATGAAAATTCTCCATGTTGTGCGCAGATTGGGTCCCGTCGGTGGCATGGAACGCTATGTCTATGAGCTAGTCCTGGCGCTGCTGGAGATGGGCCACCAGGTAGAAGTGGTCTGTGAAGAAGTGCTGTGCGACGTGCCGCGGCATTTGCTGGTGCACCAGGTGTCGCGCAGTGCTCCGCGGCCACGCTGGCTGGCACTGTTTCTGTTCCGCAAAAAAGTCGCGCACTGGTTGCGGCTGCATCCGCATCCGGGCTGGATCATCCATAGCCATGAGCGCTTGATCGGACACCACGTAAGCACCTTCCACGGGCAGCCATTCGCCACGGTATTTGAGCGGTCCTGGTTGCGCCTGATTTCACTGCGCGTGTGGATGCATTTGTTGATGGAGCGCCAGGAACTTTCGATTCCGCTGTTGGTGGTGCCGAACTCGGAAGTGACGCGCCAGCAGTTGTGCCACTATTACGCGGACCTGGCACCGCGCATTGTCACGCCGGTAGCCCCGGGGACCACCTGCCAGGGTCTGCGTGCGCCGCGTGCACTCGATCCCAGCGGCGGCACGGTGGCGTTTATTGGCACCGAGTGGCGGCGCAAAGGACTGGCTTTTGCCGCCAGCGTGGTGGCCGAATTGCGCAAGACGCGACCGTTGTTGAAATTGGTGGTGGTCGGTCCGGCGCCCGAAGAGGTGGCGCACCTGTTTGCCGACTGGCGCGGGGGGTACGAGTTGCTGGGCTGGATGGATCGGCCCAACTATGGCGCGTTTGACGTGCTGCTGCATCCGGCCAAGGCCGAGCCTTACGGCATGGTGGTGACCGAGGCGCTGGCGGCCCAGGTGCGGGTTGTTATCTCCGATCGCTGTGGCGTGGCCCCTGAAATCAGGCCGGGCCATGGCGCGGTACTGTCCCTGGATGCGCCGCTGGGCGCATGGGCCGATGCGCTGGACCACGCTTTGTCGCACGCCTCTTGCAGTGGTGTTACGGTGCGCAGCTGGCAAACCGCAGCGTGGGAGTACCAGGAGATTTATGCGGAAGTGGCGCGCAGCCTGGAGTGCCCTGTGCTGCCCGCCGACAATTTTGCCCCGGTGAAGTCAATACTTACCTGAGTGCCAGCACCAGCACCAGGCCGGCGCGGCGGCGCCAGCGGGGGGCACGGTATGCGGGCTTCAGGCGCCGAGGTAGGCTTCCTGTACGCGCGGTGTGTTGAGCAGCTCTGCGCCCTTGCCGCTGAGCACCAGGTGGCCGTTTTCCAGCACATAGCCGTAGTCGGAAATTTTCAGCGCCTGGCGGACGTTTTGTTCGACCAGAAACAGGGTCAGGCCCTGCTGGTTGATTTCCTTCAGGATGCGGAAAATGTCGCGCACCACGATCGGTGCCAGGCCCATGGAGGGTTCGTCCAGCAGCAGCACTTTGGGCCGCGCCATCAGGGCCCGGCCAATCGCCAGCATCTGCTGTTCACCGCCGGACAGGTTGCCGGCCAGTCCGTGTGCGCGCTCTTTCAGGCGCGGGAACAGGGCAAACATTTTTTCCAGGTCGTGGCTGCGTTCTCCGGCGGCGTCGCTGCGCGTATAGGCGCCGAGTTGCAGATTTTCCAGCACGCTCAGTGTGCTCAGTGTGGCGCGGCCTTCGGCCACCTGGACCAGGCCGGCGCGCACGATGGCGTGGGCTGGCAGGGCGGCGATATCGCGGCCTTCGAACAGCACTTTGCCGGCGGCCTTTTTGACCAGGCCGGACAGCGCCATCAGGGTGCTGCTCTTGCCGGCACCGTTGGCGCCAACCAGGGTGGTGATCTGGCCCTGGCGCAGTTCCAGGTCAATGCCGCGCACCGCTTCAATATGGCCGTATCGTACCGCCAGGCCGCTGACGCTCAGGATCGGGGTGCTGCTCATGCGGCGTCTCCGGTGGCTGCGTCGTCATCGTCGCGGCCGAGATAGGCTTCAATCACTTGCGGATCATTGCGGATCTGCTCGGGTGCGCCCTGGGCAATGATGCGGCCGAAATTCAGCACCGCGATTTCCTCGCACAAACCCATCACAAACCGCATGTCGTGCTCAATCATCAGAATGGTGTAGCCGCGCTGCTGGATGTTGACGATTTCGCGCATCAGCTCGGTTTTCTCGGAGGCATTCATGCCGGCCACCGGTTCGTCGAGCAGCAGCAATTCGGGTTCGGTGGCCAGTGCGCGGGCGATTTCCAGCTTGCGCTGTTCGCCGTAGGACAGGTTGTCGGCGATCTCGTTGGCTTTGTGGTCAAGCCGGACCCAGCTCAGCAACTCATGGGCGCGCTGGCGCGCCCGGGCCTCGGCCTGGCGAAAGCCGGGCAGGGCCAGCAGCAGTGCCGGGGCCGAGTAGTTGAGGTGGCGGTGGCAGCCCAGCACCACGTTGTCGAGCAGCGTCATCTCTTTGAAGATGCGGATGTTCTGGAAGGTGCGCGCAATACCGCGCTGGGTGATGGCGTGTGGCGCCAGACCGGCCAGTGGCTGGTCTTTGAAGACGATGCTGCCGGAGCTGGGCGGTAGCAGGCCGGTGATCAGATTGAAGACGGTGGTCTTGCCGGCGCCGTTGGGTCCGATCAGGCCAAAAATGCGGCCCTTGGGCACCTCCAGCTGCACGTCTTGCAGCACCTTGAGGCCGTCAAAATGGCGCGATACCGATTGCAGTTTCAGCATGGTTCAATGCGCCTTGTGCCGGGTTCGCGTAAAAAACTTGCGCAGCCGGGCCGGGTCCCAAATGCCGCGCGGCAGAAACAGCACTATCGCCACCAGAATCAGGCCGTTGGCCACCATGCGGTAGTCTTTCAGGCCGCGCAGCAGTTCTGGCAGCAGGGTGATGATGAGCGCGCCCAAGGTGGGGCCGACCAGGTTGTTGATGCCGCCCAGAATCGTCATGGTGAGGATTTCGACGCCACGGTCAAAGCCGAATTCGTTCGGGCCAATAAAAAAGGTCAGGTGCGCATTCAGGGCGCCGGCCAGACCGGCCAGGGCTGCGCCCAGCACAAAGGCCAGCATCTTGTAGGCATTGGCGTTGACGCCCATCAGGTTGGCGGCGGTTTCGTCTTCTTTAATGGCTTCAAAGGCGCGGCCGACCTTGCTGCGGCGCAGCCGCATCAGGCCGTACAGGCTGAGCAGCACTGCCAGCAGCACGTGCCACCACTGGGTCAGTTGCGGAATGCCGTTCAGGCCGAGCGCGCCACCGGTCCAGTCTTCGGCATTGAGTACAAAGATGCGCACCACTTCGCCAAAGGCCAGCGTGGCCATGGCCAGGTAAACGCCAGACAGGCGCAGTGTGGGCCTGCCGATGACAAAGGCCACCAGGGCCGGAGCCAGCATGCCGCCGGCCAAGGCCAGCGAAAACGGCAGCCCGGCGTTCATGGTCAGCAAGGCCGCAGCGTAGGCGCCGATGCCCATGAAAGCGGCATTGGCCATGGCCAGCATGCCGCAGGACAGGGTCAGGTAAATGGACAGTGCCAGCAGCGTGTTGGTGCCCAGGGTCAGCACCAGATTGCTGTAGACCGACCAGAAGTTGTCGAAAGTTTCCATCATGGGGCGTCGGGGCTCAGACCTTGCGTTCCTTGACGCTGCCAAACAGGCCGCGCGGGCGCACCAGCAGCACCGCAAACAGCAGGCCGAAGGCGACTGCGTCGCGCATGGTGGAGCCGATATAGGCCACCGACAGCACTTCGGCAAAGCCCAGGAACAGACCGGCCAGCATGGCGCCACGGATGTCGCCCATGCCGCCCAGAATAATCACGGCAATGCCTTTGTGCATCACCGGTTGCCCCATCAGCGGGAACAGGGCGTTGGAATACAGACCGATCAGCACCCCGGCCAGACCACCCATGGCGGCGGCCACAAACGAGGTGACCAGGAACAGGCCGTCGACATTGATGCCGAGCAGGCGCGCTGCCTTGGGCGATTCGGAGATGGCGCGCAGGGCGCGACCGAGCTGGGTTTTTTTCAGCGCTACCAGCAACACTGTCATCAGGGCAAAGGACAGCAGAATGATGCCGAGTTCCAGTTCGGTGACGTGCAGGCCGGCAATCACCAGCGATTCTTGCGGCAGCACCTCGGCCGGGAAGCGCTGGTTTTCGGCGCCGAACACGCCTTGCGTCAGCGAATTGATGGCAATGCCCAGGCCGATGGTGGCAATCATGGGAATCAGGTGTGGCACCTCGCGCTGGCGCAGCGGGCGCAGTACCAGCGCGTCAATCAGCAGCCCGACCAGGCCGCTGAAGGTGGCGCCGCACAGCAGCGCCGCCCAAAGCGGAAACTGCCAGCGCACAATGACCTGCAGCGCCGCATAGGCGCCGACCATGAACACCGCCCCGTGCGACAGATTAACCACGCCCAGCACGCCAAACACCAGGGTGAAGCCCAGCGCAAACAGGGCGTAGACACAGCCTAGCGAAAGGGCGTTGAAAAGTTGTTGTTCCAGCACGGGGAGACTTGGCCTTACTTGACGATTTCGTAGCTCACGCCTTTGGTCACACTGACAATTGGCAGCTGGTTGGCATCAAAACCGGCGGCGTTGCCGGCCTTGTCCTTGGCCTGGCGGAAGCTGAAGGCGCCGGTGGCACCGGTCCATTTCACCGCCGGCAGGGCGTCGCGCACGGCGGCGCGGTCTTTGTTCAGGTCACCACTGAGCTTGATGCCCTTGAGCGCCATTGCAGTGATGTGCATGGCGTCATAGGCCTGGGCCGCAAACTGGTCGGGTGCCGACTGGAATTTCTTGGTGAAGGCGACGATGAAGCTGTTGTTTTCCTTGCTGCGGTTTTGCAGCGACCAGGGGCTGCCGACCCACAGGTTGTCGGAGGCGCCCTTGGCCAGGTCAAACACCTTGACCGAGTTCATGCCGTTGCCGCCGATGAAGGGCACGTTCAGGCCGAGCTGGCGCGCCTGCACCATGATTGGGGCGCCTTCGGCGAGCAGTGCCGACAGCACAATGGCGTCCGGCTTGGTGGCCTTGATTTTGGTCAGCTGGGCCTTGAAGTCGACGTCGCCCTTGGCAAAGGTTTCGGTGGTGGTGACCGGCAGCTTCTGGTCTTCGAGGGCCTTCTTGAAGTTGTCGTAACCGCTCTTGGTGAATACGTCGTCATTGCCATACAGCACGGCGACGTTCTTGATCTTGGCGTTTTTCACGGCAGCGCGGATGGTGACCGGCAGCACGTCGGCTTCGGTGACCGAGTTGCGGAACACGAAGTTGCCGATCGAGGTGATGCCGTCAGCGGTGTTGGAGGTGCCGAACACCACCGTCTTGCTGGCCTGGGCGATCGGGTCAGCGGCCTGTGCCGAGTTGGACAGGGTGGGGCCGAAAAGCATCAGCACCTTGTCTTGGAAAATCAGTTTCTTGAAGGCATTGATGGCTTCTTCCTTCTTGCCTTGCTCGTCTTCCACGACCAGCACAATCTTGTCGCCGTTGATGCCACCAGCGGCATTGATTTCTTCTGCGGCGAGCTGGAAGCCGTTGCGAATGCTGGTGCCGTACTGGGCGGCACCGCCGGACAGGGCTTCTGCCACACCGATCTTGATATCAGCGGCCGATGCCTGGGCCAGACAGAACAGGGCCGCCATGGCGACCGAGGTGCGGGTGAAAAGAGGACTCATCAGAAGGTGCTCCGGTAGGGTGAACAGGGTGGCGAGTTTAGCAGCCGCCCGCAGTGCTGTCTGTCAAATGCGGCTCAATGCCAGGCCGCGCGCGCCCAGCGGCAGGATGGCGCCGGCCAAGGACAAGGGATTTGGCCAGCGCGGGCGCGGCTTATTTTTGCTTGGCCAGCCACTGCACATATTTGCTGACGCCGGTCTGCACGTCAACAAAGGCATGGTCGCAGCCAGTGCCGCGCAGGGCACTCAGGTCGGCCTGGGTGAAGCACTGGTATTTGCCGCGCAGCGCGTCCGGGAAGCCGACGTATTCGACCAGCTTCTGGTCGACCACTTCATGCAGCGCCAGCGCGCTTTCGCCCTGCAGGCTGCGCATGGTGTTGACCACCGAGCTGGCGACATCGTTGAAGGGCTGGGCGCGGCCCGAGCCGAGGTTGAAGATGCCGCTTTTTTCGGGATGGTCAAAGAACCACAGGTTGACCGCTACCACGTCGTCGATATAGACGAAGTCGCGCATCTGGCCGCCGGCCGGATAGCCGCCGTACTCGCCAAACAGCTTGACCCGGCCTTCGTTGCGGTACTGGTGAAACTGGTGGAAGGCAACGCTGGCCATGCGGCCCTTGTGCTGCTCGCGCGGCCCATAGACGTTGAAATAGCGAAAGCCCACCACCTGGTGTGTGCGTCCGGCCAGGGTGCGTTCGAACTTGTTGCCGCACTCGCGGCGCATGCGCTGGTCGAACAGCAGTTTGGAATAGCCGTAGACGTTGAGCGGCAGCTCAAAGGCCGGGTCTTCGCGGAACGTTTCGGAGCCGCCATAGGTGGCCGCTGAGGAGGCATAGAGCAGGCGTGAGCCGCGCTTCTGGCAAGCCTGGAACAGCTGCCAGGACAGCGTGTAGTTGTTGGCCATCATGTACTTGCCGTTGCTTTCCATGGTGTCGCTGCAGGCGCCTTCATGGAATACCGCCTCGACCTGGCCGTAGTGGCCGGCGGCGAAGGCGTCGTAAAACGTGTCGGCATCGACGTAGTCGGCGATTTTTAGGTCGGCGAGGTTGCGGAATTTGTCGCCCTGCTGGAGGTCGTCGACGACGATGATGTCGTCAATGCCGCGGGCGTTCAGGCCCTGGACAATGTTGCTGCCAATGAATCCGGCGGCGCCGGTAACAACGATGCGGGTCATGCGAATAGCTCCTCGTAACTAACGGTGGCCGTGCCAAACTTGCCGACCACAATGCCGCCGGCCCGGTTCGCCAGCGGCATCGCCTGGCGCAGCGACAGACCGGCGCCAACCAGTGTTGCCATGGTGGCGATCACGGTGTCACCGGCGCCGGTGACGTCAAACACTTCGCGCGCCTGGGCGCTGACGTGCAGTTCGCCGTCGGCGTCAAACAGCGTCATGCCTTCTTCGCTGCGTGTCAGCAGCAGTGCATTCAGGCCCAGATGCTGGCGCAAATTCTGCGCTTTTTCGCGCAGCTCGGCTTCGCTGCTCCATTCGCCAATAACCTGTTGCAATTCGGCCCGGTTCGGCGTGATGACGGTGGCGTTCTGGTAGCGCGTGTAGTCGCTGCCCTTGGGGTCGATCAGGATCGGTTTGTGCAGTGCCCGGGCGCGTGCAATCATGTCCGGGATGTGCGCCAGACCGCCCTTGCCGTAATCCGAGAACAGCACCGCATCGTGTTGCGGCAGCAGGCTTTCGAAGGCGGCGGTCTGGCCAGCCAGCACTTCGTTTTTCGGGGTGTTTTCAAAGTCCAGGCGGATCAGCTGTTGCTGGCGCCCGATGACGCGCAGCTTGACCGTGGTTTTCATGCCGGCGTCGCGGCCGAAGTGGGTGCGGATGCCGGTTTTGGCGACCAGACTTTCCAGCTTGTGGCTGGCTTCATCGTCACCGACCACGGTCAGCAGGCTGGATTGCGCGCCCAGGGTGAGGGCGTTGAAGGCGACGTTGGCGGCGCCGCCATTGCGTTCTTCTTCGCGCGTAATGCGCACCACCGGCACCGGGGCTTCCGGGCTGATGCGATCGACGGCGCCGTACCAGTAGCGGTCGAGCATCACGTCGCCAACCACCAGCACGCGGGCAGCGGCGATCTGTTCTTTGGAAATGGCCTGGGTCATAGCGGAGTAGGAGGGGGTTGGGTGAGGTCAGTATCTATAGCTCTTCCACCCGGCGTGCCGGATAGCTGTCCCAGGCCTGGCAGCCGGGGCACTGCCAGAAATGGCGCTTGGCTTCAAAGCCGCAGGCGGCGCAGCGGTAGCGCGTCAGCGGTTTGACGGCATGGTCCAGCGCACGCTGGACCTGCGGGTGAAATTGTTCGTGTTCCAGCTTTTCGCCGGCAATCCATTTGGCTGCCGCCACCAGGGACGGCTCCATGGCCAGGTGGTGGGCATACCATTCGCGGGCGCTAACGTCGGGGTTGCCGGCGCTGGCTTCGAGGGCGACGATGGCGTCCAGCACGTCGAGTGCGTGGGTTTGTTCGTAGCTGGCCTTGAGCGTGCTGATGGCGGCGGGCACGGCGCCGCAGGCCACTGCGGCTTCGGCGTACAGCGGGGCAATCAGCGGCGTGGCAATCGGTGCCACCTGCATCGCTTCGGCGAGCGTGGCAAAGGCCTGCCGGTCGGCCTGGCGCTGGCGCTGCAGCGCCGCCAGGTCCATGTGCGGACGCGGCGCGTCGGGGGCGGTGGCAATCGCCTGCAGCAGCAGGGCGCTGGCACCGTCCAGGTCTTGCTGGGTGTGCAGTGCCGCTGCCTGTTCGCACAGGTAGTGGGCCTGGCGCCCCTTGAAACTGCCCTGGCCCGAGGCTTCGAGCTTTTGGGCGATGACCGCTGCGTGTTCCCAGTCGCGCGAACGTTCGTAGTTGGCCAGCAGTGCCAGGTGCGCCTGGGTTTCGAAGCGCGTGCCCTCAAGCTTGAGCAGGGCGTCTTCGGCGCGGTCCAGCAGGCCGGCTTTCAGGTAGTCGAGCGCCAGGGCGTGCTGGGCCCGGTGCCGGTCGTCGGCGACCAGATCGGCGCGCGACAGCAGGTGCTGGTGCACGCGCACGGCGCGCTCGTATTCGCCGCGGCGGCGAAACAGATTGCCCAGCGCAAAGTGCAGTTCCGAGGTGTCGGGGTCGTTTTGGACGGCTTCAATGAAGGCGTCAATGGCCTGGTCTTGTTGCTCGTTGAGCAGGAAGTTCAGGCCCTTGAAGTAGGCCTTGGGGGCTTGGCGGCTTTCCATGCGCAGCTGGCGCAGGTCGAGCCGGGAGGCCATCCAGCCCAGCACGAAGACCACTGGCAGTGCCAGCAGCAGCAGGCTGAGGTCAAATTCCATGGGGCGGGGCGTCGGGTTCGGCTTCGCGCGGTGCCGGTACTGGCGCCGCTTCCTGCGGTTGCGCCAACTGGCGCTGGCGCCACCAGCGCGGCACCATGCCCAGCACGCCCACCACCAGGCCACAGGCGAAGGCGCCCAGCACCACCAGCACCATGGGGGCGGTCCATTGTTGGCCGAAGAAAAAACGCACCGTCACATCGTCCTGGTTGTTCAGGGCGAAGGCAAACAATGTAAAGAAGATGGCTGCTTTCAGAAAGCTCTTGAAGAGCCACGCGATTTGTTTCATTCCTCTCCTCGGTATCGAGGTGATTCTAAACGCCGCAGTCAGGGCTGCGCGCTGCTGTCGCGCTGGCTTTCGAGTTCGGCAGTACGCAGGTCCACGGCTTCGCGCAGGGCCTTGCCGGGTTTGAAGTGCGGTACGCGTTTTTCAGGGATGGCGACGCTCTCGCCGCTGCGCGGATTGCGGCCCATGCGGGGCGGGCGGCGGTTGATCGAGAAGCTGCCAAAACCGCGAATCTCAATGCGGTGTCCACGCACCAGGGCATCGTTCATGGCATCCAGAATGGCCTTGACGGCGAATTCTGCGTCGCGATGGGTCAGCTGACCAAAGCGGTTTGCCAGTTCTTCAACGAGGTCGGAGCGGGTCATGGATACAAAAAAGGCTAGGGGAACAAATTTCGACGAAAAAACGACCGGCGCACAGGTGCTGCCGGTCGTTTCATCAGATCAACAACAATCAGGGATTAGTTGTTGTCCAGCTTGGCACGCAGCAGGGCGCCCAGGCTGGTAGTGCCGGCGTTTTCACGCGAGGACTGCTGGCTCAGGTTCTGCATGGCTTCGTTCTGGTCAGCCATGTCCTTGGCCTTGATCGACAGCTGGATGTTGCGGGTCTTGCGATCCACGCTCACCACCACGGCGGTCACTTCGGTGCCTTCTTTCAGCACGTTGCGTGCGTCTTCCACACGGTCACGGCTGATTTCGGAGGCGCGCAGGTAACCGATGATGTCGTCACCCAGGTCGATTTCAGCGCCCTTGGCGTCAACGGTCTTGACCTTGCCGGTAACGGTCTGGCCCTTGTCGTTGATCGACACGAAGGTGGTGAAAGGATCGGAGTCGAGCTGTTTGATGCCCAGCGAGATGCGTTCGCGGTCGACGTCGACAGCCAGCACCAGCGCTTCCACTTCCTGGCCCTTTTTGTACTCGCGCACGGCGACTTCGCCGGCTTCGTTCCAGGACAGGTCGGACAGGTGCACCAGGCCATCAATGCCGGCAGCCAGGCCAACGAACACGCCAAAGTCGGTGATCGACTTGATCGGGCCCTTGACGCGGTCACCGCGCTTGGTGTTTTGCGCAAACTCTTGCCATGGGTTGGCCTTGCACTGCTTCATGCCCAGGGAAATACGGCGCTTGTCTTCGTCGATTTCCAGAACCATGACTTCGACTTCGTCGCCCAGGGCAACAATCTTCGAAGGTGCAACGTTCTTGTTGGTCCAGTCCATTTCGGACACGTGGACCAGGCCTTCGATGCCGGGTTCGAGTTCCACAAACGCGCCGTAGTCGGCGATGTTGGTGATCTTGCCGAACATGCGGGTACCCTGGGGGTAACGGCGGTTGACGCCCATCCATGGGTCGTCGCCCATTTGCTTCAGACCCAGCGAGACACGGTTCTTTTCGGTGTCGAACTTGAGGATCTTGGCAGTGATTTCCTGACCCGCTTGCACCACTTCCGAGGGGTGGCGCACGCGACGCCATGCCATGTCGGTGATGTGCAGCAGGCCGTCGATACCGCCCAGGTCAACGAAGGCACCGTATTCGGTGATGTTCTTGACCACGCCTTGCACCACAGAACCTTCTTTCAGGGTGTGCATCAGCTTGGCGCGTTCTTCGCCCAT
>CAIUDG010000034.1 GCA_903897925.1 uncultured beta proteobacterium | reverse complement strand
CCAGGACCTGCGTGTCGCCATACTGGGCAGTGCAGACTACATCGACCTGTCAAACTGGTTCCTGGGCCGCGAACACCAGATAGAGCAGATCCGCTTTGTCAACGACGACACCCTGAGCCTGAGCGATATCGACACCTTGGTACAGGCCATGGCCGGCTTCGGCGCACCGGCAGCCAGCCACACACGCTGGCAGTACCACGCCCAGGGCGACCATCAGGCGCTGATTGCGATGGCGCACTAGCACCCAACGCCAGCACAAACAGGCCGCCAGAGGCATCAGCAGCGGCCTTTTCTGGGCAGCTTATCCGCAGGTCGATAAGCTACCGCATTTCAGCGCCCAGTGGTCTAGCGCGCCAGCTGCTGCTCCAGCTGGTGCAGCACTTCGTAGCAGGCGGCTACGCGGCCGACACTGGAATTCGGCTCGCGGCCTTCGCGAATTGCAGCAAAAAATTCGCGGTCCTGCAGTTCAATGCCGTTCATGCTGACATCCACCTGGCTGACATCGATCTTTTCTTCCTTGCCGTTGAACAGGTCGTCGTAGCGCGCAATATAGGTCGCGCTATCACCGATATAGCGAAAGAAGGTGCCGAGCGGGCCGTCGTTATTGAAACTGAGCGACAAGGTGCAGATGGCACCACTGGCGGCCTTGAGCTGAATGCTCATGTCCATGGCAATGCCCAGCACCGGATGGATCGGCCCCTGTATCGCATTGGCCTGCACGATCGGGCTGTTGCACTGGTAGGCAAACAAATCAACGGTGTGCGCGGCGTGGTGCCACAGCAGGTGGTCGGTCCAGCTGCGTGCCTGGCCCAGGGCGTTGGTGTTGGTGCGACGGAAGAAATAGGTCTGCACGTCGAGCTGCTGAATGTTGAATTCGCCTGCCGCTATCTTCTTGTGCACGTACTGGTGGCTCGGGTTGAAGCGGCGGGTGTGGCCACACATGGCTACCAGTCCGGTTTGCCGTTGCAGGGCCACCACTTCGTTGGCACCCAGCAGGTTGTCGGCCAGCGGAATTTCCACCTGCACGTGCTTGCCGGCACGCAGGCAGGCCAGGGTTTGCTCGGCATGCATCTGCGTTGGCGTGCACAGAATCACAGCGTCCACTTCCGGCAGCGCCAGGCTGTCAGCCAACTCGGTGCTGACGTGGCCGATGCCATACTTGGCAGCCACTTCATGCGTCTTCTCCAGATCGCGGCTGATCAGTGACACCACTTCCACGCCGGGAATATTGCGGATGCCGTCGAGGTGCTTGATGCCGAAGGCGCCGGCACCGGCCAACGCGACTTTAATGGTTTTGCTCATGGCAGGGTTCCTTGGTTCTCCAAAATCAAATGGCCCACCGCCGTATTGCTGGCGGGCACATGGTAAAAGCGGTGCGCCAGCCGGGGCGCCGGGCCGCCAGCGATATCGGCCATGGCGCCACGCGCTATCAGCCACATCACCAGCTCAATGCCCTCGCTACCGGCTTCGCGCACATAGTCGATGTGCGCAATGCTGGCGGCGGCTTCCGGGTTCTGGATCAGTTGGTCCAGAAAGGCGTTGTCGAATTCCTTGTTGATCAGGCCAGCGCGCGGACCCTGCAACTGGTGGCTCATGCCGCCGGTGCCCCAGATATGCACGTTCAGGTCTTCGTCAAAACTTTCCACCGCCTTGCGAATTGCCTGTCCAAGCATGAAGCAGCGCCGGCCGCTGGGCACCGGGTACTGCACCACATTGACGGCAAACGGAATTACCGGACAGGGCCAGCGGAAATCGTCCGCCGGAGGTTGGCCACACATCAACGACAGCGGCACGGTCAGACCGTGATCGACGTCCATCTTGTTGACAATGGTCAGGTCAAAGTCCTGCTGAATCACCGACTGGGCAATGTGCGAGGCCAGCGCCGGATGGCCGATCACCGTCGGCACCGGGCGCGCGCCATAGCCTTCGTCGGCCGGCGCAAACTGCGCTGCCGTGCCAATCGCAAAGGTCGGAATCATTTCCAGACTGAAGGCGGTGGCATGGTCGTTGTAGACCAGGAAAATCACGTCCGGTCGCTGCTCTTTCATCCATTGTTTGGAAAAATCGTAGCCGGCGAACACCGGTTGCCAATAGGGTTCCTGGCTCTTGCCTTGGTCCAGCGCGGCGCCGATTGCCGGCACGTGGGAGGTATAGACCGACGCAGTAATTCTGGCCATCTCAGCCCTCCTTCTTCACGTGTTCAGCAGCACGCCCGGCGGCGCCCTGCGGTTGCCGGTGCGCCTGCGCATCACCGTCTTCTCCGACATAGCGGTTGCCCTCGGCCGAGCGGCCGCCGGCGAGCATCATGTCGCGGTATTCGGCTTCCGACATGCCGGTCATGGAGCCGGCCATCTGCTGAAAGCTTTTGCCATCGGTGGCGCCAATCTTGGCCAGAAAATAGATATTGCCGCCCAGCGCTATGCAACGGTTCAGGTCGCGTGCCAGCACCGCCTGTTTCTGCGCTTCGCTCATGGCCCAGGCATCCAGATAGGCCCGTTCGTCGGCCTTGAAACGCTCTCGATTAGCGGCCTGCATCAGGGACATGCAGAACTGGTTCAGCCAATAGCCCTTGCGCGATTGTTCGGCGTCAAAAATGGTAGTGCCAGGGACGTCCAGGTAAGGCTTGTCGAGTGCCATTCAGCGGCTCCAGTAAAGGCGGTTGGGATTGTCCACCAGCAATTTGCGCTGCAATTCTGCCGTTACGGCAATCTGCGGAATAAAGTCCACCAGCAGGCCATCGTCAGGCATGTGGTCTTTCAGGTTCGGGTGCGGCCAGTCGGTGCCCCAGAGCACGCGGTCCGGAAATTCTTCCACAATGGCGCGCGCAAACGGTACCACGTCGCGGTAGGCCTGCTGCTCGCCCTGCAGCGCTTTGGGTCCGCTGACGGACAGGCGTTCCGGGCAGCTGACCTTGCTCCACACATTCGGGTGCTGGCGCATGAACTGCTGGAACAAGGCAAACTGCGGACCGTCCAGCGGCAAAGCCACATCGGGGCGGCCCATGTGGTCCACCACCACGGTGGTCGGCAAGGCCGTGAAAAAGTCCCACAGCTCGGGCAGGTCCACCGCTTCAAAATAAATCACCACATGCCAGCCCCACTGGGCAATGCGGGCGGCGATTTCCATCAGCTCGTCTTTCGGCGTGAAGTCCACCAGGCGTTTGACAAAATTGAAACGCACGCCGCGCACACCGGCGTCGTGCATGGCCTGCAACTCGGCATCCGTGACGCCGCGCTTGACGGTGGCCACTCCGCGCGCCCGGCCTTCGCTGTGCAGCAGTGCGTCCACCAGCGCGCGATTGTCGGCGCCGTGGCAGGTGGCCTGCACGATGACATTTTTTTCGAAACCGAGGTGGTCGCGCAGCGCGAACAACTGCTCCTTGGAAGCGTCGCAAGGCGTGTATTTGCGCTCTGGCGCATAGGGAAACTGGGCGCCCGGGCCAAACACATGGCAATGCGCGTCGACAGCGCCGGCCGGCAACTGAAAGCGCGGCACGCTGGGGCCGCTGAACCAGTCGAGCCAGCCAGCGGTTTTGGTGAAGTCACCGGAAGTGGGTTTGCTCATGGCTATTCGTGCTCCGGGACTCAGTCGATATAGCGCAAACCGGCGGCGGCCAGCGGTTCGCGCATTTTGTACATGTCCAGGCCGAGCACGCCGGAGGCCAGCTTGGCGCGCTTCTCGCCTTCAAAGCTTTCGCGCTTCTGCGCTGCTTCCAGGGTCTTGGCGGCCATGGCACGCGGCACGCAGACCACGCCGTCATCGTCGGCCACGATCACGTCGCCGGGCGTCACCAGCATGCCGGCGCAGACCACCGGAATATTCACCGAGCCCAGCGTCGCCTTGATGGTGCCTTTGCTGGAAATCGCCTTGCTCCAGACCGGGAACTGCATTTCCTGCAGCGTCTTCACGTCACGCACACCGGCGTCAATCACCAGTGCCCGCGCGCCGCGTGCCTGGAACGAGGTTGCCAGCAGGTCGCCGAAATAGCCATCGCTGCATTCGGCCGTCACCGCCGCCACCACGATATCGCCGGGCTGGATCTGCTCTGCCGCCACGTGCATCATCCAGTTGTCGCCAGGCTGCAGCAACACCGTAATGGCACTGCCGGATACCTGCTTGCCGCTGTAGATTGGCCGCATATACGGCTTCAGCAGACCGACCCGGCCCATGGCCTCGTGCACAGTTGCCGAGCCAAGCGCTGCCAGACCATCCACCACTGCGCTATCGGCGCGCTGCACATTGCGATACACAACACCTAGTTCATACATATTTGTCTCCTTGCTGGATTAACTGGGTTAGCTGGTTTATTGGCCGCGCGCTTGCAGCAGCGCGTCCAGACGCGGGAACACGCGCCGCGCATTGCCTTCGTAAATCTGCGTGCGCTGGGCCTCGCTGAGTTGCGTCGAGGCCTGGATATAGCGCTTGGTGTCGTCGTAGTAGTTGCCGGTTTCCGGATCGATGCCGCGCACGGCACCGATCATTTCGCTGGCGAACAGGATGTTGTCGACCGGAATCACCTTGGTCAGCAGGTCGATGCCGGGCTGGTGGTAGACGCAGGTGTCAAAGAAAATATTGTTCAGCAGATGGTCCTGCAGCAGCGGCTTTTTCAGCTCCTGCGCCAGGCCACGGAAGCGGCCCCAGTGGTAGGGCACAGCACCGCCGCCGTGCGGAATCAGGAACTTCAGGGTCGGAAAGTCCTTGAACAGGTCGCTGGTCAGGCACTGCATGAAGGCGGTGGTGTCAGCGTTCAGGTAGTGCGCGCCGGTGGTGTGAAAACAGGCATTGCAGCTGGTGCTGACGTGGACCATGGCCGGAATCTCGTACTCGACCATTTTTTCGTAAATTGGGTACCAGTGCTTGTCGCTCAAAGGCGGCGCGGTCCAGTGGCCGCCGCTGGGGTCGGGGTTCAGGTTGATACCAACGTTGCCGTAGTCATGGACGCAACGCTCCAGTTCGGCGATGCAAGTGCGCGGGTCCACGCCCGGGCTTTGCGGCAACATCGCCACCGGCACGAAATGGGCGGGAAACAACTGGCTGACGCGGTAGCACAGCTCGTTGCAGATGCCGGCCCAGGTGGCGCTGGTGTTGAAGTCGCCAATGTGGTGCGCCATGAAGCTGGCGCGCGGGCTGAACAGCGTCAGGTCGGAACCGCGTTCGCGCATCAGGCGCAGCTGGTTGCTTTCAATCGATTCGCGCAACTCGTCGTCGCTGATTTTCAGATCGGCCACCTTGGGGCCGAGTTCGGGTGTATTCAGGTTGGCAATCTGGGCATTGCGCCAGTTTTCCAGCGCCTTCGGCGCGGTGGTGTAGTGGCCGTGACAGTCGATGATCATGGGAGTCTCCTGGTTATCCGCTGGCGGAAGGTTGCTATTTATTTGCTATTTGCTATTTGCTATTTGCTATGCGTGGGCGGCCGCCTACCTCAGGCCGGCTCCATGCCGTGGCGCCGCTTGGCCTCGGCGCTGGCGGGCGCGCCGAGAAATGCCAGCAGCGCCTGCACCGCCGCGGGCTGGTGGCTGTGGCTACCGATGGCCGCAGAAAAAACGGTGGTGATCTGAAGCTCGGCAGGCAGCGGTCCGATCACCTGAATGCCTGGCGCATGGATCAGTTCGCTAAGCTGCTGAAAGCCCAGTGCCACCTCCCCGCGCGCCAGCAGCGCCGCCACCGGCACCCCGGCCGGCGCCTGGCGCAGACGTCCCTGCAGGGCTTCGACAATGCCCCAGCGCTGAAATAGCTGCAGCAGCGCAACGCCACTGGGTCCGGTGGAATAGCCCACACTGGGCGCCGCCAGCACGGCCTGGCGCAATGCGTCGGCGCTGCCAATATCGGGCCGTGCGGCACCCGCTGGCACCGCCACCGAGACACCGGAGCGCACCAGATCGACTTTGCTCGTCGCCAGTAGCTGCCCGGCCGCCGCCAGTTTGTCGATGGCATCGCTGGCCAGCACCACCACATCGAACGCTTCGCCGGCTTGCACCCGCTTTGCGGCATCGACACCGCCGATTGCTTCCATGGCGACCGCGACCCCGCTCTGGGCGCTATAACTGGCCAGCAAATCGTGGAGCAATTGGCGCGTGGCCATTGAGGAAATACCTTGGAGTGTCATAGCTTGGATAGGTGGCTGACTGCAACACGGCCATTTTGGGCCGGGGCCCGACCTTTGATAAGCTGGCAGCGCCACTAGCAGCTATACAGAATCGGCATAATTCATCCCGCGCTATGCGCAAGCCGATCCCCTTTTCTTAAGGCAAGCCGCCATGGACCTGAAACAGCTGGAATATTTTGTGCGCGTCGCCGAACTGGGCAGTTTCACCCGGGCCTCGATCTCGCTGGATATTGCGCAGCCGGCGCTGAGCCGGCAAATCCGCCTGCTCGAAGTCGAACTGCGGCAAAACCTGCTGACCCGCAATGGCCGCGGTGCGGTGCCCACCGAAGCCGGCAAACTGCTGCTGGAGCATGGCCGCGGCATCCTGCACCAGGTGGCACTGACCCGCGAAGAGCTCGGTGCCGCGCGCGGCGCACTGGCCGGTAGGGTCTCCATCGGTCTGCCGCCCTCGCTCTCCAAAGTCATCACCGTGCCCCTGGTCAAAGCCTTCGCGGCCGAACTGCCGCAGGCGCAGCTGTCCCTGACCGAAGGATTCTCGGTACTGATGCATGAGGGTCTGCGCGTCGGCAACCTCGACCTGGCGGTGCTGTACAACCCGGAACAATCCTCGGACCTGGAAACGGCCACCTTGCACGAAGACGAACTGGTGCTGATTTCCCCGGCCGTCGCCACGCCGCGCGCACGCGGCAGCAGCGCCGCCAAAGACTGGCCCAGCATGACACTGCGCGAAGTGGCCGAGCTGCCGCTGATCCTGCCGAGCCGCCCGAACGCCTTTCGCATCCTGATCGAAGGCGAAATGATGACCATCAACCGGCGTCCCGTGGTGATTCTGGAAGTCGACGGCCTGAACGCGATCCTGAACCTGGTCAAGGAAGGCATCGGCCACGCCATCCTGCCCCGCTACACCTTGAACAATTTTGACGACGCACGCGCCTTCCGCGTGCACACCATCCATTCGCCCAGCATCCGCAGCCAGCTGATGCTGGTGTGGTCGGCACACCGCCCAACCACCCAGACCCAGCGCAAGGCCATGGAACTGCTGACCCGCATCCTGGATCTGGGTACCAGCGCAACGTAAAGGTCGGCCATCCGTGGAAAATAGCCCTATCGGCTGAACTACTATGATGCACCACAAGGAAAGAATTGAATGAGTCACGCAAGTTACGGACTGGCCGGCGTCATGGGCTGGCCAGTCGCCCATTCCCGCTCCCCGGCAATCCACAACTACTGGATTGCGCAATACCAGCTGCAGGGCGCCTATGTGCTGTTGCCGGTGGCCCCTGACCAGCTTCAACAAGCCCTGCCGGGACTGGCGGCGCTGGGCTTTCGCGGCTGCAATGTGACCATTCCGCACAAGGTGCAAAGCATGGATCTGGTACACGAAGTGGACCCGATGGCACGCCGCATGGGCGCGCTCAATACCATCGTGGTGCAGCCCGATGGCTCGCTCAAGGGCTTCAACAACGATGGGTTCGGCTACATCCAGAGCCTGCTGGAAGCGCAACCGCACTGGCGTGCCGATGCCGGTCCGATCGCCGTCTTTGGTGCCGGCGGCGCGGCACGGGCGGTGGTACTGAGTCTGGCCGACCAGGGCGCCAAGGAAATCCGCCTGCTCAACCGCAGCGATGACAAAGCGCTGGCGCTGGCGCGGGAATTCGGCGCGCCGGTAACGGCCTACCCCTGGAGCCAGCGCCACGCCGCGCTGGCCGATCTGAATCTGCTGGTCAACACCACCAACCAGGGCATGCACGGCAACCCGGCGCTGGACCTGCAGCTGGACCAGTTGCCGACCCATGCACTGGTGTCTGACGTGGTCTACGTGCCACTGGAAACGCCCTTGCTGCAAGCCGCGCGTCTGCGTGGCAACACCACGGTCAATGGCCTGGGCATGCTGCTGCACCAGGCGCGACCGGCATTTCAAGCCTGGTTTGGCGTATTGCCAGACGTCAGCCCGGCGTTGCGACGCCGCATTGAAGCCAGTTTGTAGACCGCCCAGCGCATGCCTGAACGCCGCCAGCCGACATGAAGCTCCCGTATGCCAAGGCCCTGTGGGCCACCGTCTGCGTCGCCCTGGCGCTGCTTGGCCTGCTGCTATTGTTGGGCGGCTTTGACACGAGCGAATCCAGCACCACTGTGGCGCCGCCGAGCGGCGTAGCACACAGGGTTGGCAATGGTGAACCGCTGCAACCTCTGCCGCCCACACCCGAATTGGCGCCCGAGAAAGTGTCGCTGGGAGAAAAACTGTTTTACGAGCCACGGCTGTCAGGCAGCAATAGCGTGGCCTGTACCAGTTGCCACAACCTGGCACACGGCGGCGCCGATGTGCGCCGCTACTCCACTGGCGCCAACAACACACCCGGCGTGGTCAACACCCCCAGCGTCTTCAATGCCAGCCTGAATTTCGCCCAGTTTTGGGACGGCCGGGCGACGACACTGGAACAACAGGCAGTGGAGCCACTGCTGGACCCCAACGAAATGGCCGCCAGCTGGGCCAGCCTGCTGGCCAAACTGCAGGCCGACCCGAACTACGTCCAGGCCTTCAACGCGATTTACAGCGACGGCATCACGCAGGCCAACCTGATCGACGCGCTGGTCACTTTCGAACGCAGCCTGATCACCCAGAACGCACCATTTGACCGCTACCTCAAGGGCGACCACGCGGCACTCAACGCGCTTGAAATCGATGGTTACCGGCGTTTCAAGGACTACGGCTGCGCCAGTTGTCACCAGGGCGACAACATTGGCGGCAATATGTTTCAGCGCTTTGGCGTAATGGCCAACTACTTTGCCACGCGCACGCTGACCCGCGCCGACCTGGGCCGCTTCAACGTCACCGGCAGAGAAGAAGACCGCTATGTCTTCAAAGTTCCGAGTTTGCGCAATGTCGCCGTCACGGCACCCTATTTCCATGATGGTTCGGCGACCACGCTGGAGCAGGCAGTCACTGTGATGGGACGCTACCAGCTCGGACGTGAACTGAGCCCTGAAGACGTCCGTGCCTTGAGCGCTTTTCTGCGCACCCTGACCGGTGAATGGCGAGGACGTCCGCTCCAATGAAGTTCCGCTTTCCCACGCCAGGCCTGCGCGGCACTGGCACCGATACCACCGCGCCGCGGCGCGGGAGCCTCAAGCTCGGCGCCATCCTGCTGGCCTCGGCGCTGCTCTGGACGTGGCTCTATCTGCGCGCCGAAACCGTGGCGCCGGAAACCCACAACAGCTATTTGCGCGTGCTGCGCGAATTGCATGACGCCGACAACACCGTCAACACCACGCTGCTAGCCAGCCGCATGGAGCTGGTACGCAACTACGATGCGCTGACACAGCAAATCCGCCAAGCCCAGGACCTGAGCCAGGTGGCGCACGATGTCCCGGCTTTTGTACAGGCCCCCGAGCGTGGCAAGGTGCTGGAGGCGCTCGGCGTGTTGCAGCAAACCCTCGACGCCAAAGCCCAGTTGCTGGAATCGTTCAAACGGGAAAACTCGGTGGCGCGCAACTCGCTGGCCTATTTTCCGGTGATCGGCAACCACTTGCTGACCCGCTGTACCGGCGCCGAGCGGGAAACCATGGAGCGCTACCTGACCGACATCCTGATCTACTCGCGCACGCTGGACCCGGAACTGGGCGAACAGATTCAGCAAGGCCGCCAGCAGCTCAGCGCAGCGGCGGTCGGCGTGGAAAAAGCCAAGGCACTGAACAACCTGCTGCTGCACGGCGACACCATCGTGCAGCACTTGCCACACGTCGATCAGCTAACGCGCCAGATACTGGCCCTGCCGTCGGGCGCGCAAATGGCCGCCCTGAGTGCCGCCTATGCGCACGGCCGCAACGTGGCGCTGCAACACGCCGACCGCTACCGCAGCCTGCTCTATGTGCTGGCACTGCTGGTCACGGCCTACTTGGTCTATACCTTTGTGCGACTGGACCGGGCGCAACACTCGCTGGCCCAGGCCAACCGCGAAATCCGCGAACGCTACGCCGCCCAGTTGCAAGCCGAAACCAGTTTGCGCCTGCACGCCTCGGCGTTCCAGAACGCCCACGAAGGCATGACGCTGACCGATATCAAAGGCAACATCCTGGACGTCAATCCGGCCTTCTCGCGCATCACCGGCTGGGAGCGCGACGAAGTGCTGGGCCAGAATCCACGCCTGCTGCGCTCCGACCTGCAGAGCGACGCCTTTTACGAAACAATGTGGCAAACAATTCTCCGTGATGGCACCTGGAAAGGGGAAATCTGGAACCGCAAACGCTCCGGCGAGGCCTATCCGGAGCTGTTGTCGATCTCCTGTGTGCGCGACGACCAGGGTCGGCCGATGAATTATGTGGGCGTGTTTTCTGACATCAGCGAACTCAAGGCCCAGGAGAAAAAACTGAGCCAAATGGCCTTCTACGACCCGCTCACCGGCCTGCCCAACCGGACTCTGCTGGCGGATCGCATCAAGCAGGCGATGCTGGACGCGCGCCGCAGCAACAACAACATGGTCGCGATCTGCTTTCTCGACCTGGACCAGTTCAAACCCATCAACGACGCCTGGGGCCACGAAGTCGGCGACCAGGTGCTGGTCGCCATGGCGGAACGTCTGAGCAGTTGCGTGCGCGCCGGTGACACGGTGGCACGCTTTGGCGGTGACGAATTCGTGCTGCTGATGCATATCGACCATGCCGCCGACTGCACCCAGGCCATGCAGCGGGTACTGCAATCGATCACCCGCCCGCTGCACATTGCGGGACACACGCTGAGCCTGTCTGCCAGCATTGGCGTCACGCTGTTCCCGGCAGACGGCGTCGATCCGGACACTCTGCTGCGCCACGCCGACCAGGCCATGTACCAGGCCAAGCAGGCCGGCAAGAACCGCTATTGCCTGTTCGACCCGGAAAGCGAACGCCAGATGGCGCTGCAACGCGACCTGGTGGAACGCCTGCGCCTGGCGCTGCAGCACAAGGAGCTGCGCCTGCACTACCAACCCAAGGTCAACCTGGCCAATGGTGAAATCCTCGGCGCCGAGGCGCTGATCCGCTGGCAGCATCCGGAACAGGGCTTGCTGGCACCAGCGGCGTTTCTGCACCACATGGACGGCAGCGACCTGGAGCTAGCAGTCGGCGAATGGGTGATCGACACCGCCCTGCAACAACTCCAAGACTGGCTGGCGCAAGGCGTGGTGCGCAGCATCAGCGTCAACATCAGCGCCAACCACCTGCTGCAGGCCGATTTCACCGAACGCTTGCGCCTGGCCCTGGCGCGCTACCCCGCAGTGCCCGCAGGCTGCCTGGAACTGGAAATACTGGAGTCGGCCTCGCTGACCAATATGGAGCAGGCCAGCACCAACCTGAGCGGCTGCCGCGAGCTCGGCGTCACCATCGCGCTGGACGACTTTGGCACCGGTTATTCGACGCTGGCCTATTTCCGCAACCTGGCGGTTGACACCATCAAAATCGACCAGAGTTTTGTGCGCGACATGCTGGTGGATCCCAACGACCTGGAAATTGTTGAAAGCGTGGTCAAACTGGCGCGCGCCTTCAACCGCAGCGTCATCGCCGAAGGCGTGGAAACGCTGGCGCATGGCGCACTGCTGCGTAGCATTGGCTGTCCGCTGTGCCAGGGTTATGGCATTGGCCGCCCGATGCCGGCGGAACAGTGGCCGGCCTGGATTGCACAATGGCGCCAGCAGGAGGCCTGGACCCACATGAACGCCGACCTCTCCGACGAGCGTGACCTGTCACTGAAAATCGCCATGCAGTGCCACCACTCCTGGGTGCGCCAGGTCGTCACAGACCTTGCGGCAGCGCCCGCCCAGCCACTGGCCGAACTCCATCCGAAACAATGCAGCTTTGGTCGCTGGTACCTGGGTGGCGGCTCGAACCGCTATGGGCGCCTGACGCAGTACCACGAAATCGGTCCGCTGCATGAACAGGCGCACACGATTGCCGCCGAACTGCTGGCGCTTTCCGGCGCCGGTCAGGGCGACGCCGCGCAACAGCGCGTTGGCGAACTCTACGCGGTGCATGAACGCCTGCTGGCACGCCTGCATTCGCTGGAGCAGCAGGCCGAGGCAATGCCGCCGCGCTGAGGCGGCGACCGGCTCAGCGCGCCACGCCGAGCAGCTTGTCCAGCAGCGCCGGTTGTTCCTGCAGGCTTTCGGCGCTGCCGGTGTGCACCACGGTGCCGCGGTCCAGCACGGCAGCGGTATCGGAAATCGCCAGAATCGCCTGCGGGTGCTGTTCCACCAGAATCGCGCTCAGGCCTTCCTCGCGGGTGATGCGACGGATGGCGCGCAACAACTCTTGCACGATGATGGGCGCCAGGCCTTCGCAGGGTTCGTCCAGCAGCAACAGGGTCGGGTTGAGCACCAGCGCGCGGCCCAGCGCCAGCATCTGCTGTTCGCCGCCGGACAGCTGCGTACCCAGATTGGCGCGGCGTTCCGACAGGCGCGGAAACAAGGCATAAACGCGATCCGGCGTCCAGGCCGGCGCACTGCGCCCGGCGCGCGCCGGGCGCGCCACCGCGGTCAGGTTTTCGTGCACCGTCAGCGATTTGAAAATATTGCGTTCCTGCGGCACCCAGCCAATGCCGGCAGCTGCGCGCTGGTGCGAGGCCATGCCATGCAGGCGCAAATCGCCCCCCTGGGAATGCAGGCTGATGCTGCCGCCGTGCTGGCGCGTGGCGCCGGCCAGGGTATTGATCAGGGTCGTCTTGCCGGTGCCATTGCGCCCCAGCAAGGCCAGGGTCTGGCCGGCCTCCAGACTCAGCGACACCGAATGCAGCACCACCGCCTCGCCATAGCCGGCGCTCAGATTTTCAATACGCAGCAATTCAGCCATGACCGCCCCCGTCTTCGTGTCCCAGGTACACCGCCTTGACCTGGGCATTGTTGGCAATCTCCTGCGGGTCGCCCTCGGTCAGCACGGTGCCGTTGACCAGCACCGTCATGCGGTTGGCAAAACTAAATACCAAGTCCATATCGTGTTCGATCAGCAAAACAGAAACCTCTGCCGGCAAGGCGGCCACGGTTTGCAGCAACTCCTCGCGCTCACCGGCCGGCACACCGGCCACCGGCTCGTCCAGCAGCAGCACGCGTGGCTCGCAGGCCAGGGCGATGGCAATTTCCAGCAGACGCCGCTTGCCATAGGCCAGCACGTGCGTCGGCCGGTCCATCACTTCGCTCAGGTGAAACTGCTGCAACAGCGCCTCGCAACGCTGGTTCACCGCCGCATCCGCGCCCAAAGGACGCCACCAGCCGCCACTCAGGCCACGCTGGTGCGACACCACCAGGCGCAGCGTCTGCAAGGGCGTCAGCGTGTCAAACAGCTGGTTGATCTGGAAGGTGCGCACCAGGCCGCGCTGCACGCGCTGGTGTGCCGGCAGCTGGCTGATGTCCTCGCCCTGCAGCAGGATGCGGCCCGAAGTCGGTTGCAGCACGCCAGTGAGCAAGTTGATCAACGTCGTCTTGCCAGCGCCATTCGGGCCTATCAGGGCGTGGCGGGCGCCCCGCTTCAGGTTCAACGTCACATTGTTGGTCGCGGCAATGCCGCCAAAGCGCATTACCAGCCCCTGCGCCGACAACACGGTGTCCTCGGTCACGCCGCTCATGCCTTGCCTCCACGCGAAAACCAGGTCCAGGGCCGCACCAGGCGCGCGCGCCCGACCAGCACCAGCACCACCAGGAACAGGCCAAGCCAGAAGGTCCAGTATTGCGGCGTGATGTCGGAAATAAATTTCTGCATGATTTCAAAGACCAGCGCCCCGGCCAGGCCACCGTAGAGCCAGCCGGTGCCACCAATCACCAGCACCAGCATGACGTCGGCGGAGCGGTGAAACTCAAATACGTCCAGCGAGGCAAAGCCGCTGGTCTGCGCCAGCAGCGCGCCAGCCGCACCGGCCATTGCCGCTGCCAGGGTATAGACCAGGGCCAGCCGTTGCGGCACCGCAATACCGATCGCCATGGCCCGCAAACGGTTGTCGCGAATCGCCATCAGCGTGGCGCCCAGGGGCGAATAAACCAGGCGCCGCGCCAGCACAAACAGTAGCAACAGCACCACCAGCGAATACCAGGCCGCCACCTGGCCCTGCAGGTCGAATTCGAAACGCCCGAGCAGAGGCCCCATCACCACGCCCTGCAGGCCGTCGGTACCGCCAGTAAGCCAGTCCAGCTTGTTGGCCAGTTCCATCAGGATCAGGGCCAGGCCCAGCGTCACCATCAGGCGCGTCAGATCGGTACCGCGCAAAACCGTCACACTGGCGGCGACGCCCAGCAGCGCCGCCGTGGCGATGCCCACCGCCAGGCCGACCAAGGGGTCCGGCATCACCAGTTTGGCGAACAAGGCTGCGGCATAGGCGCCCATGCCGAAGAAGGCAGCGTGGCCGAGCGAGACGATGCCGGCATAGCCCAGAATCAAGTCCAGGGACAGGGCGAACAGCGCCACGATGGCAATCTCGTTGATCATCAGCGCGTGTTCGGCCAGCACCCAGGGCGAAACCAGGGCCGCCAGCCAGGCGGCATATTCCCAGGGTTTCCAGGCAGCAATCCGGTTCATCAGCGGCCTCCCTTGCGCACAAACAGGCCTTGCGGACGCCAGACCAAAATCACAATCATCAGGCTGTACACGATAAAGGCCCCGAGTTTCGGAATGTAATATTTGCCCGCTACATCGGCGATGCCCAGCAGCAGTGCCGCCAGCAGCGGACCGGTGATGCTGGAAGTGCCCCCCACCGCCACCACAATCAGAAAATAAATCATGAACTTGAGCGGAAAGCTGGGGTCCATGCCGAGCACGTCTGCGCCCAGCGCGCCGCCCAGTCCGGCCAGACCGGAGCCCATGGCGAAGGTGGTAAGAAACACCACATTGACGTTGATACCCAGCCCGGCGGCGACACGCTGGTCATCGACCGAGGCGCGCAGGCGACTGCCAAAGCGGGTCCGCGTCAGCACAAATTGCAGCGCCACCGTCAGCGCGGCACAAATCGCAATAATGAACAGCCGGTAGTGGCCCATGCCCAGCATCCAGGGGCCATCGCCCCATTCGGTGCGGCCCTTGAGCCACTCCGGCAGCTGCAAAATCTGCGGCGATGAACCAACAAAATAATCGACACTGGCCACCGCCATAAAGGTCAGGCCAATCGAGAACAGCACCTGGTCCAGGTGCGGCTTGTGGTACAGCGGGCGGTACAGCGTGCGCTCAAGCAGCGCCCCCAGCAGCGCCGAACCCAGAAAAGCCAGCGGCAGACAGGCCAGGAAGGGCACGCCCTGCTGCTGCATCAGCAAAATAGTGATGTAGCCGCCAACCATGGCAAAGGCACCATGGGCCAGGTTGATGAAATTCATCAGGCCCATGGTGACCGCCAGGCCGACGCCGAGGATGAACAACAACATGCCATAGGCGATGCCGTCAAACAGAATGGTAAGCATGGTGGTAGGCGCTCAGGCTCCAATAAAAAAGCAGATGCCGCCGAATAGTTCTGCGCACATCTGCAGCGGCTCCCGGATCCGCAGTGTTAGTGCGACTTGCCCGGATCCTTGACGTCTTTGATCACATCAAACTCGACGTTGTACAACTGGCCGTCCTGCTTCACCACTTTGCGCAGGTAGATGTTTTGCACAATGTCGCGGGTCTGGGCATCAATGAAGATCGGGCCGCGCGGGCTTTCAAAAATCTGGCCCTTCATGGCTGCCAGCAAGGCATCGCCACCGCCCACGCCCTTGGTGGCCCGCAGCGCTTCATAGATCACGCGCATGCCGTCATAGCCGCCGACGGCCATGAAGTTCGGGCGCATGCCCTTGTTGGCCTTGCGGAAGGCTTCGACAAACTTCTTGTTCAGGGCCGACGGATGGGCTGCCGAATAGTGGTGCGAAGTCACCACGCCAAGGGCACCGTCGCCCATGTCATTGAGCTGGTCGTCGTCGGTCACGTCGCCGGTGCCGATCAGCTTAATGCCGGCCTTGTCCATGCCGCGCTCGAGAAACTGTTTCATCACCGCAGCGCCCGCGCCGGACGGCACAAACACAAACAGGGCATCCGGCTTCAAGTCACGCACTTTTTGCAGGAACGGCGCGAAATCCGGGTTGCGCAAAGGCACGCGCAGCGACTCCAGCACCTGGCCGCCGTTGAACAACAGGCGGTCCTTGAAAAAACGCTCGGCATCGATGCCGGGGCCGTAATCGCTGACCAGCGTAACCACTTTCTTGATGCCATTCTTGGGGGCCCAGTCGGCCAGCGACACCGACGCCTGCGGCAGGGTGAAGCTGGTGCGCACAAAGTACGGCGAGGCCTCGGTAATGCTGCTGGTGGCCGCCGCCATCACCACAGCCGGAGTCTTGGACTGGGTCGCCAGGCTGGCAGTTGCCAGCGCCGAAGGCGTGATGCCGAAGCCGGCGAGCACATTCACCTTGTCGTTGACGATCAGTTCCTGCGCCAGGCGCTTGGTCATGTCTGGCACCGTGGTGTCGTCCTTGACGATGAGCTGGATTTTCTTGCCCGCCACGGTGTCGCCGTTTTGTGCCATGTACAGGCGCGCAGCCGCCTCGACCTGGCGGCCGGTGCTGGCCTGCTGCCCAGTCATGGGCAGGATCAGACCAATCTTGAAGACATTGTCCTGGGCCAGAGCGGCACTGCCCGCTAGGGCCAGCGTCGAGCACACTAGGGCGTGCATGAAACTGCGCTTGTTCATCTCGGAACTCCTCATCGTTATTAGAAATTTTCACGCGGCAGCCACCAGCGACGGGCGAATACCCGGGCCTATGGCAGCTAGCACCGGACGAACTATCTGCGCGATGTGGCCTATTTGCAAGCCTATATTTGAACACTTAGCTATAACAAACTGCGATAGCTGTATTTTCAGCTTTGGCTGGGCCTGCTGCGCCCGTCCAGAGAGCAACCATCCCGCGCCAGGACTTCCTTGCGGCGCAGCCCGCGAATGCGACGGCGGAACGCCGGGATGCGCACAATTGAGTTTGGATCGATAGCGGCATACACTTGGACAAAGGCTAAATCAGCGATCATTGCGTCCGAAATAAAACCACAAATTTCGGACAAGCCATTGTCAAACGTCCGAAAAAGACATACAAATATCGGACAGGAGCGACCATGACCGCACTCAAATCTCACATCTCTGCGCTGATGGAAGCGGCAGAACCCGGACAAGTTTGGGTCCCAACCGACTTTGCACAGTTGGGCAGTCGTGATGCCATCGATAAAACTCTGCAGCGCATGGTGCCGGCGGGCGAGTTGCGTCGCATCGACAGAGGCCTGTATGACAGGCCCAAGCTCAATAGCCTGACCAAACGTCCCACGAGCCCGGACTACCGTGCAGTAGCGGAAGCCATTGCCCGCCGCGATAACCTGCGCCTGCTGGTAGACGGTATGACCGCCGCCAATGATCTCGGTCTGACCGACGCAGTACCCGCGCGCGTCACCATCCATACGGACACCCGCCGGCGTGCGGTTCAACTCGACCAGCTCACCATCGAATTCAAGCAGACAGCGCCCAGTCGGCTCTACTGGGCGGGGCGCCCAGCCATGCGCATCGTGCAGGCGCTGCACTGGTTAAAGGACACGCTGACTTCAGAGCGCTCGTCCATTCAGGGAAAACTGACAAAAGTGCTGGCCGATCCGGTTCATGGTGCAGCGATCCGCCAGGATCTGCTCGATGGTTTTAACGTATTGCCGGCGTGGATGCAAAGCCTGATCCGAGAGCTCCCTGGGTGTGATCCGCAGGAAACAAGGGCCGCAGCACCCCCAACTCTCGCCACCCCAAAACCTCCACCTGGACGCGGCGGCGCAGCCAAACACGGGAAGGCACCGTGAAGCCCGAACGCACCTTCTGGGACAAGGTCATGATCTTGCACGGGCTACGCCAGTGGCATGACCGTCGCGGTGCGCTACGGCACGGCGGGCAACGTGTTTCACGCCATTACTATGACGTGCATCAACTGATGCAGGCACCGTTGGCGGCCGCCTGGGAGAAAGATCACCTAATGGCAAGCGACTGCGCCCACCATGCGCGGCTGTTCTTCGGCAGCGCCGATTTGGGGCTCGACTATGCAGTAGCAGGCACGTTCACACTGACACCGAATACGGCGATGCAAGAGGCACTCAGAAAAGACTATGAAGCGATGGCTGGCATGATTTTCGGCGATGTCCCCCCGTTCGATGCGGTGCTGCGCAGCACCGAATACTTCGAGCAGATCGTCAATGACGCCGCCATAACCGCACGCACCAACAGAGGATCCCAGTCCTTACGCAATGGGTAGATTTACACAATCGGTCACCCTCAAAGCGCCGCCCTGCTTCCACAGCAGGACGGCGCCCCGGCGATTCGCGCTTATACCGCCCAGAGCAAAGGCACGCCGGTCTTGGCTTGCAGGTCTTCGCGGCTGACATCGGGCGCCAGCTCCACCACTTGCAGGCCTTGCGGCGTGACGTCCATCACGGCCAGGTCGGTGATGATGCGGTCGACCACGCCGACACCGGTCAGCGGCAGCGTGCAGTGCGGCAGGATTTTCAGATCGATGGTGCCGTCTTTCTTCTTGGCCACGTGTTCCATCAGCACGATGACGCGCTTGACGCCCGCCACCAGGTCCATGGCACCGCCCATGCCTTTGACCATTTTCCCGGGGATCATCCAGTTCGCCAGGTCACCGTTGGCGCTGACCTGCATGGCGCCCAGAATACTCAGGTTGATCTTGCCGCCACGGATCATGGCGAAGCTCTGCTCCGAGCCAAAAATGCTCGAACCCTTGATGGTGGTGACGGTCTGCTTGCCGGCGTTGATCAGGTCGGCATCCACCGCGTCATCGGTGGGAAATGGGCCAATGCCAAGCATGCCGTTTTCAGACTGCAGCCAAACTTCCTTGTCTGCCGGCACGTGGTTGGCGACCAGGGTCGGGATGCCGATGCCGAGGTTGACGTAAAAGCCGTCTTCCAGTTCACGGGCAGCGCGGGCTGCCATTTGCTCTTGATTCCAGGCCATGTTCAGACTCCTGCTTTCTCGGTGATGGTGCGTTTTTCGATGCGTTTTTCCGGCGTGGTGTTGAGCACGATGCGGTGCACATAAATGCCCGGCAGGTGCACGGCGTCGGGGGCCATGTCGCCGGTTTCGACGATTTCCTCGACTTCCACCACGGTGATCCTGCCAGCCATCGCTGCGGCCGGATTGAAGTTGCGCGCGGTGTAGCGGAACTGCAGATTGCCGGATTTGTCAGCGCGGTGGGCCTTCACCAGCGCCACTTCGGGCACCAGCGAGCGTTCCATGACGTAAGTCTCGCCGTCGAATTCGCGCAATTCCTTGCCGTCGGCGACGATGGTGCCGACGCCGGTCTTGGTAAAGAAGGCCGGAATGCCAGCGCCACCGGCACGCAGCTTTTCGGCCAGCGTGCCCTGGGGCGTGAATTCGAGCTGCAGTTCACCGGCCAGGTACTGGCGCTCGAACTCTTTGTTTTCGCCGACATAACTGGAAATCATTTTCTTGATCTGGCGTGTTTCCAGCAGCTTGCCCAGACCAAAGCCGTCCACGCCAGCATTGTTGGAGATCACCGTCAGGTCTTTGACGCCAGTGTCTTTCAGTGCGTCAATCAGCGCCTCCGGAATGCCGCACAGGCCGAAACCACCGACTGCCAGCAATTGCCCGTCTTTGACGATGCCTTCAAGCGCTGCTGTTGCGCTGGGATAAATCTTGTTCACTGTTTACTGCTCCAAAAATTAAGAAACAACTGCCGTACCATACTACGTATTCAAGTACGTAGTTCTCCCTAATCACTAACCCTAGTACCGACCCGCATGGATCTGGATATGGACCTCGATTACCGTCTGGCCTTCGACCTGGCCCCGGTCGGGCTGGCCTTGTCGCGCAACCGCAGCATCATCGACTGTAACCAGCACCTGTGCGAGATGTTTGGTGTGGAGCGCAAGCAATTGGTGGGCCAATCATTTCAAGTGATGTACCCCAGCGCTGATGAATATGAACGCACCGGGGCCCGCATCGCGCCGCTGCTGAACCGCACCGGCACCTATGCCGACAACCGCATCATGAAGCGCATGGGCGGGCAGTTTGCCGGTGAAGCTTTTTGGTGCCATGTGACCGGCCGCGCACTGAACCGGGACGCACCGCACGAAGCCGGCATCTGGTGTTTTGAAGACTTGCGCGCCAGCCGGCCGGTCAAGGCCGAACTGACCGCGCGCGAACGCGAGGTGGCGGCCTACCTGATCCAGGGTCTGACCTCCAAGCTGATCGCCAAGATACTCGGCATCAGCCCGCGCACGGTGGAAATCTACCGGGCCCGGCTGATGCGCAAATACCAGGCCGCGACCACCGCCGACCTGGTTCACAAACTCAGTGTGGACTGAGCTTTAACGCAGCTTTTCCAGCGCCAGCAAGCCGGTGGCGGTGTTGGAAATCGGGATGTGGTAGTTGCTATGCACCTTGCGCACGCCACTGCCCTCACCCGCCGCCAGTGCTGCCCGCATGGCCAGCCAGGCCAGCAGTTCAATGCCCTGGGTGCCGGTCTTGGCCACCAGCTCATGGATGCTGAACTGGGTCGCCCACTCCGGATTGGTTTCCAGGCTTTGCAGGAACTGCAGATCAAAGTCCTTGTTGATAAAGCCGGCGCGCTCGCCTTCGAGCTGGTGGCTCAGACCGCCGGAGGCCACCATGGCGACCTTCTTCGTGCTGTCCCAGGCGGCAATCGCATCGCCCACGGCCCGGCCCAGGGCGTACACCCGGCGCGCATTGGGCAGCGGAAACTGCACCGTGTTGATGCACACCGGCACCACCGTCACCGGGCATTCACCGTCCGGCCAGAACAGCTTGAGCGGCAAAGTGCAGGCGTGATCGACCAGCATTTCCTGGCAAGTGGTGATGTCAAACTCCTGCGCAATCAAATGGTTAATGATTTGCCAGGACAGATCGACCTCGCCCTGCAGCGGCGCCAGCGTGGGAATGCCCCAGCCTTCGTCGGCGTTGTGGTACTGGGCGGCGGCGCCCACCGCAAAGGTAGGCATCTTGTCGAGGAAGAAGTTCAGTCCGTGGTCGTTGTAAAACATCACCACCACGTCCGGCTTGGCCTGCTTCAGCCAGGCCTGCACCGGCGGAAAGCCGTCAAAAAACGGTTTCCAGTAGGGCTCCTGCTGCAAACCTTTGTGAATAGCGCCGCCGATTGCGGGAATGTGGGACGTGCCCAGACCACCAATAATTTGTGCCACCTAATGCTCCTGTAATTCGTCTGTTGTTCGATGCGACGGTATGTCGTGTTATTGGCCAGCGGCCACCAGCATGGCCTTGAATTCGTCCTTGCTCATGCCACGCTGCTGGGCCCCGATGTCCTGCATGTCGAGCTTGAAAATACCGGCAAACTTGGCCAGGTAATAGGCATTGCCGCCTTCTTCCAGCAACTGCAAGACCTGCTTGGAGCGGATCGCTGCAGCTTGCGATGCGCTCAGCTGGTATTTGCGCATATAGGCCTCTTCGTCCTGCAGAAACTCGGCGCGGTTGTCGGCCGAATTGAAGGAGAAGCACATCTTGTTCAGGGCGTAACCGCGGCGTGCCAGTTCGCCGTCAAACGGGCGGGTGCCGGGAATCGGCGGATTTTTTTCTTGGGAAGCCATCTTTGTCTCCATGGATTGAATGCAAGGACGCCAGTATTGCGCCCCGATTGCAAAAGATAAACAGATCAATCATGATGCAATACATGAAAAAAATGAATCATTTAGACATCGATGGCTGGCTCTTGCAGCTGCTGCTGGTGGTGCTGGAAACCGGCTCGGTGACCCGCGCTGCCGAGCGCCTGGGCGTGACCCAGTCGGCCGTGAGCCACATGCTGGACCGTTTGCGCGCCATCACCGGCGACCCGCTGTTTGTCAAATCGGGGCGCGGCATTGTGGCCACCGAGCACGCCGAGGCGCTGGCGCTGCAGGCGCGCGAGTTGCTGTCTGCCATGCAGAACCTGGCCCAGAGCGGTCACTTTGACCCGCGCAGCTGGCACAGCGTGATCACCATCGCCGCCAATGACCTGCAACGTGACCTGCTGCTGCCCTGCCTGATGCAGCGACTGCGCCAGCGCGCCCCGGGACTGCGCCTGCACGTGATTCCGTCCGGCATTCCGCATCCGGAAATGTTGCGCAACGAGCACTGCCAGATCATTCTGAGTCCACGCCCGCCAGACGGCAGCGACATCGTGCAAAAGCGCCTGTTGGAAGACCACTACCGGGTATTTTTTGACGCCAGCGTGCGCCAGGCGCCCACCAGCCGGGCTGCCTACCTGGAGGCCCGCCACGTCACAGTGGTGTACGAGCCGCGCCGCCCACTCGATCTGGACCAGTGGCTGGAACAACAGGGCGTGCAACGCGAGTTTCTGGTGACGGTGCCGGGCTATGCCGGCATTGCGTCTTTTGTTCAGGGCAGTGACCTGATCACCACCGCCCCCAGCCTGTTGGCGCAACACCTGTTTCGCGCCCTGGCCAGCGCGCCGGTGCCGCTGGCCTGCCCGCCGCTACCGATGTACATGATCTGGCACCTGCGCCACCAGCACAATCCGGCGCACAGCTGGTTGCGCCAGGAAATCGAAGCGGTAACGGCACAGGTGCTGCAGCAGCGCCTTATTACTGTCCAATAATGTTGGCGCCGGCCTGGCCGACCACGGTGTAGCGGGCCGAACTGCCATACATCGCATACAAATTGCGTGCAGTGCCAGTCGACGTGCCAGTCCAGGAAGCCGACCAAACGCCATTGGTAACGCTGGCCGGATTGACGGCGCTGAACACCGAACCGCCAGCCCCCACCGCCAGGAACTGCCAACCGTCGGCATTCACCGCATACAGGTCGGCGCCATTCGACGGCGCCAGCGTATTCACCACCCACGGAGTGGTGCTGGCGCCGTCCAAGCTGGACACCACGGTGCCGCCCTGGCCCACCGCCACCAGCAAGCCGGTTGGCGAGGACGCCACGCCATACAAGTTATTGGTACCGGCATTGGACGCCTGGCTGGCCCAGTTCAAGCCATCGCCGCTGACCCAGATGGTGCCGCCGGAACCGACCGCCACCCACAAGCCATTGGGCGAATAGGCCACGCCATACAAATTGGGCATGGTCGCCGGGGTCGGCGTCGAATTGGCGGAAAGCCAGGTGATTCCGTCGGTGGAGTACTGAATGACGCCGTTGTTACCGACGCCCATCACCACGGTGCCGTTGGTGGTCAACGCGTTCAGTCCACCCGCCACCGGGGTCGCCGCCGGCGTCCAGGTCACCAGATCGGTGCTGTGGTAGATGTTGACGCCGTTGGTGTCATTGGTGCCCACGGCAAAAAACTGGCCCAGTGCATACAGGCTGGCCTTGAAATTGGCCGTCGGCGTGCCGCTCAGCGCGGTCCAGGTGACGGAATCAAGACCGTAGCTGGCGTCGCCATAGGTGGTGTCGATCACGTCGACACCCGAATACATGGTGCCGCCGGTGCCCACCGCCAGATAGTTCAACACGGTGCTGGCGTTGGTGCCATAGCTGAGGCCCAGCAGGTCGGTGCCAAGTTCTGTTTGAACCGTCCAGCTGCTGGTGCTGTTACCGGAAGCCCGTGGCGTAACGTTCACGGTCGGCGTCTGGGCGCCGCCGGGGCCGCCATTGACGCGGGCATCCACCGCGAAACCGTAGGTGGTTCCGTTGAGCAGCCCCGTCACCGTCACGGGCGAAGTGACCGGCGTCAGCCAGATATTGCCGGCCGGCGGATTTTTCATGTCCACTGCACCCGCAGTCGGCGCATAGGCCAGCCAGTAGGTTACGCCGGGGTCGGCTTTCCAGGTCACCACCGCTTGCCCGCCGCCGGGTATGACGGTCAAGCCGCCCACCGGGGGCGTAGCGGAACTGCCACCGCCACACGAGCTCAGCAGCACTGCCAGCACGGCAGCAAGGATTCGGGACCAGAGAGAAATCAAGGACATAAGTATTTTCAAATTTGGCAAGACCGCCCCGATTATCGGTGGCATTCGGACCCGGCATTTATAGCGCAAGTAAAGTGGCCCCACCGATCGGTACGTGCGGCGAGCAGCTACCATGCAAGCCATGCCTGATTCTCGACCCGCTTCATCGTCCCCACCGCGCCTGCGCAGCGTGCGCATTGGCGCGCGCCAGTGGTGGCTGCGCAGCGCCCACGGCAGCAGCCTGCATGACCTGTATTTTCTGAGCATGACCAGCAGCTGGCTGCAGTTTTACTGCAGCATCGCAACCCTGTTCATACTGCTCAACAGCGGCTTCGCCGGTCTGTACCTGTTGCAGTCCGACAGCATTGCCAATGCCGCGCCAAAGGGCTTCTGGGGTGCATTTTTCTTCAGTGTGGAAACCCTGGCCACCGTGGGCTATGGCGACATGCACCCGGCAACCCTGTATGCGCACGTGCTGGCCACCGTGGAAATCTTCACCGGAATGATGGGGATCGCGCTGTTTACCGGTCTGACTTTTGCGCGCTTTTCACGGCCACGGGCGCGCATCGTCGCCTCCCAGGCACCGGTGGTATGCCAATACGATGGCCAGACCATGCTGATGCTGCGTGCCGCCAATGCGCGCAAAAGCATGATCACCCAGGCCTCGGCGCAGCTTTACTTGCTGGTCCAGCAGCACTCGGTCGAAGGCCACACCTTGCACCGCCTGCTTGACCTGCCACTGGTGCGCGAGGTGCACCCGATGTTCTCCCTGAGCTGGACCCTGATGCACCCGATCGACCAAAACAGCCCCCTGTGGGGCCAGACGTCCGAAAGCCTGGAACAACAACAGGCCCGGCTGATACTGACCATCAGCGGCTCCGACGAAATTACCACCCAGGACCTGCACAGCCGCCATTTGTACCAACACCAGGACATTCGCTGGAACCACGTCTTTGAAGACATGCTGCAGGTCGACGCACAGGGCCGGGAATATGTCGACCACACCCTGCTGCACGCCACACGCCCCGAGGCTGCCCGACCGGCATCGCCAGCGAAGTAGCCTTTTACCTTTAGAAATAATCGCGCAAGCGGTAATACGACATGCCCAGCACCTGCAACATGCCGGCCACCACTTCCCCGCCCGGAAATGGACGGTGGTGCAGCGCGCTGAACAAACGCAAGTGGGCATCGTCACCAGCAATCGCTTCGGCCAGCACGCGACCGGCGACGCAGGTCGGCACCAGCCCGTGGCCGGAGAAGCCCTGCGCCCAGTAGACATTGCCGGCCTGGCCGAAGTCCGGCGTACGGGCCATGGTGATGTCAATATGGCCGCCCCAGGCATAGTCAATCGGCACATCGGCCAGCTTCGGAAACACGCGCAGCATGTCGGCGCGCATGGATTCGCGCAAATGGGCCGGCGTACGCCCGGTGTAGGTGCACTTGCCGCCAAACAGCAGGCGCCGGTCGGCGCTGAGGCGGAAGTAATCCAGAATGAACTGGTTGTCCGACACCGCCAGATTGCTCGGCAATATCTGCTGTGCCAGTTCCGGCGCCAGCGGCGCCGTGGCAATCATGTAAGTCCCCACCGGCAGCATGCGCCGCTGCAAATGCGGCGCCAGTCGGTCGATATAGCTGTTGCAGGCCAGCACCATGCGCTTGGCGCGCACCTGGCCACCCTCGGTCGCCACTTCGACCCGGTCGGGTGCTTCACGGTAATGCAGCGCCTGGCTGTTTTCAAAAATGCGCACACCCAGGGCTTCAGCGGCGCGCGCCAGACCGAGGGCATATTTCAGGGGATGCAGATGCCCGCCATTGCGGTCCAGCAAGCCGGCTTGGTAACGTGCCGAGCCGACATGCTGCGGCAATTCCGCCTTGTCCACCATGCGCAGGCCGCTGTAGCCCCACTTGCGCTGCGCTTCCTCCTGCCAGTCCGACAACACATGCACGCGCCGTTGCTGCACCGAAGTCCAGAGGTGGCCGGTGGCGAATTCGCAGTCGATCGCATGGTCCGCAATGCGCTGGCGGATTTCCGCTGCCGCATCCTGCGTCAGTTGCCAGATCTGGCGCGCACCGTCCAGCCCAAGTGCTGCCTCAAACGGCGGCATATCGCAAGAAAAGCCCAGAATCACCTGGCCGCCATTGCGCCCCGAGGCCGCCCAGGCAACCCGGCTGGCCTCCAGAATCGCCACCGAAAAGCCGCGCGCGGCCAGATTCAGCGCGGTGTACAAACCGGTGAAGCCCGCGCCGACCACCACCACGTCGACCTCCAGCGCCTCTTGCAATGGCGCACGCGGCACCTGCAGCGCCGGCGTCGAAGCGGCGTAATAACTGTCAACGTGCTGTGAACTGCGGATAAACATGGAGAGATGCTCCGATCGGGTGGCGGGCTGCCGAAGCCGCAAATTATCCGCAGCCGCACGCCACGGCAGCAGAACCACTTGGCGGCCCGGCGCTGGAACCGCCTGCCTGAGAAAATGCCGGGCCGTGCAAAATTTCCAAGTACCATGCCGTCCATGCTTCACCCTCGCCCTGCCGCTGAACCGATCGCCGCGGACCCGCCGGAATATGCCGGCGAGTGGGCGCAGTCGCAGCTGTTGCGCGACATCCTGGGCAGCGTCAGCCAGGGCATTCTGGTGTTTGACGCCCAGCGCAAAACGGTGTGCTTCAACCGGCGTGCCTGCGCCTTGCTTGACCTGAGCGCCGAGTTTCTGAAAACCGCCCCGCTGCTGCAGGACATTGACCAGTTCCAGAGGCAACGCGGCGACTTCGGCGTCAACGGCGAATACCTGGACCCACAGACCCGGGCCTACGTCGAGTCCGGCCAGTGTGACCTGACCAATGGGCAGTACCTGCGCCGCACACGCCAGGGCAACACGCTGGAAATCAAGACCCAGCTGCTGCCCGAGGGCGGCATGGTGCGCACCTATACCGACGTCTCTGACTACATCAAGACCCAGGCCGCGCGCGACCGACTCGACCAGCTGCTGATCGCCACCCAGGCGATGGCCCAGGTCGGCGGCTGGGAAGTCGATATGCGCGCCGACCAGGTTTACTGGACCGAAGGCGTCTACCGCATTCTGGAAACCGATCCGGCCCACTACCAGCCCGGGCGGGCCTTGAGCACCGCCGAACACTTTTTCACGCCAGCCTCAATGGAAGTGATCCGGGCCTCCTATTTCGACACCGTCCACCAATCCGCCACACACGACTTCGAGCTGGAAGCCGTCACGGCGCGCGGGCGCCGCATCTGGATCCATGCGCGCGGCACCTCGCAATGGAACAATGGCGTGCTGCTGGCCCGCACCTCGGTGATCCAGAACATCACCGAAGCAAAACTGGCGCGCGCTGCACTGATCGAATCGGAAAACCGCTGGAAGCTGGCGCTGGAAAGCACCGGCGACGGCGTCTGGGACTGGCATATTCCCAGCAACGCCGAATTCTTCTCGAAACGCCTGATTGAAATGTATGGCTACGAAGAAGGCGAAATTGCCAACAACCCGCAGGAATTTGACGCCCGCACCCACCCCGACGACCTGGCCCAGCTGGAGCTCGACCGGCGCATGCATTTCAACGGCGTGGTGCCGACCTACCTGAATGAACACCGGGTGCGCTGCAAGGACGGCAGCTGGAAATGGGTGCTGAGCCGGGGCATGGTGATCAGCCGCGATGCCGACGGCAAACCGCTGCGCATGATCGGCACCCACACCGACATCACCGAGCGCAAGAACGCCGAAGCACTGGTGCGCAAACAGGCCTTTTTTGACACCCTGACCGGGCTGCCCAACCGGCGCATGCTGCGCGACCGGCTCGAGCAGGAAATCAAGAAGTGCAAGCGGGACAAGCAACAGCTGGCAATCCTGTTCATTGACCTGGACCACTTCAAGGAAGTCAACGACACCCTGGGCCACGACAGCGGCGACCAGCTGCTGGTCGAGGCCGCGCTGCGCATCAGCCAGTGCGTGCGCCAGTCCGACACCGTGGCGCGCATGGGCGGCGATGAATTCACCGTGATCCTGACCGACATCGCGGCATCGGCCCAGCTCGAGCCGGTGCTGCAAAAGCTGCTGCGCAGCCTGGACAACGTGTTTCAACTTGGCTCGGAACAGGTCTTTGTCAGCGCCAGCATCGGCATCACCCTGTACCCGAGCGACGCCACCGAAATTGAAGAACTGTACAAAAACGCCGACCAGGCGCTGTATGTCGCCAAGGGCGAGGGGCGCAACCGTTTCAGTTTCTTCACGCCGGCGCTGCAGGCGGCGGCACAAACCCGGGTGCGGCTGGCGAATGACCTGCGCGTAGCCCTCAGCGAAGCCCAATTCCGCGTCGTCTACCAGCCGATTGTCGAACTCGGCAGCGGCGCCATCCACAAGGCCGAGGCCCTGATCCGCTGGGAACACCCCCGGCGCGGGCTGGTAAGCCCGGCTGAGTTCATTCCGATCGCCGAATCCAGTGGCCTGATTGTCGAAATTGGCGACTGGGTGTTTCGCCAGGCCGCGCTGCAGGTGCAGCAGTGGCGCCAGCGCATCCACCCGAGTTTCCAGATCAGCGTCAACCGCTCCCCGGTGCAATTTCAACGCATCGACGAAAAACTGCTGCCCTGGGGCGCCCAGCTGCAGGCCATGGGGCTGCCGGGCGACTGTCTGGTGGTCGAAATCACCGAAGGCCTGCTGCTCGACACCAACGCCCACGTCGCCACCCAGCTGCTGGAACTGGCCGACGCCGGCATCCAGGTTTCGCTGGACGATTTCGGCACCGGCTACTCCTCGCTGGCCTATCTGCAGAAGATCGACATCGACTACATCAAAATCGACCAGTCTTTTGTCCGCCACCTGATCCCCGACTCGACCGACCTGTCCCTGTGCAAGGCCATGATTGTGATGGCCCATGCACTTGGCATGAAAGTGATCGCCGAAGGCGTGGAAACCGACCTGCAACGCGATCTGCTGACCAAAGCCGGCTGCGACTACGCCCAGGGCTACCTTTTTTCCCGCCCCCTGACAGCACAAGCCTTTGAAGCCCTGCTGGCAACCACCTGACAGCCACTGCCATGCCCGAACTGGAACAACGCCTGATCGACCTCGAAATCAAGGCCAGCTTTACCGAAGACCTGGTCGACAAGCTCGACCAGATCATCATCCGCCAGCAGCGCCAGCTTGACGCCCTGACACGCGAAGTACTGGCCCTGCGCGACCTGGCCAACCAGCCCGAACAGCAAGGCCCGCGCCAGGCGCGCGACGAATTGCCACCCCACTACTGACGCCTGGGCAGCATCAAGCCCTGGGATGAATAAAGCGCCAGCGCGCCGCGGCGCCATAATCAAGGCCCCCATCCCGCAGGAGCCCGCCACATGCGTTTCCCCCTTCCCGACCTGAACAGCCTGCCCGCCGACATCCAGGCACGCATCCTCGAAGTCCAGGAAAAATCCGGATTCATCCCGAATGTGTTTCTGGCCCTGGCGCGGCGCCCAGCCGAATGGCGTGCCTTCTTTGCCTACCACGACGCCCTGATGCTGCGCGAGGAAAGCGGCCTGAGCAAAGGCGATCGCGAAATGATTGTGGTCGCCACCAGCGCCGTCAACCAGTGCCTGTACTGCGTGGTGGCGCACGGCGCACTGCTGCGCATATATGAAAAGAAGCCGCTGGTCGCGGATGAAGTGGCCATCAATTACCGCAAAGCCGACATCACGCCGCGCCAGCGCGCCATGCTCGACTTTGCGCTGAAGGTCTGCAACCAGAGCCAGGCGGTTGACGAAGCCGACTTCGCCGCCCTGCAGGCCCACGGCTTCAGCGACGAAGACGCCTGGGACATTTGCGCCATCACGGCATTTTTCGGCCTGTCCAACCGCATCGCCAGCGTCACCGGCATGCTGCCCAATCCCGAGTTCTACCTGCTCGGACGGCTACCGCGCAACAAAGCCTGAACCGCGCCCCTGCTGCACGCCCATGGCCATCCCCCAAACCTTCATCCAGGAACTGCTGGCACGCGCCGACGTGGTGGAGATCGTCGGGCGCTATGTGGCGCTGAAAAAGGGCGGCGCCAACTTCATGGGCCTGTGCCCCTTCCACGGCGAAAAGTCGCCCTCGTTCTCGGTCAGCCCGACGAAACAGTTCTACCACTGCTTCGGTTGCGGCAAAAACGGCAACGCCATCAGCTTCCTGATGGAGCATGCCGGCATGAACTTTGTCGAAGCCGTAAGCGACCTGGCGCAGCAATACGGCATGCAAATGCCGCAGGACGAGGCCTCACCCCAGGACCGCGAACGGGCCCAGGCGCAGCGCGAAAAACAGCACACCCTGACCAGCGTGCTGGAAAACGCCAGTGAGGCCTACCGCAAGCTGCTCAAGGATTCACCGCGCGCCGTCGCCTATTTCAAGGGGCGCGGCCTGTCCGGTGAAGTGGCACGCCAATTTGCCCTGGGCTACGCCCCGGAAGGCTGGCGCAGCCTGGCCAGTGTGTTTGCCCATTACGACGACCCGCTGCTGGTGGAAAGCGGTCTGGTCATCAGCAGCACCGAAGAGGGCAGCAGCGAAGAAAAGCGCTACGACCGCTTTCGCGACCGGGTCATGTTCCCGATCCGCAACATCAAAGGCGAAACCATCGGCTTTGGCGGGCGCGTGCTGGGTGACGACAAACCCAAATACCTGAACTCGCCGGAAACCCCGGTGTTCAGCAAGGGGCGCGAACTCTACGGCCTGTTTGAAGCCCGCAGCGCGCTGCGCGAACACGGCTACGTACTGGTCACCGAAGGCTATATGGACGTGGTGGCACTGGCCCAGCTCGGTTTTGCCAACGCCGTGGCCACCCTGGGCACCGCCTGCACCAACGACCACGTGCAAAAACTGTTCCGCTTTACCGACGCGGTGGTGTTCAGCTTTGACGGCGACGCCGCCGGCCGGCGCGCTGCGCGCAAGGCACTCGACGCCGCCCTGCCCTATGCCAGCGACGTGCGCAGCATCAAATTCCTGTTCCTGCCAGCCGAGCACGACCCGGACAGCTTTATCCGCGCCCACGGCCGCGACGCCTTTGCCCGGTATGTCGCCAGCGCCACGCCACTGAGCCAGTTCCTGCTCGACAGCGCACGCGACGGCTGCGACCTGGCCACGGCCGAAGGCCGGGCCCTGCTATCCAGCCATGCCAAACCGCTCTGGAACCTGCTGCCCGAGGGCGCACTGAAGATGCAGCTGCTGGGCGCAATTGCCGACCTGGTGCACCTCAGCGGCCGCGAACTGGAGCAACTCTGGAACCCGGTCGCCGCCGCCACGCCAGCCGCTGCGCCAGTGCCCGCCGCCAGCGCCACCGCGCCGTGGCGTCCGAACAGCGGCGAGCGCGAACGCGGCCGCGGCCGCAACGGCAAGTCCTGGTCCGGCAGCGAACGCCCGCGCTCCACTGGCCCGCGCAGTGCGCCGGCCAGCCGCGCCGACCATGCCACACGCATCCTGCTGTGCCACAGCGAACTCTGGCACAGCCTGAGCAACGAAGACCACGCCCTGCTGTGTGACCTGCCGGCGCCGCACGGCCCGCTGCTGGCCTGGCTCGAAGCACAGCTGCACGACCATGGCGCGCAACCCTGGGAATCGCTGCTGCTGGCACTGCAGCAGCAACCTGGCCTGGCGCTGGCCCAGCAACTGCTGGCCGAAACCGCCGTCGCCGCCCAGCCGCTGGCCGAATCCGACAGCGAATTGCGTGACCTGCTCAACCGCATGCTGATCGAACACCTGAAAGTACAGGAAACCCAGGCCATCGCCGAATCGCGCAGCGACCCCGAGGCCTTGCAGCGCTACCGCGAATTGCAAAGCCGCCGCCTGCAACTGGAAAAATTACAAACTAGCGGTATAATCGCCGGTTGATTCGGCAAGAGCGACAGCAACACCTCCGGGCCAGGCCAACGATGACAATGTTCACAACCGGCCACCTCACCGCAAGGATTGCATTCCAAATGTTCGCCCACACATCTTGCCATCGGGGAAGCTGATTCCCCCTATGCCAACCTCTGCTGCGCGCGTGCGCCGGTTGGCACACGTTGCACCCGCTCCTATTTACTGATGTCCTGAGGTTCACGCATGCCCGCTCAAAAAACAGCCAAGTCAGCGCCGTCCGCCACCAAAACCACGCCCGCCAGCGCCAAGGCCGAGAAGAAGTCTGAGACCAAGGCTGCGGCAGCGGCTGCAGAAGACAGCGAAGTCGTTGCCAAGAAAAAGCCCGGTCGCCCGCCCAAGGCCGCCGCTGCCGAATCCGACGCGCCCGCCAAAGCCGGCGCCAAGCGGGGCCGCAAGCCCAAGGCCGCCGCCGGTGCCAGCGCCGAAGCGGGCGATGACATGGATATGTCGGACATCGAAGCCGATCTGGTGGGTGAACCGGAGGTCACCACTGGCGAAAAGGTCAAACCTTTGCGCATGAAGATCAGCAAGGCCAAGGAACGCGCCTTGATGAAGGAATTCGGCCTGGACGAAACCGTGCTGTCCGAAGAAGACATGGCCAAGCGCCGCCTGCGCCTGAAGGCCCTGATCAAGCTCGGTAAAACACGGGGCTACCTGACACACGGCGAAATTTCCGACCACCTGCCCGACAAACTGGTCGACGCGGAAACACTGGAAGTCGTGATCTCCATGCTCAACGACATGGGCGTGGCGGTTTACGAACAAACCCCGGATGCAGAAACCCTGCTGCTGAACAACAACGGCCCGACCGCCGCCACCGAAGAAGAAGCCGAAGAAGAAGCCGAAGCCGCGCTGTCCACGGTGGACAGCGAATTCGGTCGCACCACCGACCCGGTGCGCATGTACATGCGCGAAATGGGCACTGTGGAACTGCTGACGCGCGAAGGCGAAATCGAAATCGCCAAGCGCATCGAAGGCGGTCTGATGGCCATGATGGAGGCCATCAGTGCCTCCCCCGCCACCATTGCGGAAATCCTGCGCCTGGGCGAGGAAATCCGCGAAGGCAAGGTCGTCATCACCACCATCGTTGACGGTTTCTCCAACCCCAACGAAGCCGATGACTATGTGGCCGAAGAAGACTTCGACGAATTTGACGAAGCCGACGACGACGACGGCAAGGGCGGCTCCAAAGCCCTGACCAAGAAACTCGAAGAGCTGAAAAAGCAGGCCCTGGAACGCTTTGACCGCCTGCGCGAGCTGTTCGAAAAAGTGCACAAAATTTACGACAAGGAAGGCTACGGTACGCCGGCCTATGTCAAGGCACAAAAGATGCTCAGCGAAGAGCTGATGACCATCCGCTTCACCGCCAAGGCGATTGAAAAACTGTGCGACATGGTGCGCTCGCAAGTCGATGACGTGCGCAAGAAAGAGCGCGAACTGCGCCGCATCATTGTCGACAAGTGCGGCTACCCGCAAGAGCAGTTCATTGCCGACTTCAGCGGCCGCGACAAAAACGGCAACCGCGTGCCGTCCAACCTGCTCAACCTGAAATGGATCGAGCAGCAGGCCGCCGGCACCAAGTCCTGGAGCGCCATCATGGGCCGCAACATTCCGCCGGTGCAGGATCTGCAGCAAAAGCTGACCGACATCCAGTCCCGCGTGGTAGTGCCGCTGGACCAGCTCAAGGACATCAACAAGCGCATGAACGAAGGCGAATCGTCTTCGCGCGCTGCCAAAAAGGAAATGATCGAGGCCAATCTGCGCCTGGTGATCTCGATCGCCAAAAAGTACACCAACCGTGGCCTGCAATTCCTCGATCTGATCCAGGAAGGCAATATCGGCCTGATGAAGGCGGTGGACAAATTCGAATACCGGCGCGGCTACAAGTTCTCCACCTATGCCACCTGGTGGATTCGCCAGGCCATCACCCGCTCCATTGCCGACCAGGCGCGCACCATCCGGATTCCGGTGCACATGATCGAAACCATCAACAAGATGAACCGCATCAGCCGACAGCACCTGCAGGAGTTCGGCTTTGAGCCCGATGCCTCCGTATTGGCCGAGAAGAT
>CAIUDG010000033.1 GCA_903897925.1 uncultured beta proteobacterium | reverse complement strand
GTGGCTTGGCGGCGGCGCTGGCCTGTGCGCGGCGCGGCTGGCATGTCGATTTGCTGGAGCAGAACGAAGCTTTTGGTGAATTTGGCGCCGGCATTCAGCTCAGTCCCAACGTCGTTCGGGTATTGCAGCGCTGGGGTGTAGGTGACGCGCTGGCCAGCGTGGCCGCTTACCCGCGCCAGCTCGAAGTGCGCAATGCGCGCAGCGCCGACTTGCTGGCGGTACTGCCGATGGGGAAAACCATCTTGCAGAGCTATGGCGCGCCCTATGTCACGATTGCCCGGGCCGATTTGCAGGACTTGCTGCTGGACGCCGTGCGCAGCATTCCCGAAGTCCAGCTGCACCTGGCTTCGCGCGCCATCAGCTGCAGCCAGGACGCCACCGAGGTGCGCGTGCAAACCGTGCTGGACCAGGAGTTTGCGGCATCGGCGCTGGTTGCTGCCGATGGTGTCTGGAGCAAGCTGCGCACCTATGTGGTTGCACACGACACGGCACCGCGCGTGACCGGGCATCTGGCGTTTCGCGCCATGCTGCGCCAGAGCGACTTGCCGGAAACCTTGCGCAGCGACGTGGTCACGGCCTGGATGGGGCCGAAGTACCACGTGGTGCAGTACCCGGTGCGGGGCGGTGACTGGATGAATGTGGTGGCGATTGTGCAGGGCAAGGTGCAGGGCGACCCCAAGGTCTGGGACCACAGCGCCAATGCCGCCGAACTGCGCACCCGCCTGGCCGACGCCGGACGCCCCTTGCAGGCCCTGGTGCAGGCGATTGACCACTGGCGGCTGTGGCCCTTGTCGGATCGGCCACCAATGCAATCCGCAGCCCAGCATGCCAAAGGCCGGATCGCCTTGCTGGGCGACGCGGCACACCCGATGCGTCCCTATCTGGCGCAGGGTGCCGGCATGGCGATTGAAGATGCCCATGCCCTGGCGGCGTGTCTGGATGAGTGTCCGGACGACGTACCCGAAGCCTTGCAGCGTTATGCCTTGCGGCGTTGGCAACGCAATGCCCGGGTCCAGCAGCGCGCCATCCGCAACGGTGAAATCTTCCATATGCGCGGCCTGATGGCAATCGGGCGCGACCTGTCGCTGCGCCTGTTGGGTGCCCGCTTGCTGGATGTACCCTGGCTTTACACCGACAACTAGTCTGGGCGGTAGAAATCACCGAAGCGAAAAGCGACCCCGGCGAGGCCGTTTTTTTGCCGGACACGCCGCTGTGCTGCGCCACGTAACGCACCCTTGGTCGTCGTTGCGCTGGGCCAGCGCCGTCGCGGCGCTGAGGCAGAGGGTGTAACGGGCTCAGGTCACCGCTTGTTGTTGCCGGAACTCCGCCGCCTGCCAGTCGCCGCTTTGCAGCAAGGCGCGCAGCTGTTCCACCGCAATCCAAACGTCTTCAAAGCCGATGTAAAGCGGTGCAAAGCCAAAGCGCAAAATATCTTGTTGCTGCGCACCGTCGCCAGCGCGAAAGTCGCCAATCACCCCGCGCGCAATCAGCGCCTGGACGATCGCATAGCCGCTGCTGCCGCCCGGCGCCGCCAGACCGGCCTGGTGCGTCAGGCTGACCTGTGAGCCGCGCCGTGCATGGTCGCGCGGTGTGACCAGGGACAAGCCAAGTCCGGCGCAGCGTTGCTCCACCAGCGTGATGAACAGATCGCTCAGTGCCAGCGACTTGGCACGCACCGCCGCCATGCCACCCAGGGTCTGCGCTGCGTGCAAGGTATCCAGCCCGCACTCCAACAGCGCCAGGCTGACTACCGGCTGGGTGCCGCACAGATAGCGCTGGATGCCGGGACCGGGCTGGTAGTCCGGCGTAAAGGCAAAGGGCGCTGCATGGCCCCACCAGCCCGACAGCGGTTGCTGGAAGCGCTCGGCATGGCGCGGATGGACCCAGACGAACGCTGGTGCGCCGGGACCGCCATTGAGGTATTTGTAGCCGCAACCGATGGCAAAGTCGGCACCGCAGCCGAGCAAGTCCAGCGTAACTGCGCCGGCGCTGTGTGCCAGGTCCCAGACCACGCAGGCGCCAGCGGCCTGCGCGGCGGCGCTGACTGCCGCCATATCGTGCATTGCGCCGGTGCGGTAATTGACGTGGGTCAGCAGCAAAATGGCCAGCTCGCTGTTCAGTGCGCCGGCAATTTCTTCTGGCTCCAGCAGCAGCAAGGTGAAGCCGTGTTCGCGGCACAGGCCTTCGGCGATGTACAGGTCGGTTGGAAAATTGCTGCGCTCGCTGGCGATGATGCGGCGTTGTGGCGCATCGGCGCGGTGCATGGCGATGGCGGCCGACAGCACCTTGTACAGGTTGATGGAGGTGCTGTCGGTGACCACCACCTGGTCCGGGCCGGCGCCGATCAGCGGGGCAATCTGGTTGCCCAGGCGCTGGGGCAGCTGGAACCAGCCGGCGCTGTTCCAGGAGCGGATCAGGCCCTGGCCCCATTCTTCGCAAACCACCTGGGCCGCCCGCGCGGCGGCGCTGCGCGGCATGGCGCCGAGCGAATTGCCGTCCAGGTAAATCACGCCCTCGGGGATGGAAAACAGGTCACGCAAGGAACGCAGCGGGTCGCTGGCATCGCGTTGCTGGCAGTCTTGGCGCTGGATCATGGCAGGCTCGCTTTTCAGGTTCACGCAGGTGCAGGGGTGGGGCAAAGCTTAGTCGTACAGCGGCGCCAGACCGTGGCGCTGGCGCGCGCGTTGGCAGGCTTCGCTGCCTTCTTCAAACTCGCGGCAGGGTGAGGGCCGCCACTCGTAAATGCCGCAGCCTATTTTTTCACCCAGGCGGCCACTCAGCGCGGCGCAGCGCACTGGCTGGTTGTCGGTGCCGCGCATGCGTGCGGTGCTGCTGGTCAACACATCGGCCAGGCCGGACGGTACGCGACCGTCCTGGCTGTCGAGTTCCTGCACCGCGAAGTCGACGCGGAAACTGGCGCAGCAAGCGCCGCATTGGGTGCATGCGCTCATTGGCGGGTACGGCTTACTGGCGCCCCAGCAGCAGGTATTCCATCAGGGCTTTTTGCACGTGCATGCGGTTTTCCGCTTCGTCCCAGACCACGCTCTGCGGCCCGTCGATGACTTCGGCCTCGACTTCCTCGCCACGGTGCGCCGGCAGGCAGTGCATGAACAGCGCACCGGGTGCGGCGGCAGCCATCATTTTGCGGTCCACGCACCAGGCGGCGAAGGCCTTGCGGCGCACTTCGTTTTCGGCCTCGTAACCCATGCTGGTCCAGACGTCGGTGGTCACCAGGTCGGCTCCGGCGCAGGCCTGCATCGGATCGGCATAGGTGCGGTAGCTGCCGCCACCCAGGGAGGCCGGCGCGGCGGCGGTGGTTTCATTGACTTCGTAGCCACTGGGCGTGCTGACACGCAAATGGAAGCCGAGCAGGGCGGCGGCCTGGAGCCAGGTGTTGGCCATGTTGTTGCCGTCACCGACCCAGGCCACGGTCTTGCCGGCGATCGGGCCGCGGTGCTCGATGAAGGTGAAGATGTCGGCCAGGATCTGGCAGGGGTGGAATTCGTTGGTCAGGCCATTGATCACGGGCACGCGTGAGTGCGCGGCAAAGCGCTCGATCTTGGTTTGCTCGAAGGTGCGGATCATGACAATGTCGGTCATGCGGCTGATCACTTTGGCACTGTCTTCAATCGGCTCCGAGCGGCCGAGCTGGCTGTCGCCGGTGGTCAGGTGCACCACGCTGCCGCCGAGCTGGTACATGCCGGCTTCGAAGCTGACCCGGGTCCGGGTCGAGGCTTTTTCGAAAATCATGGCCAGCGTGCGGTCGGCCAGTGGCTGGTGGCGCTCAAAGGTCTTGAACTTCTGCTTGATAAAGGCAGCACGGTCCAGCAGGTAGAGGATTTCTTCGCTGCTGAAGTCGGTCAGCTGCAGAAAGTGGCGCACCGGCGGGGCCCCTTGGGGCAGGGTGCTGGGAATGGCGTGGCGGTTCTGGCTCATGTGTTTTCCTTGAGCAGGGTGGAAATCAGCGGGCACAGCAGGGCGGCGATTTGTTCGGCTTCCTGCAGGCTCAAAATCAGCGGCGGTACCAGGCGCACCACCGTGTCGGCGGTAACGCTGAGCAGCAGCCCGGCATCGGCGGCGCGCTGCATCAGCACGCTGCAGGGTACTGCCAGGTCTATGCCCAGCATCAGGCCCTGACCGCGAATTTCTTTCACGCCACCACTGGCGATTTCAGCCGCCAGGCCTTGCGCCAGGCAGGCGCGCAGGTGGGCGCCGACGCGGGTGGCGTTTTCCAGCAGTCCGTCTTCTTCCATGATGCGGATGGTTTCCACCCCGGCGCGCATGGACAGCGGATTGCCGCCAAAAGTGCTGCCGTGGTTGCCAGGCTGGAAAATCGACGCCGCCTTGGGGCCGACCACCACTGCACCGACCGGCACGCCCGAGCCCAGGCCCTTGGCCAGCGGCATCACGTCGGGCTGGATACCGGCCCACTGGTGGGCGAACCATTTGCCGGTGCGGCCCATGCCGCATTGCACTTCGTCGATCATCATCAGCCAGTCGCGCTGGTCGCACAGGGCGCGCACATCGCGCAGGTAGTCGGCCTGCATGGCGTGGATGCCGCCTTCGCCCTGGATGGCTTCAAAGAAAACGGCGACTACATTCGGGTTGTTTTCGGTAGCGGCTTTGAGTGCCGCCAGATTGTTGATTGGCACCCGGATGAAGCCTTCCACCAGGGGCGCGAAGCCGGCCTGTACCTTGGGGTTGCCGGTGGCGCTGAGGGTGGCAATCGAGCGGCCGTGGAAGGCCTTTTCATAGACCACTACTTCAGGGCGCTCAATGCCTTTGTCGTGGCCGAACTTGCGCGCCAGCTTGAGCGCGGCTTCATTGGCTTCCAGGCCGGTGGAGCAGAAAAACACACTGTGCATGCCGCTGCGCTCAACCAGCAGGCTGGCCAGGGTTTCCTGCAGCGGCACATGGTAGTAGTTGGACGAGTGGATCATGCGCGTCAGCTGTTCCTGCAGCGCTGGCACCAGACGCGGATGGTTGTGGCCCAGGGTGTTGACGGCGATGCCGCCGAGGCCGTCCAGGTATTCACGGCCATTGGTGTCCCAGACCTTGCAGCCCTGGCCGTGCGTCAGCGCAATGGGCAGGCGGCCATAGGTGTTCATCACATGCGGGGAGGTGGGGACCACGGGGGGCGTAGCGTTGGACATGAACAAACTCCAATAGAGAACAGGAACAGAGGACAGGAATACGGAACTGGAATAGGGCAGTGAAAAAAAAGCAGCCCAACGCAAATTGGGCCGTCTGCCCCCGATTTTAGGGGCAGTGCCGCAAGCACCAGCCGCTTGGCGCAGAATCCTGTGCGCAGCGCCTGCCGGTGCCCAGGATTTTTCCAATTTCCGTTACAAGAGCGGGTAGAATTCTTGTGCATTGCAGCACCTGTTCGCCCCCGCGCGCGGGCTTACGCAAAATCAATAAAGCAATGGTCTCAAGCTCCGCCAAAGAACTGTTCATTCTGGGTCTGACCCGGCAGGGAAAAACGTTTCGCCCCAGCGACTGGGCCGAGCGTCTGGCGGGCGTGATGAGCCCGTTCCGTCCTGGTGGACCGCAACCCGGCAGCCACCTGGGCTATTCGCCCTGGTGCGTTCCGACTTCCATTGGCAATGTCAAATGCGTCATCGTGCACACCGATTTGCGCGAGCACGATGTCATGGCCTGGGACTTCTGCGTCAACTTCGCACGCGACAACGACCTGCAGGTCAGCGAAACCCGGCCTGAGCCGCCGGCACGTCCGCCCGCCTGATTTTTTTCTGCCTGATTCTTTTTCTCTATTGCTGCCGGTGTTGCCTTTTTTGGCCGAGCCGGCAGGAAATTCGCAGGCAACAAAAAAGCCGTTCAACTGAACGGCTTTTTGCTTTTGCTTGACTGACAGCGCACCCTCTGCAAACGGCGGACTCCGGAGAGTCCGTGCGAATGCCTAACGAATGGTTAGGCGGCGAGGGCCAAGGCTTTCACCTTGGTGGCCAGACGGCTCTTGTCGCGAGCAGCTTTGTTCTTGTGGAAGATGCCCTTGTCAGCCACGGTATCGACCACGGCTTGCATCTTGCCAAACAGCTCGGCTGCCTTGACCTTGTCACCAGCAAGAACGGCTTTTTCAACGTTCTTGACGGCGGTACGGTATTTGGAACGCAGCGAGGTGTTCGCAGCGTTGATCTTGACGTCCTGACGGACGCGCTTGCGGCCCGACGCCAGGCGCGGGTTCTTTTTCTTCGGCTTACCAGATGCCATGATTGTGTTTCCTTGTGTTGGAGGATGTTGTCAGCAAAGCCGGCTAGTATAGCAGAGCCATGCCGCAGCGTGCCGGATGCCGGCGCTCGGGCTACACTTGGCCGGTGAGCTTAATCAAATCTGTATCCACAGTGTCCCTCTGGACGCTGCTGTCACGCATTGCCGGCCTGGTGCGTGAGTTGCTGGTGGCCTCGCTGTTTGGCGCCAGTGCCATGACGGATGCGTTCAACGTCGCCTTCCGCATTCCCAACCTGTTCCGTCGCCTGTTTGCCGAGGGCGCCTTCAGCCAGGCCTTTGTGCCGGTGCTGGCGGCCAGCAAGAGCCAGCATGGCGACGCCGCAACCCGGGTGCTGATCAACCATGTGGCCACGGTGCTGGCCTGGGTGCTGTTGCTGACCTGTGTGCTCGGCGTGCTGGCGGCGCCGCTGCTGGTCTGTGTCATGGCCAGCGGCCTGCAGCAGAATCCACACGGCTACGACAGCGCCGTGGTGATGACGCGTTATATGTTTCCCTACATTGGCTTCATGTCAATGGTGGCCCTGTCGTCGGGCATATTGAATACTTGGAAGCGCTTTGCCGTGCCGGCGGCCACGCCGGTGTTGCTGAATATTTCGGTCATCAGCGCGGCTTGGCTGGGGGCGCCCTGGCTTGGTGCGCATGGCATCGAGCCGATTTATGCGCTGGCGCTGGGTGTGGCCCTGGGCGGGGTGCTGCAGCTGGGCGTGCAGGTGCCGGCCTTGCACCGGCTCGGGCTGCTGCCACGGCTGGGCTGGCGGGTGCCGGATTTGCGGGCTTCGCTGAGCGATCCGGGGACCCGGCGCATCGGCAAGCTGATGCTGCCGGCCCTGCTGGGCGTCAGCGTGGCGCAGATTTCCCTGCTGATCAATACCCAGATTGCCTCGCACCTGCCAACCGGCAGTGTCAGCTGGCTGACCTATGCCGACCGCCTGATGGAGTTCCCCACCGCCATGCTGGGCGTGGCCCTGGGCGTGGTGCTGATGCCGCAACTGGCCGGCGCCAAGGCCTCCGGTAACGGCGCGCAATATTCCGCCTTGCTCGACTGGGGCTTGCGCACAGTGGTGTTGTTGACGGTGCCGGCAGCGCTCGGGCTGTTGCTGTTCACCCGGCCGTTGGTGGCGGTGCTCTACCACTATGGTGCGTTCAAGGCCACCGACGTGGAGCAGACCAGCCTGGCGCTGATGGGTTATGCCGCTGGCTTGCTTGGCATTGTCGCGATCAAGGTGCTGGCGCCGGGTTATTACGCCAACCAGGACATCAAGACGCCGGTGCGCATTGCGATGCTGGTGCTGGTGCTGACGCAGCTGATGAATGCCTTGTTTGTGCCGCTGTTCCATGTGGCCGGTCTGTCATTGTCGATCGGCCTGGGCGCCATGCTCAATGCCGGCCTGCTGCTGACCGGGCTGATCCGGCGCGGCACCTTCCGGCCAGAGCCGGGCTGGGGCCGGTTTGGCCTGCAGGTGCTGGCGGCCAGTGCGCTGCTGGCGCTCTATCTGCTGTGGGCAGCCCAGTCGGTGGACTGGCTGGCCCTGCGGGCACACAGTTTGCAGCGCATCGGGCTGCTGGCCGCCACGCTGCTGGGCGCCGCCGTCTTGTATCTGGGGTCGGCAACGCTTGCCGGCCTGAACCTGCGACAATTCCTGCGGCGTTAGCCCTTCAGGAGGTTTCGCATGCCGTATACCTGCACCGCACCGACGCCGCTCGGATACTTCGGCGCGCTGGTCCACAGCGATGGCGAGTTCGCCCTGTTCGAGGCGGCGGTGAGTCTGGCGCAAGACGAATATCCCGGGCTCGATGTGCAGAGCGTGCTGGACGAAGTCGATCAGTTGCTGGCCCGGCTGCGTAGCCGGGTGCCGAGGGACGCGGCGGAGCTGCACAAATTGCGCGTGCTGAACCAGTTCTTTTTTCACGAATTGCGCTTTGCCGGCAACGTCAACGATTATTACGATCCGGCCAATAGTTTCATGCACTTGCTTTTGTCCACGCGGCGTGGCATTCCGGTGTCGCTGGCACTGCTATGGATGGAACTGGCGCAGGGCCTGGGCCTGAAGGTGGCGGGGGTCAGTTTCCCCGGCCATTTTCTGGTCAAGGTGGAGTTGCCGCTGGGCTTGAGCGTGCTGGACCCGATGAGCGGCAAGTCGCTCGGCCGCGAAGCATTAATCGAGCTCTTGGAACCGTTTTACGCGCGCGCCGAGGGCGGCACAGTGGCCGAAGTGCCGCTCGGGCCGCATCTGCAAGCGGCGGCCCCGCGCGACATCATTGCGCGCATGCTGCGCAATCTGAAGGATATTTACAAAACCCAGGAAGACTGGCATCGCCTGCTGGCGGTGCAGGAGCGCTTGCTGCTGCTGTTGCCGCAATGCTGGGACGAGTACCGCGACCGTGGCCTGGCGCATGCCGAGCTTGGCAACACCGAGCAGGCGCTGGCCGACCTGGAGTGCTACATGGTGCATACCAGCAGCCTGACCGGGTCAGACGCCGTCGCCCGCAGTCTGGGCGAGCCGCGTCGCACCCGGTCTTAGGCCACCACCACCGCAGCACCGTCGCCACGGGCCTGGATGCGGCCAATGGTGTAGACGGTTTCGCCGGCGCCGCGAAGGGTCTCGGCACAAGCCTCGGCCTGGGCCGCGTCAATCACCACCACCATGCCGATGCCGTTGTTGAAGGTGCGGTTCATTTCGATGTCGTCGATGCCGGCCGTGCGCTGCAGCCAGGCAAACAGTTCGGTTTGTGGCCAGCTGCCTTTGGTCAGGTGGGCGGCCGTGCCTTCTGGCAGCACGCGCGGAATATTCTCCAGCAGACCGCCACCGGTGATGTGTGCCAGTGCCTTGATCGGATGTGCAGCCAGAGCGCTCAGCACCGATTTGACATACAGCCGGGTCGGCTCCATCAGGGCCTGGCGCAGCGGTTTGCCGTCCAGCGTGGCGGGAGCGCTGGCGCCGGCGCGCTCCAAGCACTTGCGCACCAGACTGAAGCCATTCGAGTGCACGCCGCTGCTGCACAGGCCGAGCACCACGTCGCCGGCTTGCACATCGGCGCCGGTCAGGATTTTGGATTTTTCTACCGCACCGACGGCAAAGCCGGCCAGGTCGTATTCTCCGGCTGGGTACATGCCAGGCATTTCTGCGGTTTCACCGCCAATCAGGGCGCAGCCGGACAGTTCGCAGCCTTTGGCGATGCCGCCAACCACGGCCGCGGCGGTGTCGACGTCGAGCTTGCCGCAGGCAAAATAGTCCAGGAAAAACAGCGGCTCGGCGCCTTGCACCAGCACGTCGTTGACGCTCATGGCGACCAGATCAATGCCCACCGTGTCGTGCATATTCCATTCAAACGCCAGTTTGAGCTTGGTGCCGACGCCGTCGGTACCGCTCACCAGCACCGGTTCGCGGTAGCGCTTAGGCACTTCAAACAGCGCGCCGAAGCCCCCAATGCCGGCCAGCACGCCCTCGCGCATGGTCTTCTTGGCCAGTGGCTTGATGCGCTCGACCAGGGCGTCGCCAGCGTCGATATCAACACCGGCATCTTTGTAGGAAAGGGGGGTAGGGGAGGTGGATTGGGTCATGGAGGTAAGCTTTGGGCAATGCAACAAACAATGCCCGATAGAATTTGGCAAGATTTTAAGGCTTAGGACTGCCACTTCTGTATGCAATTCACTTCGACCCAGAAAACCGTTACCGCATGGAGCGCTTTAGCGGGTCTTTTCCTGTTGATGCTCTGGCAACTCGCCCCGGTACTGGCGCCCTTTGTGGTGGCCTTGGTGCTGGCGTATGCCCTGACCCCGGTGCTGGAACGCCTGGATGCGCTGACGCGCACGCGCCTGCCGCGCATGCTGCTGGTGTTGTGTGTCGAATGCGTGTTTTTGCTGCTGGTGCTGGGCATCGCGCTGCTGTTGGTGCCCATTGTGGCCAAGGAAATTCCCCTTATCCGGGCCCAGTTGCCGGCCTTGCTGGCGCGCGGCAGCGAGCTGCTGCAGCCGCTGCTGACGCAGTGGGGCGTGCCGCTGGTGCTGGACAGTGAAAGCATCCAGGCCGCCGTGAAGCAGTATCTCAATGCCAATGGCGAGCAAAGCCTGCTGTCCCTGTTGTCCTCGGTCAAGCTCGGTGGCAGCGTGGCGCTGGCGCTGGTCAGCAATGCGGTGCTGGTGCCGGTGGTGCTGTTTTATTTGCTGCATGACTGGCCTCGGCTGATTGCCATGGTGCGGGGCTTGATTCCGCCGCACTTGCGCCCGGCAACCGACCATTTCGCGCGCGACGCCGATGCCGTGCTGGGCCAGTATTTGCGTGGCCAGTTGCTGGTGATGGGTTTGCTGGCGGTGTATTACAGCCTTGGCCTGGCGCTGTTTCGGCTTGACCTGGCGGTGCCCATCGGGGTCTTCACCGGCCTGGCGGTGTTCGTTCCCTATTTGGGTTATGGCCTGGGTCTGGTGTTGGCCACGGTGGCCGGGCTGCTCGAGTTCAGTGGCAACGCCGGACCGACCTATGCCCTGGCCATGGTGGCCGTGGTGTACGGCGTCGGTCAGGTGCTGGAGGGTTTCTTTCTGACCCCCAAGCTGGTCGGCGAGCGCATCGGCCTGCACCCGCTGGCGGTGATTTTTGCCTTGCTGGCGTTTGGCCAGCTGTTTGGCCTGGTTGGCGTGCTGGTGGCACTGCCGGTGAGTGCCGTGTTGCTGGTCGGCGTACGCCGGGTGCGTGCCGTGTATCTGGCCAGCCATCTCTACAAGGGCTGAATTGTGAGCATGCAGCAAATGGCCCTGGATATCGGGCTGCCTACCGGGCCTACACTGGCCAATTTCTGTGCCGGCCCGAACCTGGCCGCTGCGCAGCACCTGGCGCTGTGGCTGGGCGACAAGGCCAGCAGCGCGCACCGCTCGCCGGTTCCGACCTATGTCTGGGGCCCTGCCGGCAGCGGCAAAAGCCATCTGTTGAAGGCCGCCCGTGAAGGTTTGCGTACCCAGGGTGCACGCGCCGGCTGGCTCGATGCCACGGTGCTGCAGGCGCCCGAGTTCGATGAACGCTGGGTCGCAGTGTTGCTCGACGATGTGCATCTGTATACCGCCGAACAGCAGCAGCAAGCCTTCCGCTGGTTCGTGCACGCCCAGACCTTGCAGCGCCCGGTGCTGGCTGCGGGCGATGTGGCACCGGCGGCGCTGTTGCTGCGCGATGACTTGCGCACGCGCCTGGGCTGGGGCCACATTTTTCAGTTGCAGCTGCTCAGCGAGGCGGAACGGCGCGCCGTGCTGCGCCAGGCCGCCGACGCGCGTGGCGTGTTTCTGGGCGACGAGGTGATGGATTTCATGCTGACGCGGTTTTCGCGCGATCTGGGCCATCTGATGGAGTTGCTTGACTTGCTGGATGGCTACAGCTTGCAGACCCAGCGTGCCATCACCATTCCGATGATCCGATCCATGATGGAGAACCATTAATGACTTCTGCGAGTGCGCCGTCCGGTGCTGTTGCCACGCCGCTGCGGCTGGCCCTGTTTGACCTAGACCACACCCTGCTGCCGTTCGATTCCGATTTCAGCTGGGGCCAGTTCACCACCGCCCTGGGCTGGACCGATGCCGAAGAGTTCAAGCGCCAGAACGAGACCTTCTACGCCCAGTACCAGGCCGGTACCCTGGATATCCGGGCCTATTGCCGCTTTGCCACTGCTGCCGTGCGGCGCCAGGGACCCCAGGCGGCAGCACAGGCGCATGCCCGCTTCATGCAGGACGTGGTCTTGCCCGGCATCACGGCGCAGGCGCTGGAGCTGGTGCGCGGTCACCAGGCGCAAGGCGATACCGTGCTGATCATTACCGCCACCAATGAGTTCGTAACGCGGCCGATTGCCCAGGCCTTTGGTGTCGAAGAGTTGCTTGCGATTGAGCTGGAGCGCGACGAAACGCCGGGCGGCAGCGCCTGGTACACCGGGGAAATCCGTGGTATCCCGTCGTTTCGTGAGGGCAAGGTGCTGCGCATGGACGCCTGGCTGGCAGCGCGCGGACTGGACTGGAGTCGGGTGCACAGCACCTTCTATTCCGACTCCATCAATGACCTGCCGCTGCTGGAAAAAGTCACGGTGCCGGTGGCCACCAATCCCGACGCCAGACTATTGGCGCTGGCCGGGCAGCGCGGATGGCGCATACTCCAACTTTTTGCTTGAATGCAATGGGCAGGCATTGAATCGCTAGGAAGAATCTTTTGATCAAGAAATTTATCGACAAACTGCTGGGCAAGACCGCCACGGGCAGCCGCAGCAGCAAACCCCAATTCGGCAAACGGGTTGAAGTTCCGGCCAGCAGCCACGGCATTGACGCCAGCTTGGTGGATGAACGCGCCAGCAATGTGGTGCGGACCCTGAAAGACGCCGGCTTTGAGGCCTACATCGTCGGTGGTGCCGTGCGCGACCTGTTGCTGGGCCTGCGCCCGAAAGACTTTGACGTTGCCACCAACGCTACCCCGGAGCAGGTCAAGTCGCTGTTCCGCCGGGCTTTCATCATTGGACGGCGCTTTCGCATCGTGCACGTGGTGTACGGACGCGGGCGCGACAACGAAGTCATTGAGGTTTCCACCTTCCGCGCCTACATGGACAATGCCGCCGCCGAACAGGTCGCCGGCAATGAAAAAACCAGCAAGAGCGAGTTGGCCGGCATGAAGCATGCGGTCGACAGTAGCGGCCGGGTCTTGCGCGACAACGTCTGGGGTCCGCAGGAAGAAGACGCGGTGCGCCGCGACTTCACCATCAACGCCATGTATTACGACCCGCAGACGCAGGTTGTGGTCGACTACCACCAGGGCCTCAAGGATGCGCGCAGCCGCACCCTGCGCATGATTGGCGACCCCGCCACGCGCTACCGCGAAGACCCGGTGCGCATCATCCGGGCCTTGCGTTTTGCGTCCAAGCTGCATCCGCTCGGGTTCACGCTTGACGCCAAGACGGCGGCTCCGCTGCACAAGTCGCTGGCCTTGTTGGCCGACGTGCCACAAAGCCGTCTGTTTGACGAAATGCTCAAACTGCTGCAAACCGGCCATGCGCTGGCCTCGGTGCAGCAATTGCGCGCGCTGGGCATGGCCACCGGCATATATCCGCTGCTTGACCTGGTGGTGCAGCGCGCCGACCAAGCCTTTGTACACGCGGCCCTGAAAGACACCGATCGCCGGGTCGGCGAAGGCAAACCGGTGGCGCCGAGTTTCCTGCTGGCCTGCGTGGTCTGGGCCGATGTGCGCGATGCCTGGGCCCGGCGCATGGCCGAGCACCAGCACAGCCATCCGGCCTTGCAAGATGCGATTGACGACGCCTTTAATGCGCGCATTGGCGATGTTTCCGGGCGTGGCAAGCTCGGCGGCGATATGCGCGAAATCTGGCTGATGCAGCCGCGCTTCGAGAAACGCACTGGCAGCGCAGCCTTTGGCATGGTCGAACAGCCACGGTTTCGCGCTGCCTTTGACTTCCTGCGTTTGCGCGCCGATGCCGGTGAGGTGGACGAACTGCTGGCCGACTGGTGGCAGGAGTTCAGCATGGCCGACGACAACTTGCGCCAAGACATGGTGGACCAGGTGCGCGCCGAGCAGCAGGCGCGTCCGCGCGCGCCACGCGTGCACCGGGCACCCGCACCACAGCGCGATGCAGCCAGTGGCAGCGCTGTTGCCGGCCCCGGCCCCAGCAGCGCAGCGCCAGGCCCGGCAGCCGAACCGGTGTCCGAAGATGCCGCACCGGCGCGCAAGCGCCGCCGTCGCCGCCGCACAGGCGCCGCGCGTCCGGGTGACGCGGACGCTTCCGGCGGAGCCGACAACGCGCAGTGATGCCGGCGCAGCTTGCCTACATTGGCCTGGGCGCCAATCTCGGCGATGCCCGGGCTACGCTGCTGGCGGCGACGCAGTCGATTGCCGCCATCCCCGGGGTGGCCGTGCTGCAGTGTTCGCCCTTGTACGGCAGTGCAGCGCTGCCGCCCGGTGCGCCAGACTATGTCAATGCCGTGCTGGTGGCGCGCAGCGCCCTGGCACCGCTGGAACTGTTGCATGCCCTGCAGCGGATTGAACAGCAGGCCGGGCGTGAAAGACCTTACCCCAATGCGCCGCGTACGCTGGACCTGGACTTGCTTCTGTATGGTAGTGCGCAGTCGTGCAGCGCCGAGCTGACTTTGCCGCACCCGCGCATATACCAGCGCGCCTTTGTGTTGCGGCCGCTGGCCGACATTGCGCCCGCATTGGTGTCTGCAGAGCAATTGCGCGCCGTGCAGGCGCAGGCCATCTGGCCGTTGTGATTGTGTCTTAAAACTGCAGCGCGGCACACATTGCGTGGAGCCGCGGAGAAGCTGCTGGCATAACTGTGGATGCGTGATGCCGCGCAGAAACTGGAGGTCATGACATGCCAGTCACCGGTTCCAATATCAGCACTAAATTATGGTTTTTCATTCTGCTGGTGTTGCTGCTCATGGGAAGTATTGCAGGCATGGGGGCGCTGCGCAGCAACCGGATTTTGAGCGAAGGGCGCAGCCGCCAAGAGGTGGCCAACCACATCGTTCGGGTGGCCACGCGCTGGAGCGGCCTGACGCAGACCAACGCCGCGCGCACCCATGCCGTTTTGCTGAGTGCGGATGGTGCTGTGGAGGCGGCCTTCAAGGTGCCGCTGGCAGAGACCACACGTGAAATTTCGGGCTTGCAGAAAACCCTGGAAAGCCTGCCCATCGATGCCGGGGAACGTGCCCAGCTGGACCGGATTTCCAGCTTGCGCGCCGACATGATCGCATTGCGTGACAAGGCCCAGGGCCTCAAGGCCAGCGGCCATGTCGAAGTTTCGATGCAGATTTTCGCGGCACAGTATCTGCCGGCGGTGATGGCGTACCTGGAGAGTCAGCAAACCCTGGTGACCATGGCCGAACAACAGGTGCTGGCGATTCAAAACCAGACCGACTTGCAGCGCGCCGCAAACACGAACATGGTGCTGGCCGGGCTGGCCGTGGTGGTCGCTCTGATCATGGCTGGGGCGGCCTGGCTGGTGGCGTCGATTCGCAATCCGCTGGCCCAGGCCAACCAGGTCGCCGAGCGCATTGCACGGGGCGATTTGCGGCATGCCATCACAGTTGAGCGCAAAGACGAATTCGGCCAGCTGCTGCACTCGCTGGCCAGCATGAACCAGTCTTTGTGCCGCATGATCGCCGAGGTGCACCAGGGCAGTGACCATATTGCCAATTCGAGTGTCCGCATCGCCGATGGCAACAATGACCTGGCCCGGCGCACCGAGCAGGCCGCCAGCAACCTGCAGGCCACCGCTGCCTGCATGGAACAGCTCACCTCCACCGTGGCGCAAAGTGCCGGCAATGCACGCCAGGCCAGTGCCTTGGCGTCCAACGCTTCGCAGGTGGCCCAGCGCGGCGGGGAGGTGGTGGGCCAGGTGATCTCGACGATGCATGAAATCGATGCCAGCAGCAAAAAGATCAGCGACATCATCGGGGTCATTGATGGCATTGCCTTTCAGACCAACATCTTGGCATTGAATGCGGCGGTGGAGGCGGCGCGTGCCGGCACTCAAGGCCGGGGCTTTGCCGTGGTGGCCAGCGAAGTGCGTTCGCTGGCGCAGCGCAGTGCCGAGGCGGCCCGCGAGATCAAGGGGCTCATCAACAATTCGGTGGAAAAAGTCGAGTCTGGTACCCGCCTGGTGACGGCGGCGGGTGCGACGATGCAGGAAATTGTGCAGTCGGTCAAAAAAGTGGCCGATGTGATTGGTGAGATCACTTTTGCAGCGTCGGAACAGAGTGCCGGAATTCTGGGCGTGAACCAGTCGATTTCCAGTCTGGACCAGATGACCCAGCAAAATGCCGCGCTGGTAGAGCAAAGCGCCAGTGCCGCCGACAGCCTGCGCGAACAGGCCGAACGCATGAAGCAGGCGGTCGATCTGTTTTCGGTGGAATGAAGCAATTTGCGCCAGGAGCCCGGGCGGCAAAAACTGGCCGCGCCGGGGTCGCTTTTCGCTTCGGCGATTTCTACCGCCCCGAATCCTAGTGCTGCACCAGGTTTTTGTAGACGCCGCAGCCAAGGAAGCAGCCGTCGAACCATTGCACGTAGGACATTTTGGTCTGGACCCGGCCGGTGGTCGGGTTGGTGATGTCGTATTCCACCCAGCCGGGTTCGTCCCGGGCTTGCAGGATGATGTCCTGCAGCAGGCCTTCACCGTCAATGCCTGGAATGTCCTGCACGCGTGAGCCGGACTTGGCCGGGTTGCCGCCAAAGGCCAGGTAGGTGCCACGGTCGTCCAGCGCGAATACATACATGTCGCGGTCGTAAAAATCCTGCCGCGGGTCGGTGAGATCGCGCAGGAAAGCTTCCCGGGAGGCGCAGCGTTTGCGGTGCATGATGGCATGTTCCACCAGCGCCACGGCTTCTTCCGCCGAGCCCTGTTGCAGCTTGAATACGGCAAAGGAGTCCACCAGCGTGGCGGCACGGCCTTCCAGGTTCACCGCCTGGTTGACCGCCGCTTCCACCATCTCGGCATTGGACTGGGTGATGTTGTCGAGCTGGCGCACCGCTGAGGTAATCTCGCCCAGACCGGCGCTCTGCGCCGTGCTGGAGCTGGAGATTTGCGTCATGCTGTCGGCCACTTCGCGGATGCCCGAGACCACCTGGGTCATGCTGGCACCGGCGGCGCGAATTTTTTCCACGCTGGCCAGCACCTGGCTTGAGGAGGTGCCGATCAAGGTGCGAATTTCTTTCGAGGACTCGGCTGAACGCTGTGCCAGCGAGCGCACTTCGCTGGCGACCACCGCAAAGCCGCGACCGGATTCGCCAGCGCGTGCCGCCTCGACAGCGGCGTTCAGCGCCAGGATATTGGTCTGGAACGCCAGGCCATCAATCACGCCGACAATTTCGTCCATGCGTTTGGCGCTGGCCTGAATTGCTTCCACCGCTTCCACTGCCTGCGCCATGGTGCTGGCGCCGCTGACGGCGACATCGCGCACTTCGCTGGCCTGGCGGTTGGCGAGGGCCGCCGTATCGGCGTTTTCCTGCACCGTGCCGGAAAGGGAGTTGACGCTGCTGGCAGTCTGGACCAGATTGGACGCCTGCTGCTCGGTGCGGTCGGCCAGCGCGTGGTTGCCACGCGCCAGGCTTTTGCCGGCATGGGCGACAAAGGCGGCATTGCTGCGGACATTGGCCACCATCGACGACACGGCGTGGCCGAGTTGTGTCAGCGTGCCCATCAGCCGACCCAGTTCGTCGCCATCGCGCCCGACCAGGGTCAGGCGCAAGTCACCAGTGACAAGTTGCTGAGCTGCCTGCTCGAGATGCTGCAGGTCTGCGACCACGCTGTGGTACAAGGCCAGCAAAAAGTACAGCAGCAGTGCAAACGCGGCGGTGCAGCAAAGTGTTGCCGTGTGCAGATCGTCGCCAGGCTTGTCGCTCAAGCACGTGAGCCAGAGCAGCGCCAACAGGGGGACAGTCGACAACAACAGGACCAGGCCGATTTTTCCGGCAAAGGACAGCTGCCGCATCAGTGCGGCACCTGGGTGAAGAATTTTTGCAACGAACATGGGAACCGTCTTGGGACTTACGTCCTGAGCGCCGGATTATGGATATTTCCGCGAGTGTCTGCCAATTAACTTGTTGGCAATACACGCGCTTACCCTAATGTGTTTCCCTGGTCACATTAGTGACTTAATTGTCAAATTTCCGGCGCACGTCAGGTGCTCGTCAGCTCGGCGGTTTCTGCTTCCGCCCCATTGTTCAGGCTGGGGCGACTTCGGCGATCATTTCGATTTCGACGCAGGCCCCCAGAGGAATTTGCGCTACGCCGAAGGCGCTGCGGGCGTGCGCGCCACGGGCGCCGAACACCTGGCTGATCAGTTCGCTGGCGCCGTTGGTGACCAGGTGTTGTTCGGTGAAGTCGCCGCTCGAGTTGACCAGCGACATCAGTTTGACGATGCGGGTAACGCGGTTCAGGTCGCCCACTGCGGCGTGCAAGGTGCCGAGCAGGTCAATGGCGATGGCGCGCGCGGCGGCACGGCCTTCGTCGGTGCCGATGGTTTTGCCAAGCTGGCCGACCCAGACGGCGCCATTTTTCTTGGCAATGTGGCCGCTCAGATAGACCAGGTTGCCACTTTGCACGAAAGGCACATAGGCGGCAGCGGGGACGGCGACCGGGGGCAGTTCAATGCCGAGTTCGCTCAGGGTTGTGTAAACGCTCATGGGATAGTTTCCTTGTGGTATTTAGCTTGCCGACCGAATTGGAAGGTCGGCGCCTTGGGATTGTGACTGCGATTGCGATGAAGACTGTGACTCCGATTGCGATTGCGATTGCGATGAAGACTGTGATTGCCAAAGGGATGGCCCGGTATCCGGCGTGGCAAAGGTTTCGTTGGCAGCTTGCACCGTGACACCGACCGTCAGCGTGTGGCTGGCGCCGCCGTGGATCACGCCACGCAGCGGCGACACGTCGCCAAAGTCGCGTCCGGTGGCCACGGTAATGTAGTCTTCGCCCGGGGCATGCCAGCCCCAGCGCTGGTTGGTCGGGTCAAAATCGCACCAGCGCGCACCGTCGGGCAGATCGGGCAGGTAGACGCTGACCCAGGCATGTGAGGCGTCGCTGCCAAGCAGGCGCTGCTCACCAGGACGCGGCTGTGTCAGCAGGTAGCCGCTGACATAGCGCGCCGGCAGGCCCAGGGTGCGCAGGCAGGCGATCATGATGTGGGAAAAGTCTTGGCACACACCCTTGCGCTGTTCCAGCGCCTGCAGCGCCGGCGTGTTGATCTGGGTGCTTTGGCTGGCGTAGGTGAAGTCGGCGTGGATGCGCTGCATCAGCTCGATGGTGCCGGCCAGCAGTCCGACGCCGCAGCCGAAGCTGGGCCGCGCATAGGCTTCAAATTCGCTGTGGCGCGGCACAAAGGGCGAGGGAAACAGGAATTCCGAGGCTGCGTCAAAGGGGGCGCCGGCGCGGTAGCGAAAGGCCTCGCGCACTTTGTCCCAGGCGATGCTGCTCTGGACTTCCGGGCTGCTTTGGGTCGCCACCAGGCTGTGCGCCACCACGCTTAATTCGGCGTGCGGCACTTGCAGCGAAAAGAAGCAGCGGGTGTTGCCGTAGACGTCGTTCATGCTGCGCGTTTGTGCCGGCAGCGGGTTGATCAGCAAGGAATGGTCCAGCAGCACTTGCGTGGCATGGCTGCACGGCTGCATATAGGCCATGTGCTGGGCGGTTTCCACCGCCGGTTGGTAGCGGTAATGCGTGTCGTGGGTGATTTGCAGCAGCATCAGGTGCCCACGCTTTGCTTGGTGCGCCCGGAGTGGGTGAAATAGGTGCTGCTGATTTCGTCGGACACCAGGTAGGCGGCTTCGCGCAGCGCCTGCAGCAGTTCCACGATGGACAGGGGCTGCAGCAGTTCGCTGCCGCAGTCGCTGGTTTCTTCGTAGTCCCAGTTCGCCGGGTCTGGTACTTTTTGTGCCAGCGGGCTGAGCTGGGAGTCCGGGCTGCCGGCCAGTTTGGACAGGCGGCCGCGCAACGTGTGGGCGACCCAGGCGAGCGAGCGCGGGTTGTCGCGGTCCTGCACCAGCAGGTCGGTCAGCAGCAGCAGGTCGCGGCTTTGCTGGTATTGGGCCCGGTAGGTAATGGTGCTGTCAAACAGGTTGAGCATGGCCTCGAAGCCGGCGTCGGTCACCAGGGTGCCGAGTGCAAAGCCGCGTTCCAGCGCGTGTGCCAGGAACGCCAGGCGTTCAATGTGGCGACCGATGCTGAGCAGGCGCCAGCCGTCGTCACGCGTCATGCGGTCGGTTTGCGCGCCGGTGATGGCGGCCAGATAGTCGCTGCTGCTTTTGAGCACGCGCAGGGCACTGACCGACGAATAGTCGCCGCGCGCGTAGTCGGCGGCGCAGCTGGAAAACAGTTCTTCTTCGGCGCGCACGATGATGTTCCAGTGCTCTTGCGACAGGCGCTCCCGCACTGCAGCGGCGGCCATTTTCAGGGCGCGCAGGTTGAAGCCGACGCTGGTGGCGCCGTCGGTACTGCCGAGGCTGGCAATCAAGGAACGTTCAAACACCCGGCGTGCCTGCAGTGCCGAGGGCACGCTGGGCAGCACCAGGGTGTTGTTGATGGCCATTTGCGTCAGCCAGTTCAGCAAGGGGGCCAGGTTCTGGTCTTCGCCGCCGAGGTATTCCAGGCTCAGGCGTGCCAGGCGCACCGAATTTTCTGCGCGCTCGGTGTAGCGGCCAAGCCAGTACAGGTTTTCGGCCGCGCGGCTGGTCACCAGCCGTTTGCGCTGTGGCGGCACGCGCGGGGTCTGGTTGGCCGTGAGCAGGGTGGTGGTGTCTACCTCGCCCTCGGTGAGGGCCCAGACGTCGGCGCTGCTGCTGCCGCGCTGCATGGTGGTGAGGTCGACATTGGTGCCGGCAACGCGGGCCATGCCGCCGGGCAGAATGCGCCAGCGCGGCTGACCGTCGGCGTCGCGCCCATCGGACACGGCAAACACCCGCAGCACGGTGGATTTGGGCTGCAGTTGGCCGCTGCTGTTGCCACTGCCGCTGTGCCAAGTTGGCATCTGCGACAGCGGCAGATAGGCCTGGATGGTGTGGTCTTCGCCCTGGCGCAGAATGCGCCCGGCCCAGGTGTCGAGGGCGCTTTGGCTGAGCTTGCGGCCCATCACGGAGTCGAAATTTTCGTGCAGCGCGGAGCCGCTGTAGGTTGGCTTGACGGTGTGCTGGTCAAGCCGCGGCAGCACTTCGTCCATGGCACTGCGTTCGCCGCACCACCAGGTCGGCAGCGCCGGCAGGCGCAGCTCTTGCTGCAGCACGTGGCGCGCCAGAGCTGGCAGAAAGCCGAGCATGGCGGGGGATTCAAGGAAGGCCGAACCCGGCGCATTGGCCACCAGCACATTGCCGGCGCGGATCGCCTGCAACAGGCCGGGCACGCCCAGGGTGGAGTCGGCACGCAGTTCCAGCGGGTCGAGGTACTGGTCGTCGACGCGCTTGAGCAGGCCATCAATGGGCACCAGGCCCTTGAGGGTCTTCAGGTACAGGCGCTCGTCGCGCACGATCAGGTCGCTGCCCTCGACCAGCGTCAGGCCGAGGTAGCGCGCCAGGTAGGCGTGTTCGAAATAGGTTTCGTTGTAGGGGCCGGGTGTCAGCAGGGCCAGGTGCGCCTGGGCGCCGGCCGGGCTGAGTGTTTTCAGGCTTTCCATCAGGGCCCGGTAGGTGGCGGCCAGGCGTTGTACCCGCATGCCCTGGAAGGCCTGGGGGAACTGGCGCGATACGGCCAGTCGGTTTTCCAGCAGATAGCCCAGGCCGGAAGGCGCCTGGCAGCGTTGGCCGATCAGCCACCACAGGCCGTCCGGGCCGCGCGCCAGATCAAATGCGGCGACGTGCAGGAACACGCCGCCGGCCGGCAGCACGCCATGCATGGCCCGCAGATAGCCGGGATGGCCCTGCACCAGTGCCGGCGGCAGCAGGCCCTGCTGCAGGAAGTGTTGTGGACCGTAGACATCGGCCATGACGGCCTCCAGCAGCTTCATGCGCTGGCTGACGCCGGCTTCAATGTGCTGCCAGCTCTGGGCGTCTACCAGCAGCGGGAACAGGTCCAGTGACCAGGGCCGTTGCGGGCCTTCCTGGTCGGCATAGACGTTGTAGGTGACGCCGTTGTCACGCACCTGGCGCTGCAGATTGCCAAAGCGCTGGTCCAGGTCGCGGCTGACAAGGGCTTCGGACTGCTCGAAAAATTGCTGCCAGACCGGGCTGATTTCCTGGCTGTGGCCGCCGCGCAGCTCATCAAAATGGCCGGCGGTGGCGGCCCAGGCGCGCAGCAAGGCCGACCAGTCGGCGTTGCCGCTGGTGCTGCTGGGGTTGGGGCTGGGATCGGCTTGGGCGTTCAAGGCGCTAAGTATGCCAGTGGCGCCGTTGCTTTTCAGGCCAGTGCCAGGCTGTCCAGGGCGGCGTAAGCGTTTTTCAGCCAGGTGCGTACGCGCTGGCGCTCCAGCAGGCCCAGTGCGTCCGGGCCTTGCTTGGCATTGCAGGCGGCCCAGAAGCTGCTGTTCTGGCGGTCGATTTTGCGCATGCTGGCTTCGTGCAGGCAGGGCAGGGTAATTACTTTGGCGTCCAGTGCCAGGGCGTTGGACATGGCGTCGGACTGGTCCAGCTGCTTGAAATCGCTGCCGCGACCGAGGTTGCGCACCACGAAGTAGTTCGGGCCGGCGCCATAGGTGGCGAGCAGCTTGTCGAGCAGGTCGACCGAGTCTTTGCCGGCGTCGGCCACGTGCCAGAAATTGACTTGCACGCCGAGTTCCTGCATCACCGTCAGCAGGTCGGAGTCCTGGATCCAGCGCGCCAGCGGGGCCGCAGTCTGGGCCGCCAGATCAACGATGACGCACTTGGCGCCTTCTTCGCTGCCGTCTTCCAGGGCTTCGAATTCACCAGCAATGGTGTCCAGGCCTTCGTAGCTGTCAACCACGACCGGGGCCGCGTAGTCGGCATAAAAGCGGGTGAAGGAGGCGTGCGAACGATCGGTGTCAAAACCGGTGAAGGCGCGGCCTTTGTCGATGAAATACTGGGCCAGCACGCGGGCGACCACGGATTTGCCTACGCCGCCTTTTTCGCCGCCGATGAAGTTGAGTGATGTCATTGCTAAGTTGTCAGGTTGAATTAAAAAATGGGCCGGCGGCGGATGCGCCATCAGCTGCGCCGCAGGTCGCGCGTGAAGGGGAATTCCTTGCTGGCGGCAACGTGGATGCTGGCCGGTGGCACGACCAGGGTGCCAGGGGTGTGGCCCATGGCGGCAAAGCGCGCCAGGCGCCGGCTTTCGGCTTCGTAGGAGTTCACCGGGAAGGTGTCGTAGCTGCGGCCACCGGGGTGGGTGACGAAGTACTGGCAGCCGCCGATCGAGCGTTTCATCCAGGTGTCGACGATGTCAAAGGTCAGCGGCGCGTGCATGGCGATGCTGGGGTGCAGGCTGCTCGGCGGGTTCCAGGCCTTGTAGCGCACACCGGCAACAAATTCGCCGACCGTGCCGGTGCTTTGCATTGACAGTGCCTGACCATTGCAGGTCAGCACATAGCGCGACTCGTTGAAGCCGGTGACATGCACTTCCATGCGCTCCAGCGAGGAGTCAACATAGCGGGCGGTGCCGCCGGCGGCGCTTTCCTCGCCCATCACGTGCCAGGGTTCCAGCGCATTGCGCAGTGTCAGCTCGACGCCGCCATTCTTCAGGCTGCCAACGATCGGGAAACGGAATTCGTAATGCGGCGCAAACCAGCTCGGGTCGAAGGCGTAGCCGGCCAGCTTCATTTCGGCAATGACGTCATCAAAGTCCATCTTGATGAAGGCCGGCAGCATGAAGCGGTCATGCAGCTCGGTGCCCCAGCGGGTGGCCGGGGCCTGGTAGGGCTGGTTCCAGAAGCGCGCCACCAGGGCGCGCAGCAGCAGCTGCTGCACGCTGCTCATGTGCGGGTGTGGCGGCATTTCAAAGGCGCGCAGCTCGAGCAGGCCCAGGCGTCCGGTGGCGGAGTCCGGCGAATACATCTTGTCGATCGAAAACTCGCTGCGGTGGGTGTTGCCGGTGACGTCGATCAGGATGTTGCGCAGCGTGCGGTCGACCAGCCAGGGCGGCATGCTCTGGCCATATTTTTCGCGGTTGGCGTAAATCTGTTCGATGGCAATTTCGAGTTCGTAGAGCTGGTCGTTGCGGGCTTCGTCGACGCGCGGGGCCTGGCTGGTCGGGCCGACAAACATGCCGCTGAACAGATAGCTCAGGGAGGGATGGTTGTGCCAGTAGAGCAGCAAGCTGGCCAGCAGTTCCGGCTTGCGCAGGAACGGACTGTCGGCCGGCGTGGCGCCGCCCATGACAAAGTGGTTGCCCCCGCCGGTGCCGGTGTGGCGCCCGTCGGTCATGAATTTTTCCGCCGACAGGCGCGACTCGAAGGCCGCGTTGTAGAGGAATTCGGTGTTGTAGACCAGTTCTTTCCAGTTGCTGACCGGGTGGATGTTGACTTCAATCACGCCCGGGTCCGGCGTGACCTGCAGCAGTTTCAGGCGCGGGTCGCGCGGTGGCGGATAGCCTTCGAGCACCAGCTTGACTTTCAGCTCGGTGGCGGTGGCTTCGATGGCGGCCAGCAGGTCGAGGTAGTCTTCCAGCAATTCCAGCGGCGGCATGAAGACATACAGCACGCCGGACGCGCTACCAATGGCTTCGGCCTTGGGGCCGTTGGCACGGCGCGGGTCGCGCACTTCGACGCACAGGGCGGTGCGGGTGATCCAGTGGGCGGACTCCTGGCGCGCCGGTACCCGGGCGAAGTCGGCCGGTTCAGCCTGCACCGCGCTCTGGGCGTTGCTGGCAACCCGGTTCAGCGCGCTGCTGGTGCGGCTTTGCTGCTTGCGGGCGGCTTCGCTCTGGGCGCCGGTGCCGGCCAGGTACGGCGTGGTGCCGGCGGCGCTGGACTTTGCCGTGGCGTTGCTGGCTCCGCCGGCTGCCGCCGCTGCTGCTGCTGTCGCTGCGCTGGCGTTGGCACCTGGGGTGTAACGGGCGGCCAGCGCCGCGTGGCTGGGCAGGGCGTCGCGCAGCGTGCTCGGGTCTTGTTCCACCAGGTAGGGAAAGTCGCCCTCGCTGACCCAGGGCAGCGAATCCAGCGGCAGGCGCAGGCCCATGGGCGAGTCGCCCGGCATCAGGTACATGCGTTCGTCGCGGAAGAACCAGGGGCCGGTGATCCACTCGGGGCCGGTCAGGCGTGGGCCGGTGCCGGAGCGCAGCGGCAGCACATAGCCAATCACGCTGTCGAGTTTTTGCGCGAATACGCGGCGCAGGCGCGAGCGCTCCATCTCGTCGTCCAGGCGCGAGTTAAACGGGTCGACATTGACCGGCAGGCGGCGTTCGCGCCACAGGTAATACCAGGTGTCTTCGTAGCCGGCCTGGATGAATTTGTCGGTCAGACCGAGTTTGGCGGCCAGGGTGCGGATGAAGTTGCCGGCGTCGGCACTGGTGTAGTGCGTGGGTTCACGCTCGTCGGTGAACAGCGTTGGATCGTTCCAGACCGGTTGCTGGTCGGCGCGCCAGTAGATGTTCAGAGCCCAGCGCGGCAGTTGCTCGCCGGGATACCACTTGCCCTGGCCGAAGTGCAGAAAGCCGCCTTCGCCGTATTCGGCGCGCAGCTTGTGTACCAGCGCGGTGGCAAAGCCGCGTTTGGTCGGACCCAGGGCGTCGGTGTTCCATTCTGGTGCGTCGCGGTCGTTGACGGCGACGAAGGTGGGTTCGCCGCCCATGGTCAGGCGCACATCGCCGGCGACCAGTTCGCGGTCTACCTGCGCGCCCAGGTCCATAACCTGTTGCCATTGCTCCGGCGTATAGGGTTTGGTGACGCGCGGCGATTCGTACAGGCGGGCGATCTGCATGTGGTGCGAAAACTCGACTTCGCATTTGTCCACGCCGCCTTCAATCGGTGCTGCGCCCGAAGGCTGCGGTGTGCAGGCCAGTGGAATATGGCCCTCGCCAGCGAGCAGGCCGGAGGTGGCGTCCAGACCGATCCAGCCCGCGCCCGGCAGGTAGACCTCGCACCAGGCGTGCAGATCGGTGAAGTCGACCGTGGTGCCGCTCGGGCCGTCGAGCGATTTCACATCCGGTGTCAGCTGGATCAGGTAGCCCGAGACAAAGCGCGCTGCCAGACCGCAACGGCGCAGCATTTGCACCAGCAGCCAGCCGGAGTCGCGGCAGGAGCCTGAACCCAGCGCCAGGGTTTCTTCCGGCGTTTGTACGCCGGGTTCCATGCGGATGGTGTAGTTGATGGCCTTGTGCACCAGCTGGTTGATGTCGACCAGGAAGTCGATGGTGCGGCGTTTGCTGCGGTCGACTTGTTCCAGGAAGGCGTCCAGTTTGGGCGTTGCTGCCTCGGTCACCAGATAGGGCGCCAGTTCGTGCTTCAGCAGGGCCTCGTACTGGAACGGGAATTCTTCGGCGCTGGGCTCCAGGAAGAAGTCAAACGGGTTGTACACCGCCATTTCCACCACCAGGTCGACACTGACCTTGAACTCCCGGGTCTTTTCCGGAAACACCAGGCGAGCCTGGTAGTTGGCATACGGGTCCTGTTGCCAGTTTAGAAAGTGTGTTTCCGGTTCCACTTTGAGTGAATAGGAAATGATTTTGCTGCGGCAGTGCGGTGCCGGGCGCAGGCGGATCACTTGGGGGCCGAGATTGACCAGTTTGTCGTAGGTGTAATGGGTAACGTGGGTCAGCGCGGCGTGGATAGACATGTTCGGCTCTCGTTGGGTCGCATACCAGTCCTTGTGGGGCCCGGTTTCGGGTTGCAATGCACCTCATTGTCGCCCGATTAATGGGCGCTGCATCGTCCAATCTGGATAGCAAGAGCCGGGCCAAGCTGATTATCTGGCTAGCATGCCGAGCCTATGCCTTCTTTATTGCCGGGCTCCGGCGTCCCTTGCAATGCCCGTCTGGGGCCATTTCCGGTGCTGGCGGGCTGGCTGCTGGGCACTGTGCTGCAGTTGCAGCAAGCCGAGCTGTGGTCGGCCTGGGCCTATGGATGGACGGCGCTTGGCGCCGTAGCCGGTGTCGCGCTGGCTTGGTGCCACCGTTTTGGCCGGCGCGTGCGCGCCGTTTGGCTGTTACTCGGTATTGCCGCTCTGGCGGCTGCGCTGACCGGCTGGCGCAGCCTGTATTTTGAACAGAGCGCGCTCGACCCGCGCTGGGAAGGGCGCGATGTGCTGGTGCAGGGCGTGGTCAGCCAGTTGCCGCAGCAGCAGCCGCATGCCTGGCGTTTTCGGCTGCGGCCGGAGTCGGCGTTGCTGGACGGCCAGTCAATCCGCCTGCCGCCGTTGCTGGATGTTGGCTGGTATGCCGGCGTCCATCCGCGCGGCCACGCGCGCGCCGGCAGCGCGCGCGAATTGCCGCCATTGCGGGCTGGCGAGCGCTGGCGCCTGAGCCTGCGCCTGAAGGCGCCGCACGGCCAACACAATCCGCACGGTTTTGACTACGAATTGTGGCTCTGGGAGCAGGGGCTGCAGGCCACTGCCTATGTGCGCAGCGGGCCGCACGATGTGGCGCCGCTGCGGCTGGCGCAGACCGGGCAGGCACCAGTGGCGCAGGCGCGCCAGTGGGTGCGCGAACGCATCCAGGCACGCCTGGGCGAAAGTCCGCAGGCGCCACTGGTGGCGGCACTGGTGTTGGGTGAGCAAAGTGCCATCCGCCAGTGGTGGATTACAAATAAGTCGTGAAATGACTTTCCCTCTGAAAACCCAAAATTTCACGTAATCGAATTACATTCAGGTCGTGAAATGGATTTTTCAGCTCCATTTCTTTGATGACATTAAAGTCGTGAAATGAGGACTTTAGATGGTTGCTGAAAGCCTTGGTACACCTTTTTCAGCCTCCCGAGAGTTCCCAAGTTTGCCAAAAGTGTAGCGATGGTGGCTTCGACAAATCACCTGCGTGGCGTGCCTGAAGTCACTTTTAGGATGTGTAAATGGAAGTGCAGCGATGTTGCTGCCTCAGTTTGGTGCACCGGCATTTAGCTGCTTTCGCTAGATGCATGACTTCACCAAAAGTGGACGGACCCAGTCACACAGCTTAAACAAGAGGTGCGTTCAATGCAGGGGCGCATTTCATTGGCCAATCACTATTGGCGATTTTGGTGCACTAAGAAGGCGTGCCTCCATTGGGTGCAATCGCAGAAGGCCTACATTTGCACCCTTAAGGTGCCGTGCGAGAGGTCTCTAGCACGCGAATTACTTCGCCTAAAACGCCCCGACGAGTCCAATCCCGGCACGCTGTGACGTAAGCGTCCAGCCGTGCCGTCTTGACGGCATTCGCTGAATCAATCGCCGTTTATTTCGTCGACGATTTCATCATCGTCATAGAACTTCCCAATTGCCTTATCGAGCCGCTTGAGTAAAGCGTTCAGCGTTTCGCTGTCCCGGCGAACCAGCGTTGCGACGGTGTTGTGGTTGTCGGCGGCGGTCGCCGCGCATTCGATCGGGTAGATCGCGCCAATCGTGATGTCGCCGCCGTCAGCGATTAATGCTTCGATGTTTTTCATACATCAGCATTGTGCCGACTTCAATCTGGTTGCCAGCGGTGCGGCAGTAACTCGTCGATCCGACTATTCATATGCCCAGGAAGACGGGTCAGCACATCTTTCAAATAAGCCCATGGGTCATGGCCATGCAGCTTGGCTGATTGCAGCAGGCTCATTACAACGGCGGCACGCTGGCCAGCCAGTTCACTTCCAGCGAAGAGCCATGCCTTTCTGCCCATCGCCCACGGACGAATCAGATTCTCGATATGGTTGTTGTCGATTTGCACTGCGCCGTTGTCCAGATAGACGGTGAGCGCGTCCCAGCGATTTAGACTGTAATCAATCGCCTTGGCCGTGGCGCTGCCATCGGGCACGCGCTGGCGCTCCAGTTTCAGCCAGTCGTGCAAGTCCTCGCAGAGTGGTTTGGAGCTGGCCTGTCTTGCTGCAAGTCGATCTTCTACCGAGAAGCTTTTGATCTGGCGCTCGATCTTGTACAGCGCTGCAATGCGCTGAATAGCCTGCGTGGCCACCGGACTCAGATTGTCCCTAGTCAGCTCGTCAAACTTGCGGCGTGCGTGCGCCATGCATGCGGCGCCAATGCGTTTGTCCTTTTGCAATACCTGTTCGTACCCGCCATAGCCATCGCAGACCAGCGTGCCCGACCAGCCCTGGAGGAATTCCAGTGGATACTTTGCGCCTCTGCCCAAGCAGAATTCATACACCACGCCGGGTGAGATATCAAATCCGCTCCTGGCATAGGCCCAGATATAAGCCCGTTTGGTTTTGCCCGCTCCGGGGTCCAGCATGGCCACGGGCGTTTCATCCGCATGCACCACCGGGCAACTCAGTACAAACTCCCGATGCGCGTCATACAGCGGCACTAAGCTGGCTCCGGCCTGGCCGCCCCACGACGCCAACGTCGAACGCGGTGTGCGAACGCCCGAGCGGGCGTTGATTTGTTCTTGCCGGTAATACGGAATGTGATCAACGAAACGGCTCACCGCAGTGTGTGCCACCAGGCCAGCCGTGGGCATGCCTTTGTCGATGACCTGTGGCGCGACCGGCTCTTGCACCAGCGTCTGGCAGCACTTGCAAGTCCACTTGCCACGAATGTGGCGATGCACAAAGAATTCGGCCGGAATGATGTCCAGGCGTTCGCTCACGTCTTCGCCAATGCGCACCATTGCCTGACCACAGCCGCAGGTTGTGTTCTCAGGCTCGTGGTGGTGCTCCACCCGTTTGAGGTGTTCTGGCAGGGCCTGGCGTTTGGGTTGACGGCGGGTGTCGGTGCTCGGCGTGTCGCCAGATTCCTTGGAGGCTGCCTTCAGCGCTGCGAGTTGGGCTTCCAGGTCGGCCTGGTCGGCTGCCAACGTTTCTTCAAACAACTGGCGCTGCTCAGCATTCATGCGTTCGGTCTTGGCATCAAAGCGCCATGCCTTCAGTCGACGCAATTCAAAAAGAATGCTCTGGATACGGGCTTCCTTGAACTCGATGGCCTTTGCCTGCGATTCAATTTTCTGCCGGTTCTGGGCAAGGCTCTGGTCTTGCTGACCGATGTGCTGGAGTACCTTGGCCGCCAATGCTGCGGCGGCCTCTGGACTCAGACCGACAAAGTCTTTGGCGCTGAGTTCATGCACGTTGAGCATGTTTGCATTGTGCAAAAAATACACCGATATTGGAATTAGGGCATCCGCCAATTGCCCTGTATCGTCCGTCAGTTCACAGTTCTCACAGGCGTGTAATGGACTGCATTTGTTCCAGTCGATTCCATGGGAGCCCCAGCACCAGCGCATCGAATTGCTGCTTGGTCAATGTGATGGAGGTTGCCATACCAGCGCCACCGCGCGGCCATTCGAAGCCACCTTGATTAAGCCGGCGGGCCGCACACCACATGCCAAAGCCATCATGCAACAGCAACTTCATGCGGTTGCCACGCGCATTCGCAAACAGGTAACCATGATGGGCCTGTGCGACCCCGAACACTTGCACCACCCGTGCCAGCAGACGCTCTGTACCCATGCGCATGTCTATCGGGGTGGTGGCCAACCACAGCGCGTCTATGCGGATCATCGCAGCCACTCTCGCAACCAAGAACCACACTCGCTGGCCAGCTCACTGGGCCACGTCACATTCACCGTCGCGTTCCCACGGCGCAGTTCAAGTTGAATGGCAGATGGTCTGGTGGGCGAACTTCTTTGCGCGATGGGTGCCGCCACATGCACAGAAACAAACTGCTCAGACGCCAGATTCGGGGCGCCCGCCAACGACGCATCACGGTTAATCTGTCGAACAGGGGCCGATTCCGATTTGCGCAGCCAAGCGCTTAGCAAATTTGAATTAATGCCATGCGCTAAAGCCACGCCAGACACTGACTTACCGAGCTGTGCGCACTCGGCTATCACCTGCGCCTTAAATGCATCACTGTGATTGCGTCTGGTCCCGCCCTTTATTGCACCCATGTAAATGCCCATTTGGTTTGTAAATGGGCATCATCAGGATGACGGCGGATCACTTCAAGATGGGATCGCTAGACGGTTACGCTGTGACCGCATTTTGGTAAGTGCCAACCTTGTAAGGTGCGGTTCTCCAAGGCTTTCCAGAGGCCAGTTTCCCCAATATACCGTCCAGCAAATCTCGAGGCGAGCGCGTAAATGGCTGGTTGCACTTTCTGTTGGACATTAGGACGGGCTCAACCAATTCCCACTCATAGTCTGTGAGTTCAACAGTGCCATTCATATGAACCGGGACCACAAAATTGGCTGCGGAAGTAACGCGGGTCTCTCCCTTGCCGAGAGTGCCAGCGTGCATGTGAAGCAGGGGAAGTGCCTTCGCAAATCGCGATTCCGGGAAGTCGAGTGGTGTCAGCGTCGTCAACGTTAGGCTGGTCACAAACATTTTTTTCTTTATGCGAATACCTCGACATACAACCTGAGCAGTTGCCATCGGTAGTTCGAGTCCCACAAAGCCAGAAAGCGCGTAGCGGTGCACGCTTGAAGCCATTTCCTTTGCGCTCGGATGAATGTTCATCCAGTTCATGGTCTCGCCCCAATCGCTGTAACTTTTTACCCGACCTGGCGTGGCCCAGCTTGCTTCCGCAGTGAAAACTGTCTCTCCTGAAGCCAGCACTTCAGCTTTGCTGAGTTGTTCAAGAGCATGTGGCCTGAACATCATGGGCAACAAAAACTTTGCAGGCCGAAAAATCTCACGCATGAGCAGAAGTGCCGGCACTACGAATCGAGTGCCGTCTGCTTGGAACTCAAAAAAATGCTGATTTATGGCCACTGACGCTGACGCTGAAAATCCAACTTCATGAAGGTATTCACGTGGGTCAGCTAGGCTCCATTCGCAGAAGTTTGTTGTGATGCGGCTCATGGATTTTCTTGTCGTGTTGTCTAAACCGCGACGATATAGGTCTGCAACGGGAAAGTGCGTGCCCTCTCCCTCGCGATTGACCGCATACGCGCACAGCTCCTTGCCCTCAAATCCCACGCCAACAACAAGTTCCACAAACATCTCCAGTAATCTGGAGATGTGTAGTCAGGGGCGGACTTTAGGATGTCTTTAGAGCGAAAAAAGGCAATGGGGAAAGCTTTTAGCCACGGGAACAAGGGGCATCGATGAATGTGAAATTTTTGCGTAGAACGCAGTGATTCGCAGCGAAAGTGGCCTCCTAGCGTCTTTTCTTTCCGCTTGGCCAAGCAAGCTCGCCTGTTAATTCTGTCAAACCTTCGTCCTGAGCAACCCGAACACCGAATCTGTTGACCTCCACTTCAGGTAGGTCGTCTTCGTCGAACCACAAGAGCGACACTGTGGTGTCTGTCCGTGCGTAGTGCCGAGCCAACTCCCAGAGGTCAAGCCCCTTTTCCCAGTTTTCGAACCATATGTCTTGGGCGACTTCCTCAGTCTCCAAATTACTGGCTCCGGTCTCTCGAATTCGATATGCAACTGACCCGGATGGAATTGGCGACTTCGGTGGAATCCATGCCCCTGCTTGCCGCAATAACGTAGACCGTGCGGCGTAGCGCACCTGGCCGCGCTCCATCGTTACATAGGCGCAAGGCCTGTCAGCGAGTGTTGCGTAACGCGAAGCAGTTGCCGGAAACGAGGTTCGAAACACAGCTGCCAGGTATTCAAGGACTTCTATCGAGGGTTCATCTTTAGGAACTTTGGCACGCCAGGCGACATAGGGCATCAAAAGTTCCGCGGCAAAGGTATCGCACATCACCTCGTTTATGTCGCGCTTCGCGTATGACCACGATGGCACCTCAGTATGACTGGAGGGCAACTCCAAGACGATGTGAGCCACTTCGTGGCAAATCGTAAATCGTTGACGCTCAAGCGGTTCCAATGAATTCACCGTAATGATGTGCTTGCCGCTCGGCTTTGTAATTGTGTAGCCGGATTCACCTTCACCCAGCACTTCGGTGACGATTTTGGCATTGGCGGCCTTGGCATAAGGACCTAGGTCATTCTGGATGTCCGAAGTGTCAACGCCAGCAACAAAGGCACGGGCTTTTTGTTGTATGTCTGCTTCATTCATGGCCTCCCGAACCTTCCTTTACTCGTCGTCTTCAAAGGCCCGCTTTATGCGGGCAATAAGGGTTGCTGGGTCCGGTCGTGCGGTACCTCGATGTCTAACGCCGGCGGCAGCAGTGAACACTTCAACGGAAATGCTTGGGTCCGCAAGTACGAATTCCACAAGAGCAGGGTCAGTGTCTGCATGGTCAATCAACCACTTAACCAAGTCTCCATCTCTTTCACTTGGCTTGAGTACCTTGAGCAACTTACCCACCAATTCGACGGATGGACCAGTTTTCTCACCTGTCTCAAGGCGGTGAACGTAGGCATGGTCAACAGTGGATAGCTGGCTCATTTCCCGTAAAGAAAGAGTTCTTCTCTCGCGAAGGCTTTTTAGGGCTATGCCCAGACCTGTTTGTGCCATTTTGAGTGCGATTTCCTTTGCAAATAATTGGCGGAGCGCTCTTCTCCGTTATCCGCCATTTCAGTAATTGTCCGGCATTCGGCTGGATTCAAGTAGCAGAACGACGTGCTTACCTGGCGCCGTGGGTGCTTAAAAGGCCAAATGCAAAATTTCCAATTCTGTTGTTATACTGTTGTCCAGCTAGACAACATATCCGAACTTACCCTATGATATGTCTGTAAATCCTAGATTTACGGCTGTTGCCCTCAAGGACAACAAATGAAGTCAGAACGTTGGATATCTGTAACCTTTAACGCGAGGCGAAAACCTTATGACGACGCAACAGCAATTCATCGACATGCTTAAGGACATCGAACCGTCAGAGTCGACCGTCACGGCGTGCTCTAGCGCTCACAAAACGCTACGTACAGCTCTTGCAGAACACGAGGAATTCGGTGACTTGCATGTTGAGACCTTCCTGTCAGGTTCCTACAAACGCGACACTGCAATCCGTCCAACAAATGTTGGGGGTGTACTGCAACGCCCAGATGTCGACATCATTGCAGTCACTAGCCACACTGAAGAGGACGAACCGCAAGTTGTGCTGGACGCCGTGCATAAGGCGCTGGTTGATGCGGGCTACAAGAACCTCACGGTTAACCGCCGCTCCATCAACGTAAAGCTGAGCTCAGTCGACATGGACGTCGTTCCGGTCATTGAGGACGGCGATGCTTACCTCATCCCGGATATCCACCTGAAGGAGTGGTTGACGACCAATCCACCGGCGCATACCCAATGGACAGTGGACGTGAATACGCAAGCGGGCGGCAGGTTTAAGCCTTTGGTTAAGCTCTTTAAGTGGTGGCGTCGTGTTCATTTGGCGGACCAGAAGCGTCCAAAGGGCTTCATTCTGGAGTGCTTGGTTGCCAAGCACATGAACTACACCGAGGCGAACTATGAGACGCTGTTCGTAAAACTCTTGGAAGCTATTCGGGACGCCTACTGGTACGACGCACTGATTGGGACAGTGCCCAATATTGAAGACCCTGGTGTACCCGGCAACAATGTCTTTTCTGCTGTTAAAGCGGACGAGTTCAAAACCTTCTATGACAAGCTAAAGGAGCAGGCGGCGCTGGCACGCAAGGCGAAGGACGAGCCTGACGCTGACGAGGCGCTCAAACTGTGGCGTCAGGTACTGGGTTCGCGATTCCCTGCGTCTGCTGCAGAAAGTCGGGCGTCCAACGGTTTGGCAAACACGTTGCTGCGCGGCGCTGTCGGTGGCGGTCTCACTTTCCCTGCTACGCCTGTGTATCCCAATAAACCAGGTGGCTTTGCTTGACACGGCTGCTTGGCGACCAACCAAAAAGAATGGCGCTTGAGCGGCGTCAGTTGCTTGAACTCGCCAGCTCCATGCCAGGCTTCGCTGCCCAAGGTTGGCATCAGACTAGCGCAGATGAGTTGTGCTTGCACTTCAGCCTGAACTTGTCAGTTGGTTGCTTCGAGGGTGTGTTGGCCTATCCGGACCTATTCCCCGACGTGCCTGCCTACATCTATCCGAGGGTGCCGGGGGCTAATTGGAGCAGCCATCAGTATCTTGGAAGTGGAGTCTTCTGCCTCCAATACGGACCCGATAACTGGCACCCCGGCATCACCGGCGTAGATTTAGTCAAAAGTGCCAATCAGTTGCTCTGGAGCGAACTCTTGCGCGGATTTATACCGTCGATTGAAGCAGTGCCATCCCGTCATAACTCGACTGTAGGACAGGACGTGCGTGGGAACACACGACGATTTCTATCTACTGCAGGGCTGAGAAGTGCGTTGGCCATGTCGGAAGCCACCCGCGTTGAACTCCAGACGGTGGTGAGTTACGCAGCAAGTAGTTCAGTAGCCGTGCCGACCGTACTGGGCGCGCCGATAGCGGGCATTCCGAAGGCGTTTTCCGAAGAGCGATATGAGTGGTCTGGATGGGCAGTATTGGTGCCATCGGTTCAAGCGCTGTCTTCAGTGGCGACTGCGGCTTCGTTGAGGTCGATATTGGGTACCGCGTGGCCATGGGAAGGGGAACTGAGTGACCAGTTTCAAGTACTACTTACTCATGACGTCAGTGGTGGTATTCGAGTATTCGCGCTTGAGGGAGGAGAAAGTCCAATCTTTTACGAGTTTCACGTCATCGAATATGGTGAGGATGCTGAGAAGAGGTTGCCGGCGGAGTTCAACAGGCTAGCTGACGTTACCGTGGCAATCATTGGTTTGGGGTCACTTGGAAGCAAAATCGCAGTGTCGCTGGCTCGCACCGGAGTTCGGCGCTTCATCCTGGTGGATGATGACATCCTCTCTCCCGGAAACCTGGTGCGTAACGAGCTAAATTGGTTCGACGTCGGCTTTTCGAAAGTGGAAGCGGTTAGACGCGAGTTAAATCGAATTGCCGCTGGAATTGAGGTTCAAACACGAACCGTAAGGCACGCCGGACAAGAAAACCCCAAATTGGCAGCCGCATTGAGTGCCGAACTAAGCAAATGCAATCTCATCATCGATGCAACAGCTAGCGCACAGGCTTTCGTCTCCCTAGCTTCCCTGGCTAAGCGTGGGGGTGTACCAATGGTGTGGGGTGAGGTCTTCGGGGGAGGAATCGGCGCCATGATGGCTCGCAGTAGGCCGACGCTGGACGCAGACCCTTTGAGCATCCGGTCACACGTACTGGGCGTGATGGACACGATGGCTCCGGTACCGAATGCAAAGGTCAAACAATATGGCGTCGAATTAGAAGGGCAGGTGTACGTGGCGAGCGATGCTGACGTTGGAGCTTTGGCGGCATCAATGACTCAATTCTCTTTGGACACGCTGTGCGCGGGTGACGCGTCCACCTACCCAGTCGCTGCGTATTTGATGGGGTTTCGCAAGTATTGGGAATTCAAAGCCCCGTTTGACACCATTCCAATTGACTGTTCGGGTGCGTTGCGCGCAGAAGCACTGCCCGAGGCGTTGACTGCTGATGAAGTGGCAGACTTGGAACTGCTTAAAAAAGCGCTGGGGGAGCACCGTAGTGCTGCGAATAACGATACCCGGTGAAGTCCAGGCTACCTTGCATCACGCCCTTAGAAAGGCGGGGCAGTTGGAATGTGGAGGAGTTCTCATGGGCGAACACGTGGACGTGAACCACTTTACGGTCCGTACGTTGACCGTACAGCGCACAGGAACGATGGCTTCCTTTGTGCGTGGCTTGGCGGAAGCCTTGAAGGCCATAAAGGCGTTCTGCAGTTCAGCGGGCAACAATTTCACCAGATTCAACTATTTGGGCGAGTGGCACTCGCATCCGCTTTTTAGTGTGCAACCGAGCCACCAAGACCATGCCACCATGCTCGAGCTAGTAACTGACAGGCGCGTTGGAGCAAACTTTATTGTCCTTCTCATCTTTCGCCTTACGGGTGAGGCGCTCGAGGGCAGCGCACATACGTATCTGCCAGATGGCAGCATTTATCCGTCAGAACTGGACTTTGAGGAGAAGCAATGAAGGCAGGCCTATTGGAAAAAGAGTCAACTGGTGGAGCAACCGCGAGAGTCGGATTTGAGTATCAGGACGCCTATGTGCTTCAGTGCTTACCTCAGTGGATGGCACAGAGCGCGTTCAGCCATGTGGTTAGCGAAGCAATCGGAGACGTCGAGGTGTGCTACTTCGCCCCTGCAGACGGGGTATGCCGAGTGATGTACGAGGCAAAGAATCACGTGCTAACCGCAAGCCAATTCTGGGACGAAATCTCCCGATTTAAGACTGCCCTTGATACGTCCCCAAAGGAGTACGTTCGTTTTGTATTGGTATGCCGAGACTTCAACACGGTGGTCTCGCCGATGCTGGCGAAGATTGAGCGATTGCGTGGAGTGGGGGCGTCATTCCAAAAGGACTCCGTATTCCTGGTAGACGGACGCCAAGATGTCATAGATTGGGTTGTGAAGAACAGCTATCGCAAAGAGCTGGCAGAGTTCGCCATGGACTACGTTGATTTTGTGACCTATGCCTCTGAAAATGCCGACTCTGCATTTTCCGGTGAATGGGAGAGGCAATTACCGACACTGGACCTCAGTGCCAAGCAAGTCACACCGCTTCGAGACCGTTGCAAGGCCCACATTGCTGGGTCATCCTTCGGCCCCGTCTTTCGCAAGGACATTGAAGCTGCCATTCTTGAAGTTCTGGGGGCTGATGCGCCACGATTGTTGACAGCTCCGAGTCAGTTGTATTTGTCCGGTGAGGTGGTCCCGTTCCAAAAGCTGGGATTGGCAGTAGCGAGATTCAACGGGCCTGACCGCGAGCACTGCACTCATTTGGATTGGAAGAATTTGCTTGCAGGTGGACTGGAGATTGGCGAATTCATCCAAAGAAGTACCGCGCGGAGATGCATTGCTATCGACGGGAAGCAGCGAATGTCTACTGCTTGCCTTGTGGGCTATGTCTTCAGCGCAACACGAGGATTTACGCTACTGGTCGGGCATAACGGACTCGAGTACCGAACGGATGTGCATGACCGGGCAGAAGGCGTGTTTTTTACAGAAAGCGTGGTTGCCGGAAACAACCCCACCAACGAGGGCGTAGCTTGCATAGGCTTCCCCACTTCAGTCGGGGCTGACCTTTCGTCAGTCGCTTCAGACGACCTTTCCGGGCTACCGCGCTTGACACTAGAGAGTACCCGTGCGCTTGACGGGATAGGCGCTATGAATCTAGCCGTTAGCGAAGCCAAAGCTGCGCTCGTTCAATTCCGTTCTGGGAATAGGCTTACAAAGTTACATCTGTTTATCAAGGCTCCTTCAGCTTTTGCAATGGTGCTAGGTCATCGACTGAATGGAGTCGCCAATGTACAGCTCTACGATTGGATAGACGGAAGGTATCTCCCTACTGCGGCACTAGTTCAGTGAGTGAAGAAACCTGAAAATGGGACGATGTTCACTGTGTCCTAGACACAGTTACTCACAGCACCCGTATCGCTTTGGAAACCGTTTCTTCCAGTATTCCCTGACCCCAAGTTGCCGCTCGGATTGCTCAGATTTGCGGAACTCCGCGACGAAGGCTGCGGACTTTGGGAGCATTTCACGCTTGTGCCG
>CAIUDG010000032.1 GCA_903897925.1 uncultured beta proteobacterium | reverse complement strand
CTGCGCAAATTCCTGTGGTGTATCGGTTACCGAGGGGGAGTTTATGAACTTGCGTACCTATTGCCACAGGCGCAATGTCCAAAGCGGATAATCTAGCGCCAATGGGTTCCTCGCCCGCTCGTGTTGTGGATCAGGACTTCGCTGTATGCGTAGACGTCCTAGTGCCGCAGACTGTGACGTTACTCATTCTGATCGCGGGCAGCAGCTGCATGGAATTCGGCGCTGACTTGGTTTGTCAACGCCAGGCAACCCGCAGGGTAGTCACCAAAGTGCTATGTGCCTTTCTGGCCCTGCGTGCCTATACCTTATTGCACGGAAGATTTAGAAAATAGGTTGAGGACGATAGTACCAGTGGCTATCAGCGCGATACCCAGCATGGCCGGCAGGTCCAGGCGCTGTCCATACAAGAACCAGGCCACTAGCGTAATCAGGACCAGGCCCACGCCTGACCAGACCGCATAGACAATCCCGATGGGAATACTGCGCAGGGTCAGTGACAACAGATAGAACGAAATGCAATAGCCAACTATTACCAGCACCGATGGCAGTAGCCGGGTGAATGATTCCGAGGCTTTCAGTGCCGAAGTGGCGATGACTTCCATAACGATGGCAATAGCGAGATAAAACCAATTCACGACAACTCCCGGAAGTAGCGCCCATTTTCTTCGTCCCGGGGCGTTCGACTGGAGCCACTATGGGTGGTCAGGCTGGTTACTTTGCTTATTTTTTGTGCAGACTGGATTGTGCTGCTTGGGACTTACAACATGGAATAAGAGCAAGCATCCAGATTTCAACCAGAAGTGGTAGTGGCTTCAAACTGCCCATCCTGCCCGTGCACCTTCAAGGGTGCGTGCACACGACCTTTTCCTTGATTGCATGTAATCGTTCGATTGCAATCGTTCCGTGTTCGCGATCAAGCCACTGCCCGAGTTCGACGCCACCCCCTACCTCGACAGCGAGGAAGCCATTGCGGCTTATCTGACCGATATCGCTGGAAGCGAATGACGCCGGCCTGCTGGCCGTCACCCTGGGCGACATCGCTCGCGCTTGCGGCATGACGGAAATCGCCAACGCCGCCGAATGCACGAACCACCAAGTTGCTGGCCATCGAGCGCACCATGCTCAAGGCCTTGCCGGTGCGGCGCAGCGCCGAGTTCGAAGAGATTCCGGCGCGGGTCAGCAAGTACGCCATCTTCACCGTCAAGGGTGCGCAGTACAGCACGCCCAGTCAGTTGATTGGGCACCGGTTGATGGTGCGCCAGTACGCCGAGCACAATGTGTGCTGGCTGGGTGGCCAGTGTGTGTTGCGCCTTCCGCGCGCCAGGCCTGGCGATTGCAAGCGCCATGGACGCTCGATTGATTACCGCCAACTGGTTGGCGCATTGAAACGCAAGCCCGGCGCCTTTGCGCGTAGGGTGCTACGCGATGCCGCCTTCCCGCGTGCGGTGTACTGCCAGACCTGGGAGCGTCTGGCTGGCAGCAAGCCCGAGCGCGAAGCCCTGGCACGGTTCAACCAGGGTAACAAGGCGGCAAAGGTGATTGCACCCACCAATGCCGCTGCGCTGCCCTGAATCGCAGAGTTGGCGAGCGAGGCCGCGCCGCACTTCTATGCCGCGTGCGTGCAACAGTCGGTCCTAAGCAATGAGTCGCCCGCCAAAGGCTTCTGGGTGGGGCCGGTAATTCTGAATTGGGATGGCGTGGGCGATGTCAGCGTGCGTTGATGGCATAGCGCGAGATAACGGTACAAAACCATGTACTGGTGGCTACACAGTGGCTACACAGTGGCTACACGGAAGGGTAAATGGAAAAGCCCACTATCTTTTGAATAGCAGGCTTTCCTTTGCTGTAGTGGTAGGGCGTGAGTGACTTGAACACTCGACCAAAGGATTATGAGTCCTCTGCTCTAACCAACTGAGCTAACGCCCCAACCGAACCCGCTATTGTACTGGTCGGCGGCGCATGCAGTGCGCAGACTGCTAGGGCCTGGGGCCTTTTGGGGTCAGTATTGAGAAACCAGTTCGTCGGCGTTGCCGGCCAGCTCGGCCAGCAGGTCTGGGAATGCCGGATTCAGGTTGTTGAATTTGCGGGAACGTTGCTTGTTGGAAAATTCCAGCCAGTTGTGTACCGAGAGGATTTCCAGCTTTCCGTAAGAGATGCGCAGCCATCCTTCCGTTGCCAGTTTCTGGACGTATTCCGAAAAGATGGTGCGTGACACGCCGCACAGGTCGGCGAGCAGTTTTTGTTTGACCGGAATTTCCACGCCATGGTTGGGATTTTTGGCGTCGGTCAGCGGGGCGTGGAAGGTGAGCTCCTCGGCAAAGTGGGACAAACCCATTACCACCCGCAGGCAGGGGCTGGCGAATTTGATCAGGGTCAGCATTTCAGAGGTTTGCTGCGAGCGCCAGGCCATCAGGCGGGTTAGGTAGAGCACAAAATCGGCCTGCGTTGCCATGAGTTCCTGTACGGTTTCACTGGCGATGGACATCACTTCGGTGGAACTGATGCAGACAAAATCGGCGTAGCTGGGGGTTTCGTTGACGATGGATTGTTCACCAAACCAGGTGCCTTCACCATAAATGCTGATCGGCATCAGCGTGCCATGTGGGGAGTCGACCGATTCGGCAACCAGACCGGAAATGATGAATTTCCAGGCGTCGGGCTTGGCGCCCTTGAGGTAGATGACGTGGCCTTCGTCGTAGGAAGATATTTTGACGGACATGGCCAGCTGCAAGGCCTTTTCGTGCGAAATGCCGACGTTGCGCAACTGCTGGTATTTGAAGCCGCCGCCAACGTGCTGAGGGCTGTTGGCGGTGCCGGGCCGGAGAAAGTGCCGATGGGGCATGGGGGGAGCGAAGGAGGTGGCGTGGGTCATCGGTGTGGTTCCGCTGTAGAGAACAGAGTGAAGGGGGCAGGAAAACCGGCTAGGCGTGCAGCAAGGTACGCAAGGCGGTCGGACGATGAATTTATTTTTTCCCGGTGCAGTTTCTGCATGTTGTCTCCTTGTGAAAATGCAAGACCCCGTGCCCGCCCCGGACCCCGAAAACTGCGGGTGCAGTTCGGTTCTAGGGAGCATGGCTGTGGCGGGACAGTGGATATTGGCCGAATCCGCCTGCAAAATCTTGACCAAAATATGACCAAGACGCCGGCATGCGGCGCTCTCAAAGCGTGGTTTGGAGTCGTTTTTGTCGCTGTGGCCGCAGCGGAGTGCGCCGGCGGTGCTGCCTTAGCGCGGCAGTTTCAGGCGCAGCAGGCCGGTCGACAAACTGGTGCCGGCAATAATGATGGTGGCGCAAAAAATCATCCACGGTGTGATGCTCTCTCCCAGTAGCAGCACGCCGTAAAACACGGCAAAGGCCGGAATGGCGAAGGTTACCGCCAGCGCTCGTGCCGGGCCGGCGCGTTCAATCAGGCGGAAATACAGGACGTAGGCCAGGCCGGTACAAACTACGCCCAGGAACAGCACTGCCAACCAGGCGCGCAGGCTGGGTGTTTGCGCCGGCCAGTACCAGACCGTCAGTGGCAGCAGGAACAGGCTGGCGCCGATCTGGCTGCCGCTGGCCGAGACCAGTGCCGGCAGGCCGGCCATCAGGCGCTTGGCGATGCTGGCCGATAGGCCGTAGCAAATACAAGCCAGCAGACAGGCCAGCACCGCCAAGCCGCTGGAGGCGCCACTGCTGTCCGGGTGAAAACTGGCCTTGTTCCAGGCCAGCATTGAGACGCCGAGAAAACCGATGGCCAGGCCCACCATGCGCGAGCCATTCGGGCGGTCTTTCAGCCAGAGCCAGGCGATCAGTGCGCCAAATAGCGGCACGGTTGCGTTCAGGATTGCTGACAGGCCGGTGCTGATGGTCAACAGGGCGTAGGTAAAGCAGGTGAAGGGGATCGCTGAATTCAGGATGCCGACGCCGAAACTGATTTTCCAGTGCTGGCGCAATGCCGCGCCTTGTCCGCGCAACAGTGCCAGGGGCAGCAGAAACAGGGCGGCAACGGTGACGCGCAGTCCCGCGGTGGGTAGCGGGCCGAGCTCCTGGGTGCCGATGCGCATGAACAGAAAGGACGCACCCCAGATGGCTGCCAGCAGCACGAAGTCGATCAGCCAGGGTTGAGAGGGGCGAAGGGTCATAGCGCGTGTTCTAGTTGCAGGAGGGCGATTTTGCGCTCCAGTCCGCCAGCATAGCCGGTCAGGCTGCCGTCGCTGCCGAGCACGCGGTGGCAGGGCACCACAATGCTGAGTGGATTGCGTCCAACGGCACTGCCCACCGCGCGCACTGCGGCGGCTTTACCGATGCTTTGGCTGAGCGCGCCGTAGGACAGGGTGTGACCGGCGGCGATCTGCAGCAGACCGCGCCAAACTTGTTGTTGGAACGGCGTGCCACTGGACAGGTCCAGTGGGAGCGTGAATTGCTGCCGGCGGCCAGCGAAGTATTGGTCTAGCTGTGTGCGGGCCTGGTCCAGCACCGGGTGTTCCGCCACCAGCGCCCAGCCCAGCGGGTCTGGTTGGTGTTTTTGGCCGTCAAACCAGAGTCCGAGCAGGGCCTGGTCGTTGGCACACAGGACGATGCGCCCGAGCGGGCTGGAGTAATGGCTGCGCACGGCGTTGGCGGGAAAGGTGGTCATGGGCTTTGCGTGTGAGGGTGGGACAGTGCGTGCCAGGCGCGTATTACGGCATAGCTGCGCCATGGGCGCCAGGCTTGTGCGCGGCGTTCTGCCTCGCGTGCTGCTTGCGCGTGCTGGCGCAGTCCGAGGGCGCTGTGCAGTGCCACGTCGGCGCTGGGGAATGCGTCGGGCCAGCGCAGTGCGCGCATGGCAATATAGTGTGCGGTCCAGGCTCCGATGCCGGGCAGCGCGCACAGGGCCTGGATGCTTGACTCCGGGTCGGCGCCAGGTTCCAGCAGCAGGCGGCCATCGGCAACCGCTTGCGCCAGCGCCACGATGGCGCCCTGGCGCTGGCGCACGATGCCCAGCGCACCCAGTGTTTCGCCGCTGGCCTGGGCCAGTTGCCAAGGTTGCGGGAACAGGCGCTCGAGTGCGGGCTGGCCGGTGCTGATCGGCGTGCCCAGCGCCTGTACCAGGCGCCGTGCCAGGGTGCGTGCGGCGGCCACGGTGATTTGTTGTCCCAAGATGGCGCGCACACCCAATTCGAAGCCGCTCATGGTGCCGGGCACCCGCAGGCCGTCCAGTCCGGGGAAGTCGGCGCCCAGCCGGGCCTGGATGGCGGCCGGGTCTGCGTCCAGGTCGAGCAGGGCCTTGAGGCGGAACAGTACCGGACCCAGGGCGCCAAGCAGGGATTCGCTGATGAAAAATGCCACGCTGTGCTGCGTGGGGTGAAACTGTGCCTGGACCCAGCCGCAGTGCAGCTGGCCTTGCCAGGTCAGGGCCAGGGTGCGCTGATAGAGCCGGTGCTGCGGTCGTACCTCCTCTACGCCAGGCACGCTGCGCTGCTGCAGAAATTCCAGCATTGCGGTGACGTCATAGGGCGGCCGGTAGCAGGCCTTGCAAACGATGCCGGCCGCCTGCGTGGGAGCCAGCTGGCTGGCCACCGTTTTGCGTAGCGCGCTGGGCGGCATGCGGTATTGGCTGCTGAAGACGCTGTTGAAGCGGCGCACGCTGCCAAAGCCGCTCAGGCGGGCGACTTCGGCGATCGGCAGGCGCGAATCGGTCAGCAGTTGCTTGGCGCGCAACAGGCGTTGGGTCTGCAGGTATTGCAGCGGCGAGATGCCCAGGCTGTGTTCAAAAATGCGGCGCAGATGGCGTTCGCTGACGCCCAGGCGCGTGGCACTGGCGGCTACCGGGCTGTCATGCGGGTCGCCGCGTGCGGCCTGGTCCAGTAAAGCCGCGGCCTGGCGCGCCAGGATGGCCGAGGCGTCCTGGGTCGACCAGACCGCCTCCAGGGTGCCGCCTGCGGCGATTTCAGGCCGGCAACGCAGGCAGGGCCGGTAACCTGCGGCTTCAGCCTGGGCCGCGAGCAGGAAGAACTGGCAGTTTTCGCGGCGCGGGAGGCGCACTTTGCAGACCGGGCGGCAGTAAATGCCGGTGGAGCGAACGCCGGTGAAAAAATGGCCGTCAAAGCGCGCGTCGTGTGCGGCAAAGGCGCGGTAACAGGCGTCATCGTCAATCGCGGGCAGGGGCTGGGACATGGCTGCATGATACGCACCGGGCGGTGGAAAAGTGGCCGTTTCCGGACCTGTGTCTGTCACCGGGCGCACCTACAATGCGGCATGCTTGGCAGACCATGCGCCAGGTGACATTGAAAAAGGGACCCCATGCAAATAGCTGCCAGCAATTTCAAAGCGTATGACATTCGTGGCATTGTTCCGTCCACCGTGACGGCCGAGTTCGCCCTGGGCCTGGGTCGGGCCTTTGGTACGGTGGCGCTGGGTTTGGGTGAGCGGGTGGTGGCCGTGGGCCGCGACGGCCGTCTGTCCGGGCCGATGCTGAGCGCGGCGCTGATGCAAGGCTTGCAAGAGGTTGGCGTTCAGGTGATCGACATTGGCATGGTGACCACACCAATGCTGTATTTCGCGGCGCATACGCTGTGCCACAGCGGTATCCAGATCACCGGCAGCCACAATCCCAAGGACTACAACGGCTTCAAGATGGTAATGGCCGGGCGCGCGATTTACGGTGACGACATCCAGGCCTTGCGCCGCATGATGGAAACCGAGCAGTGGCGCTTGCAGGCGGGCGGCAGTTGCCGTTCGGTCGATGTGTTGCCGGCCTACCGGGAGCGCATTGTGGGCGACATCCGGCTGGCGCGGCCGCTGAAGATTGTGGTGGACTCCGGCAATGGCGTGGCCGGTGCGTCGGCACCGGACATTTTGCGCGCGATTGGCTGCGAGGTAACAGAGCTGTACAGCGCCGTGGACGGCAATTTCCCGAACCACCACCCCGACCCCAGCAAACCGGAAAATTTGCGCGACCTGATCCAGGCGCTGCAAAGCGGTGATGCTGAACTCGGCCTGGCTTTTGATGGCGACGGTGACCGGCTGGGTATCGTGACCCGCGAAGGCAACAATATTTACCCGGACCGCCAGATGATGCTGTTCGCCCAGGACGTGCTGTCGCGCGTGCCCGGTGGCACCATTTTGTTTGACGTGAAGTGCACCCAGCGGCTGGCGCCGGCCATTGAAGCCGCCGGCGGCAAGGCGCTGATGTACAAAACCGGGCATTCGCTGATCAAGGCCAAGATGCGCGAAGTTGATTCGCCCCTGGGCGGAGAGATGAGCGGACACATCTTTTTCAAAGAACGCTGGTTCGGCTTTGACGACGGCACCTATGCTGCTTGCCGGCTGCTGGAAATTGTCAGCCGCGCCGCCGATGCCGGCGCTTTGCTGAATTCCCTGCCGGGTAGCTTTTCTACGCCGGAGCTGAATGTGGCTTGTGCCGAAGGCCAGGCCCACGGGCTGGTCGAGCAGATGGTGGCGCAAGCGCGATTTGCGGCGCCGGCCCACGTCAACACGATTGACGGCTTGCGCGTCGATTGGCCGGACGGTTTTGGCCTGGTGCGGGCATCCAACACCACACCGGTGTTGGTGCTGCGGTTTGAAGGCCAGACGGCAGCGGCGTTGGAACGCATTCAGGCCGAGATGCTGCAGTTGTTGCGCGCGGTGAAGCCAGACGCGCAGTTTGAAAAGGCCGCGCATTGAAGGCTGCGAAGCGGCAGGAGCCGCGTATTCTTATCGTCAAATTGTCGTCCCTGGGCGATGTGGTGCATGCCATGGCAGCGGTGCAGGATATTCGCCGCGCCCTGCCACAGGCGCACATCGACTGGCTGGTTGAGCACAGTTTTGCGCCATTGGTGGCACGCTGCCATGGCGTGGAGCGTGTTATTCCTTGCGCCTTGCGGCGCTGGCGCAAGCACCCGCTGGCGCGTCAGACGCGCCAGGAGTGGGCCGAATTCAAGGCGGTGCTGCAGCTGCATGCCTATGACGCAGTGATTGATTTGCAGGGCCTGACCAAGTCGGCGCTGGTCGCGCGGCTGGCACGCACCAGCAGCACCGGCCTGCGTTACGGCCTGGGCAATGCCACCGATGGCTCCAGTTACGAGGCGCCGGCGCGCTGGCTGGTCGATCGACCGATTCGGTTGGAGCCGCATGTGCATGTGGTCGAGCGCTCGCGTTTGTTGTGTGCTGCGGCGCTTGGTTATTCGCTCGACGGTCCGGCGCATTTTGGCCTGCAGGCGGGCGGTTCCGGCGTCAGTGCGGTGGGCAATCCGTTTGTCGCACGCAAGCCATTGGTGGCCCTGGTGCATGGCACCTCACGCGCCGACAAAGAGTGGCCGCTAGCGCACTGGGTGGCCCTGGGCCAGCGCCTTAACCATGAAGGCTTTGGTGTCGTGCTGGCGCATGGCAATGCGGCGGAAAAGGCGCGCAGCGAGGAAATTGCCAAACAGCTCAGCACGGCCTGGGTCTGGCCCAGCATGCCGCTTGATGTGCTGGCCGACACCATGGCGCGTTGCGCCGGCGTGATCGGCGTGGACAGCGGCTTGAGCCATATTGCGGTGGCGCTGGGCCTGCCGCACGTGCAAATTTACAACTTCGATACCGCTTGGCGCACCGGCGTGCATAACGCGCGCCAGGTGTCGGTATTTGGCCAACCGTATCCGGGGCTGGACACCGTCTGGCAGGCCTGGCAGGGTCTGGCCACGCCGGTGCTGAGCCGATGATACGGGCGCTCTATTCCCTGTTGATGTGGCTGGTCCAGCCACTGTTGCGGCGCAAGCTGGCGCGGCGCGCCAAAGTCGAACCGGGCTATGCGCACGCCGTGGAGCAGCGTTTCGGCGACTATGCGGCGCTGCCGTTGGCCGCCGGGGTGCCATGGCTCTGGGTGCATGCGGTGTCGCTGGGCGAAACCCGTGCCGCCGCCGTGCTGGTGGCGCAATTGCGCCGCGCCCATCCTGGCATGCGGTTGCTGCTGACACATGGCACCGCCACTGGCTGGGCCCAGGGCACGGCGCTGTTGCAGCCGGGCGATGTGCAGACCTGGCAGCCCTGGGATACCCCGGCTGCGGTGCAAGGCTTTTTGCGGCATTTCCAGCCGCGCTTGGGCTTGCTGATGGAAACCGAAGTCTGGCCGAATCTGGTGGCGGGCTGTGCCGCGCAGCATGTACCGCTGTGTTTGGTGAATGCGCGCCTGAGTGCCAAGTCCTTGCGCCAGGCGCAGCGACTGCGCTGGCTGGCGGTGCCGGCGTACCGGGGCCTGCGCGCCGTGTGGGCACAAACCGAAGACGATGCGGCGCGCTTGCGGCAGCTGGGCGCTACGGTCGCCGGTGTGACAGGCAATTTCAAATTCGACGCCGCGCCGGACCCACAGCTGTTGGCACGCGGACGCGCCTGGCGCGCCCAAAGTGGCAAACCGGTGCTGCTGTTTGCCAGTTCGCGCGAGGGTGAGGAGTTGCTGTTTTTGCAGGCCTTGCAGCGGCTGCAGCCAGACGTTTGTGCCGCCGTGCAGTGCTTGCTGGTGCCGCGCCATCCGCAGCGCTTTGATGAGGTCGCGGCCCTGGTTGAGGCCCATGGGCTGAGCCTGTCACGGCGCAGCAGTTGGGTGGACGGCCCCGTGCCGGCGACGCTCTGGCTGGGCGACTCGCTGGGCGAAATGCCGCTGTATTTCGGGCTCTCTGACCTGGGGCTGCTGGGGGGCAGCTTTGCGCCACTGGGCGGACAAAATCTGATCGAGGCCGCCGCCTGTGGCTGTCCGCTGGTGCTGGGGCCGCATACCTTTAATTTTGCCGAAGCAGCCGAGCAGGCAACCTTGGCCGGTGCGGCGTTCCGGGTTGCCGATATGTCGGCTGGTCTGGCGCGGCTGCTGTCCTTGCTGGCCGATCCGTCGCAGCTGGCGCAGGCACGGCAGCGGGCGCTGGACTGGAGTCAGGCGCACCGGGGTGCCACCGGGCGCACGCTGCAGGCGCTGGCGCCGTACCTGCAATCGTTGTAGTTTTTAGTCTTGCAGCAGCGCGTTGATGCGCTCGAGGTCGCTTGGCTGCAGGGTGCCGGCGGCCTGGCGCAGCTTGAGTTCGCCCATCAGCACGTCGTAGCGTGACT
>CAIUDG010000031.1 GCA_903897925.1 uncultured beta proteobacterium | reverse complement strand
GGGTACCCGCTTCGTCAGTCCTCGCCCACCCGCGGACGCGCAACGCAACGAGCGCCAACAAAGTAGGAGGAATAAGACAAAAGCAGGCGATAAACGCTATTCGGTAGCGGTCACCCATAGCTCTGCGTACGTCTTGTGCGTCAACATAGCTTTAGCTAAAATAGCCATTTTGGTCGAGGAGTTGCTATGCAAGTCACAGCTACAGAAGCGAAAAATCGTTTTGGCGCAATATGCGCGCATGCGAAACATGAACCAGTTTTCGTTGAGAAAGATGGCCGCATTGACACGGTCATCTTGTCAGCAAAGCAGTTTTCAGACATGCAAGCCGTCCACTGCACAGAAACGCCTTCGCAACGCAAAGCACAATTTGAGCTGACACACAGGGCTTGGCTTGCAGAACAAAACCAGCGATTTGAGTCACACGGGCTGTGGTGCGACGACATGCGCGTCTGGTAAGTCTGCATGCAGTTCGATGTTTTTGAAAACCCCAGTCCACGCATGCGTGATGTCTATCCCTTTGTAGTGGACGTGCAAAGCAACTTGCTAGGCGCACTTGCCACACGCATGGTTGTGCCACTAGCGGTCACAACCCTGGCCACCAAGGACCTGCCGCACCGACTCTGCCCGCTGATCATGGTCAATAGCAATGCGTTAATGCTGGTGCCATTTGAAGCTGCACCGCTTGACAAGCGCTTGCTCAAGGTCAAGGTCACTTCTGTGTTCGACCAGTCCTACGAGGTCATTGCGGCAATGGAATCTGTATTGAGCGGCATTTGACGACAATCTGCGTGCCCTGCCTTTAGTACATGGGCGACTGCTACCGAATAGCGGCGATAAATGACAAAAGCCCTGCACACGGAACCCGTGGCAGGGCTTTCACATTGCTCAGCGCTCCCTAAGAAGCACGCAACATCAGGCATTAGCCCATGTGCAGACCACCGTTCACGGAGAAATCGGCACCGGTGGAATAACCACCCTCTTCCGACGCCAGCCAGGCAATGATCGAAGCAATCTCGCTGGGCTCGCCCAGACGCTTCACCGGCACCGTAGCCACAATCTTGGCCAGCACATCCTCACGAATCGCCTTCACCATATCGGTACCGATATAGCCAGGGCTCACCGTATTCACCGTCACACCTTTGGTCGCCAGCTCCTGTGCCAACGCCATCGTGAAACCATGCATACCAGCTTTCGCCGCCGAGTAATTGGTCTGACCAGCCTGGCCCTTGGCACCATTCACCGACGAGATGTTGATAATGCGACCCCAGCCCTTTTCCACCATGTCACCAACCACTTGCTTGGTCACGTTGAACATCGAATTCAGGTTGGTTTCGATCACTGCGTCCCAGTCTTCGCGGCTCATCTTCAGGAACATGCGGTCGCGGGTAATACCAGCGTTATTCACCAGCAGGTCCACCGTGCCGTGCTCGGCCTTGGTCTTGGCGAATGCCTCCACCGTGGAATCCCAGTCACCCACGTTGCCAACCGATGCGTAGAAGGTATAGCCCAAAGCAGCTTGTTCGGCGATCCACTTGGCAAAATCACGTGTCGGACCACAGCCTGCAATGACCTTGAAACCTTCCTTGTGCAAACGCTGGCAGATAGCGGTACCGATGCCACCCATGCCTCCGGTGACGTATGCGACTTTTTGACTCATTCTTAACTCCTCTTGGTTTTGACTTAAAACTTCACTAACAAACTGATTGCGATGACGCGCCGGCGCTTAACGCTCAATCGTCAAAGCCACGCCCATACCACCACCGATACACAGGCTGGCAATACCCTTCTTGGCGTTGCGACGCTGCATTTCATGCAGCAGGGTCACCAGAATGCGGCAACCGGACGCGCCGATCGGGTGGCCAATGGCAATTGCACCGCCATTGACGTTGACCTTGCTGATGTCCCAGCCCATTTCATTGTTCACGGCACAGGCTTGGGCGGCAAAGGCTTCGTTGATTTCCAACAGGTCCAGATCCTGGGCCTTCCAGCCGGCACGGGCCAGCGCCTTTTGCGAGGCTGGCACGGGGCCCATACCCATCAGGGCGGGGTCCAGTCCGCTGCTGGCAAAGCTGGCAATGCGGCCCATGGGCGTGAGGCCCAGGGCAGCGGCCTTTTTCGCGGTCATGACCATCACGCCGGCAGCGCCGTCGTTGATGCCGGAAGCATTGCCCGCTGTCACGCTACCAGCCTTGTCAAAGGCCGGACGCAGACCCGCCAGCGCTTCGGCATTGGACTTGCGGTTGATGAATTCATCGGCAGCAAAAACAATCGGGTCACCCTTTTTCTGGGCGATGCTGAACGGCACGATTTCATCCACGAAGCGACCGGCATCTTGCGCCGCAGCAGCTTTCTGCTGGCTGCCCAGGGCCAGGGCGTCCTGCATTTCGCGGGTGATGCCGTAGGCCTTGGCGACGTTTTCGGCGGTGATACCCATGTGGTACTGGTTGTAGACGTCCCACAGGCCATCGACAATCATCGAGTCGATCATTTTCCAATCGCCCATGCGCTGGCCGTCACGGCTGCCGAGCAGCACGTGCGGCGAAGCACTCATGTTTTCCTGGCCACCGGCAATCACGATGTCGCTGTCGCCATAGGCCACAGCCTGGGCCGCCAGCATCACGGCCTTCAGACCGGAGCCGCACACGGCATTGATGGTCAGTGCCGGAGTTTCCTTGGCCAGACCGCTCTTCAGCAGCGACTGGCGGGCCGGGTTTTGACCGGCACCGGCAGCCAGCACCTGGCCCAGAATCACTTCACCAATCTGATCGGCGCCCAGCTTGGTGCGCTCGAGCAGACTGCGAATCACGGCAGCACCCAATTCGGGAGCGGCAGTTTTTGCCAGCGTGCCACCAAACTTGCCGACAGCGGTACGGGCCGCAGCAACGATAACGATCTCTTCCATGTTTTTCTCTCCTTGAATGTGAACAAATAAAGCGGTTGAAGGTTCAGGCACGCGTCAGCACATAGCTGCCGGGTGCCGGCAGGCTGGCTTTGTACTTGCCTTTGCCATAGGTTTTCGGTGCCGCGATCTGTTTGCCGGCATGGCCCTTGAGCCAGTCCGACCAGTCGGTCCACCAGCTTCCGGGATGCTCGGTGGCGCCGTCAATCCAGGTCTGCGCCGCTTTAGGGAACTTGCCGTCGGCACGAATCCAGTGGCTGCGTTTGTTTTTGGTAGGCGGGTTGATCACGCCGGCAATGTGTCCGGAGGCACCCATCACAAAGCGCTTCTTGCCGGGCAGCACCTGGGTCGAAGCGTAGGCACCACCGATCGGCACAATGTGGTCTTCGCGCGAACCATAGATGTAGACCGGCAGGTCGAGCAGACCCAGGTCGATTTTTTCCCCGCACACAGTGGCTTGTCCGGGCTTGACCAGGCGGTTTTCCAGGTAGGTGTTGCGCAGGTACCAGGCATAGTAGGGACCGGGCAGATTGGTGCTGTCGGAGTTCCAGTACAGCAGGTCAAACGGCGGCGGGGTTTCGCCCTTGAGGTAGTTGCCAACCACATAGTTCCAGACCAGATCGTTCGGGCGCAGAAAACTGAAGGTGCTGGCCAAGTCGCCGCCCTTCATCAAGCCGCCACCGCCGAGTTCGGCTTCGCGGAACTTGACGAAGGATTCGTCGATGAACACGTCCAGAATGCCGGTGTCGGTGAAGTCGAGCAAGGTGGTCAGCAAGGTGGCGCTGGCAACCGGCTTTTCGCCGCGTGCCGCCAGCACCGCCAGCGCTGTCGTCAGCATGGTGCCGCCAACGCAGAAACCGAGCGCGTTGATGGTGTCGGAACCACTGATTTCGCGCGTCACATGGATCGCCTTGATCACCGCGTCTTCAATGTAGTTGTCCCAGGTCTTGTGGCCCAGCGAAGCGTCCGGGTTGCGCCAGCTGACAACAAAAGTACGGTGCCCCTGGGCCACGGCATAGCGCACCAGCGAGTTGTCGGGCTGCAGGTCGAGAATGTAGAACTTGTTGATGCAGGGCGGCACCAGCAAGAAGGGTTTTTCATACACCTTGGCGGTCAGCGGCTTGTATTCAATCAGCTGGAACAGATCGTTCTCGAACACCACGGCACCCTCGGTGGTGGCAACATTCTTGCCAACCTCGAACAGGCTCTCGTCGGTCATGGACACGTGGCCTTGCTGGATGTCGTGCACCAAATTTTGCACGCCGCGGGCAATGCTTTCACCCTTGGTTTCAATCGCTTTTTTCTGCGCTTCGGCATTCAGTGCCAGAAAATTGCTGGGCGAGGCTGCCGCTACCCACTGCTCCACCGCAAAGCGGATGCGGTTGACGGTTTTGGGATCGGCTTCCACCGCATCGGCCAGGCCCATCAGGGTGCGCGCATTGAGCAGATAGACGGCCGCCGAATAGGCTGCCATCGGGTTGTGTTCCCAGGCCACATTGGCAAAACGCCGGTCACCCGACAAGGTCGGCGCCTTCAATCCCTCGCTGAACAACTCCACCGCATCTTTGGTGTACTGCTCTTGCAGGGACTTCAGTTTTCCGGGGGCAAAATGAATTTCCGGGCTGTTGGCTCCGGCGCCCAGGCCAGGCATGGCAGGCAGACCAGCACCGGCGGCGGTGAGATCCAGACCCTGGAATGATTGAACCGCCTTGGACCAGCCTTCGGTCATAGACTGTTGAAACTGTTGCGCCGCCTGGGACCAGAAATCAGAATTATTTTGGGTCACACCTTCACCTTGGTAGTTGATCGAGTCTAGAGCGCTAGTATGTCAGCTGGAAGACCTCTTTTTCCTTACATTTACTTAATCGCCCCCCTGACTAACCCTAAGCCGCCTTGACTACCCATGTACATTATTCCGATTGGCTGGCTCTACGTGGCCCTGATGATGAGCGTTGCCGAAGCCAACAACAGCAACGGCACCGTGCTCGGCGCCTGCATCACCTTTGTGCTCTATGGCCTGCTGCCGGTGGGGCTGGTGCTCTACATCATGGGCACGCCAGCGCGCAAGCGCCGGTTGCAGGCGCGTAACGAGGCCGAACGCCAGGCAGCGCTGGCACGCGCTGGCGCAGCCAACGCCCCTGTCCCCACTTCAGATTCAGTCAGCGAGCCAGATGCAGGCCGCCATGCGCCCGCAGACGCCGTCGCGGCGGTAGGAAAAGAAGCGTAAGGGGTTGCCCACCGTGCACCAAGGCGCGCTGCCATCGTTGCCATAAATCCGGTGGATACCCAGGGCCTGCAGGCGCTGCCGCGCCAGGCCCGGCAAGTCGGCCAGCCACTTACCGGGTGCCGCCGGTGCAAAGCAGGCCGCCGCCGCCGGGTCTTGCGCCACAAAGGCCTGCCGCACTTCGGCACCCACCTCAAAAGCCGTCGGACCGATGCAGGGGCCAAGCCAGGCCAACGTGTCCGGCCCGCGGTGCCGCTCGGCCACCCGCTCCAGCACGCCCACGCCCTGCTGCCCGAGCAAACCACGCCAGCCGGCATGCGCTGCCGACACCGCACTGCCGTCCGCATTGCACAGTAGCACCGGCAAACAATCGGCCACCATCACGGTGCAGGCCAGACCTGGCGCAGCGCAGTAGGCGGCGTCGGCCTGGGCGCCGTCGGCGCTGTCCGGCTGCACCTCCAGCACCGCCTGCCCATGCACCTGATCCAGGAACACCGGGCGCACACCCAGCAACTGGCGCAACTGAAGCCGATTGGCCTGCACATGCGCCAGCACGTCGCCAACGTGGGTGCCCAGATTCAGGCCCTGGTAGGGCGCCAGCGAGCTGCCGCCACTGCGCGTGGTGAAGCAGGCATGCACCCGCGACGGTGCCGGCCAGGCCGGTGTCAGCCAGTCTGCAGAATCCGCTTGCAAAAAAGTGTAGAGTTCCATGGGCCACAGCATAATCGGCAGTCAACAATACAGGAAAGTTACCCATGATTCTCGAACTGGCAGACCTGCGCATTCACGCTGGCCAGAACACCGCCTTTGACGAAGCCATCGCCCGCGGACTGCGCGATGTGATCTCCAAAGCGAAAGGCTGCCAAGGTTACAAAGTCAACCGCGGCATTGAAAATCCCGAACGCTATGTGCTGCAGATTTTCTGGGACACGCTGGAAGACCACACCGTCGGCTTTCGCGAATCCGAAGCCTTTGCCCAGTGGCGTGCCATTGTCGGCCCGTTCTTCGCGGCAGCGCCCGTGGTGGAACATTTTGACCTGGTCGTGAAGTCGGCCTGATAGCGTACGCCCCTGTTTTCTGGAACATCCCATGTCCTACGTCTTCACACCGCCGCCGGTTACCGCCATTCCGGTCCATGGTGAAACGGCCCAGTTTGCCGTGCACCGCATTTACTGCGTGGGTCGCAACTACGAGGACCACGCCAAGGAAATGGGCGCCAGCGGTCGCGAGCCGCCGTTTTTCTTTTTGAAGCCCGCCGACAGCGCCTGGTTCGCCCCGGCTGAAACCGCCGCCGAGCTGCCCTACCCCAGCGCCACCAGCAATCTGCACCACGAGATCGAACTGGTGATTGCCATCGGCACCGGCGGCAGCAACATTGCCGCTGCCGACGCCGAGCGCCATATTTATGGCTATGCCGTCGGACTCGACATGACCCGGCGCGACCTGCAAAACGAGATGAAAAAACAGGGCCGCCCCTGGAGCATTGGCAAAGCCTTCGAGTTGTCGGCGCCCGTAGGCGCCATCACGCCGGCAGCGCAGGTGCCGGAGATTGCCCAGGCGCAGATGGACCTGCATGTGAACGGCCAATTGCGCCAGCGCAGCGGCATCGACAAGCTGATCTGGAATATTCCGGAAATCATCGAGCAGCTGTCCAAGGCCTGGACCCTGCAAGCCGGCGACCTGATTTTTACCGGCACCCCTGCAGGCGTTGCCGCCGTGGTGCCGGGCGACCTGCTGCTGGGGCACATTGCCGGGCTGCAGGACCTGCAAGTCCGCATCGTCTGAAACCGTACCCCCACCCGGCATGTTGCGTACCCCGATCAAGTTCTGCAAGGACTGCGCCGCACCGGTGCACTATCGCCTGCCCGACGATGGTGACACCAAGCTGCGCGCGGTGTGTACGCAGTGCCACGCCGTGCACTACGAAAACCCGCTGAATGTGGTGGGCACCCTGCCCTATTTCGGGGACAAGGTGTTGCTGTGCCTGCGCAATATCGAACCACGGCGCGGCAAATGGACCTTGCCGGCAGGTTTCATGGAATTGAACGAGACCACCCAGCAAGGCGCTGCCCGCGAAACCATAGAGGAAGCCGGTGCCGAATTTGAAATCGAGGCGCTGTACACGGTGCTGAGCGTGGCGCGGGTCGGACAAGTGCATCTGTTTTACCGCGCCCGCCTGACCAGTGACCGGTTTGCCCCGGGCACCGAAACCATCGAGGCGCGGCTGTTTGCCGAACACGAGATTCCCTGGGACGACATTGCTTTTCGCACCACCCGCGAAACGCTGCAGCATTTTTTCATCGACCGAAGGAAGGCATTTTTCCCGGTACACAACATCGATATCGCCTGATGCACGGCAAACGCTTCACCGCAATCGCCGTTGGCGTGGCCCTGGTTTGCAGCGCCCCCTGGAGCGCCGCACTGACGCTCGGCAAACTGCGTGGCACGGCCTGGATCGGCCAGCCGCTGGATATCAGCGTACCACTCGAGTTGGACGCCGACCAAAGCGCCGGTGATCTGTGCGCCGAAGCCGAGGTCTTCCACGGCGACACCCGGCAGGACAGCAAGCAGGTGCGTGTCACCCTGGACAGCGCCAACCACCCCGACAAGCCACTATTGCGCATCCGCTCGGCGAGCCGGGTCGATGAGCCCGTGGTGAGCGTCAACCTGCGCCTGGGCTGCACGCAAAAAATCACGCGCCGGCTAGTCATGCTGGCCGACTACCCGAGCGCCAATGGCAATGGCAACGGCAACAGCAATTCGAACGCCGCCGCAACAGCAAGTGCCACGGCACCAACACCCGCACCAACACCTGCACCAGTGCCCGCCCCGGCGGCGACCAACAAAAGCAGCAGCGCCAACACCAGCGTTGTGGCGACGCTGACGGTCAACGCCGACAGCGCAGCCGCACCTGCAAGCGCCACGCCAGTGCACAAACCCACGCACAAACCGGCGCCCCGGCCCGTGCTGCCAATGCCTAACGGTGACGGCATTGAATTGACATTGGCCATCGATCTGTCACCGCAAAGCAGTGCTCTGTTGTCACGTGGCAAGGACAAAAAACACGGCCACCACGCCGACGACAGCGACACCAGCAAAGCGCAGGCGCTGCACGCCGCCGCAAGCACGGCAGCAGAAAAGACCGAAACCGCTGACAAGCCGCACAAGGCACGCTTGCAACTCGACCCGGTCGAAAGCCTGAGCGACCGCATCCACAGCCTGGAAACCAGCCAAGCCAGCGCGCCGGCGGATAGCGCCTCGTCGCTCACGTCCGAAGCGCGCCAACTCGAAGCGCTGCAAAGCGACCTCAAGGGCCTGATCGAACAGGCCAGCAAAAACGAAGCCGCCATGGCCGCCATGCGTGCACGCCTGGAGCACAACGAATCCAACCAGGGTCCGACCATCCTGGCCTACAGCCTGCTCACCCTGATTGCACTGGCGCTGCTCGCCGTGCTGCTGTTTTGGGCTCGCCAGCAATTACCGCGCTGGCGCAAAAAAAAGGCCGACCCCGAACTGGATGTCGACCTTTCCTGAGTGGCTTACAGCGCCCGCCCAAGCAGCAGTGCAGCGGCGTTCGGCGCAGTGCCTTATTCGGCCTTCTTCATATGATCGGCCTTCATTTCTTCATGCTTGGCCTTTTGCTCTTCGTGTTTGGCTTTTTGCTCTTCATGCTTGGCCTTTTCTTCTTCGTGCTTGGCCTTCATTTCATCGTGTTTGGCCTTTTGCTCTTCGTGCTTGGCCTTGGCTTCTTCGCGTTGCTTGCGCAGGTCTTCGCGGTGCTCCTTGTCCGGACCGGCAGCGGGGGCGGTGGCGGGCGCCGGGGGCGTTTGTGCGAAAGCGAACACAGAAGACAACAACAGGGCCGAGGCGATCATCGATTTATTGAACATGTGAGGGGCTCCAAAGGTGCATGGCAATGTTGCCATGTACCCTTAACAACGCCAGCGCACGGGTCGTTTACATTGCCCGTGTAAACCTCTGTAAAGCTGCATTGCCATGGCCGCCCCACAGCACCGGGCGGGTCCGACCTCAGCTCCAGCTATGCAAGTATTGCCATAACATGCCGGCGCAACCCGCGCCCAGCACCACCCGAATCACCGCCACCTTGTAATACCCCAGTGCCACAACGCACAGCACACCGATTGCCAGCGCGGCACCGTCGAACGCAGTGCCCCAGCCGCCCGGCCAGAACACGTGGTAGGCAAAAAACAGCGCCAGGTTCACGATCACGCCTACCACCGCTGCCGTAATGCCGGTCAGGGGCGCCGCCAGCCGCAGGTTTCCATGGCTTGTCTCGATCAGCGGTCCGCCCAGAAAAATAAACACGAACGACGGCAGGAAAGTAAAAAACGTCACCCAGCAGGAAGCCACGACACCGCCCAGCCACTGCGAGGAAGGCGCCACCGCGTGCGACCAGCCAGCGACAAATCCCAAAAAAGACAACACCATGATCAGCGGCCCCGGCGTCGTCTCACCCAGCGCCAGGCCATCCATCATCTGCGCTGCTGAAAGCCAGTGGAACTGCTCCACCGCGCCCTGATAAACATAGGGCAGCACTGCATACGCGCCACCAAAGGTCAGCAAGGCTGCCTTGGTAAAAAACCAGGCCATTTGCGTCAGCAGGCCCTCGCTGCCGTAGCAGTAGGCAAGCCCGCCAATCGCCAGCGCCCACAGGCCCAGACCCAGCAGCAGCACGCGCAGCAGGTGGCGCCAGCGAAAGCGGGCGTGCGGCGGCGTCGGCGTATCGTCATCAATCACTGCGGCGGCCTGGCGCTGCAAATGTTGCGCACCGCCTGCCGCCACGCTGACCTGCGCCGGCCAGTAGCGCTGCCCCAGATAACCCAGGCAACCCGCCAGCAGAACAATCAGCGGAAATGGCAAGTCCAGCACGGCGATGCCCAGCAAGGCCAGCAGCGCCAGCGCCCGCAAGCCGCTAGTGCGCAGCGTTTTGTGGCCAATCCGCCAGGCCGAAAACAGCACCAGCGCCGTCACCGCCGGTTTCACGCCATACAGGAAACCGGCCACCAGCGCGAGTTTGCCCAGCGCCATATACACCCACGACAGGCCAATCAGAATCAACAGCGATGGCAGCACAAACAAGCCGCCCGCAGCAATGCCACCCCAGGTGCCATGCATCAGCCAGCCAATATACGTCGCCAGTTGTTGCGCTTCCGGGCCGGGTAGCACCATGCAATAGTTAAGTGCGTGCAAAAAGCGGCGTTCCGAGATCCAGCGCCGCTGCAGGACCAGGGCATCGTGCATCATGGCAATCTGGCCGGCAGGCCCGCCAAAGCTGAGAAAGCCCAGACGCAACCAGTAGAAAAATGCCTGCCAAAAGCCCGGCGCCAGCGGTGCGGGTGCGGGTGCGGGTGTGGATGCGGCATCAGGCGGCGTGCCAGGCCGCTCGCACGCCAGTGCTTCAGGCGAGGCCGGTGGCATGGCGCTGCTGGTTGCAATGGGCGTGGCTGATGGCCAGATTCTCCTGGTGACTTGATCCGCCGGCACTGCGCGGCTGAATATGCTCCAGCGTGGCGTCCTCTACCGCCACGTGCTCGCCACACACCCAGCACGGCACCTTGCCATGCAGCTGCACTGCGACAGTTTTATAAATTCGAATTCGGGTATTTCCAAGACGGCTCATGCCCACACTGTACGACAGGCCTTGAAATGTGTGAAACTGCTGCCATTTAGGCGGCACGGACGCCCCCGTCCGTCAACACTTGCATAGGAAGATTCAATCCATGATTCGTCAATTTATTCGCTGGATGCTTGCCGTCGCCCTGCTCAGTGCCGGTCTGGCCATGGCACAGCAAGAGCCCACCATGAATCAGATTTATGCCACGGCCCAGTCTGGCAATCTAAGCCAGGCCCAGGTCATGGTGCAACAAGTCCTGGTGGCGCACCCGAACAGCGCCAAGGCCCACTTTGTCGCCGCAGAACTGTACGCCCGCCAAGGCAATCTGCAACGTGCCCGTGAAGCCCTGGGCAGCGCCGAAAAGCTGGCACCCGGACTGCCGTTTGCCAAGCCCGAAGCGGTGCAAGCACTGCGCAACCAGCTCAGTGCCAGCACGCTGGCCCCGGTTGCCCACACCCAAATCGTCAACCAGGCCCCCGTTAACCAGCCCTCCAACAGCTGGCTGCTGCCGCTGCTGCTGGCGGGTGGCGTGATTACCATTGCCTACTTTGTGTTTCGCCGGCGCAACCCGGAAGTCTATGGCCAGCCGGCCCCCTACAACGGCCTGAGTGGTCCGCAAAACTTTGGCGGTGGTGGCGGTGCCGTGATGCAGCCTACCTATGGCCCATCGCCATATGGCCAACCGATGTACGGTCAGCCCCAGGGCAGTGGTCTGGGTGGTCGCATCATGGGCGGCGTGGCTACCGGTCTGGCCGTGGGTGCTGGCGTGATGGCAGCCGAGGCGATCGGCAGAAACCTGATGGGCGAACACGGACACGATGTTCGCAACGACAGCTACAACAACAACTTTGACCCGGTCCAGACCAACCAGGACATGGGTGGCCAGAACTTCGGTATCAGCGACACCTCCTGGGACGACGGCGGCTCTGGCGGCGGCGGTGGCGACTGGGACAACTAAGCCAGCTTCAGGCGCTGGCCTTTTCCAGCACCCGGCGTATCGTCGCCGCAAATTCACGCGGCATGAATTTGGCGACGTACGCGTCAGCGCCCACGCTGCGCACATGGTTCTCGTTGGTGGCACCGGTCAATGAACTGTGAATCACCACCGGGATACCGGCAAAGCGCGCATCGTTCTTGACGTTGCGGGTCAGGGTAAAACCGTCCATCTCGGGCATTTCCAGATCGGTCAATACCAGCGCCACGCGGTCCCGCGCAGTCTTGCCTTCGGCCTTCATGTCGCGGTGGATGTCCTGCAGTTTTTCCCAGGCTTCCTTGCCGGTCTTGGTCATGATGTAAGGCGTGCCCATGGCCTGCAGGCCGAGTTCGATCACCGAACGTGCCACCGCAGAATCGTCAGCCACCAAAATGCAGCTGCCCGCTGGCAGTTCCAGTTCCGGCCCGACCGCCTCACGGTTGATTTCCTGCACTGACGCAGGCATCACATTTTTCAGAATCTGTTCCACGTCCAGCACCTGTGCCAAGCGCGAATCGGCCTTGGCACCGTCCAGGCGGGCAATGCTGGTGATCAGTGCACCGGCCGAACTGCCCTCGGCCGGCAATACCTGGCTCCAGTCCAGGCGAATGATTTCATTCACCTCTTCCACCGCAAATGCCTGCACCGTGCGTCCGTACTCGGTCACCATCAGGATGGTGCGGCCCTTGGTTGGGGTGCAGCCGGTAACGCCGGGCAAGTCAATCACCGGAATAATTTGGCCACGGATATTGGCCACGCCCATCAGGTGCTCGTGGGAATTGGCCAGTTCGGTAATGTGCGGCAACACCAGCACTTCACGCACTTTGAACACATTGATGCCGTACAACTCACGCTGCGAGGTATTGCGGCTTTGTCCCAGACGAAACAACAACAACTCAAACTGATTGTTACCTGCCAGCTTGGTACGTTCCTCAATTTCCTGTTGTGCGGTCTTCATGACAAGTTGTTCCTCAACGTCCTGAATTAATTTTTGGCTTATGGCGCAGCATAACGGAAGCGCACTGCCGCTCAGCGCAGATGTTTGAACATTTTGGCGCTAAAGCGCTCTGGAATGCTGACCCGGCGCGGCCCCGCCAGCAACTGGAACGATTGCCCGGCCTGCAGGCTGCCAGGACGCTCCACCGACAGGTAAAAACCGCAGGCGCCGCTGCGCGCCATCTGCCGCACTGCCGTGTTGACGCCCAGTGCCAGGTTGAACTTGAAACATGGTTCACGCGGCTGGGTCACGCGCAGGCTGCAATCGGGAAACGCCAGCACATCACCGACCCAGACCTGGTGTTCCAACAGGCCCTCCAGCGTCAGGTTTTCGCCCAGGCTGCCATAGGCCAGTCCGGTATCGATCTGCGCCAGTCCGGCCTGCGCGCGCAGCGCCTGCCAGAACGGGTAATGTTCAGACGGATAGGCATACACCGCCTTTTCCAGCCCGCCGTGGACCGACAAATCGGCCTGTTCATCGCCCTCCAGGCCGAGCTTGTGCACCGCCACTGCAGCACTGAGCGCTGTTTTATGTATCGCCGTCAGAATGCGGCGCTCTCCGGCCTGCACCGGGCGCGCCTGACCACACTGGACCGATAGCAAACGCACGCCGCAGCCCTCAGAGGCTGCGCTGGCCGGACTGCCCGGGCCGCGCTGAATACTTGACCCGGGCGTCCATTTGCTCGATCTGCACAGCGGCATGGCGCGAACCATAGACCTGGCTTTTCAGCCACTCGCACTCGGCATCCAGCAGCTGCGGCTCCGCCAACCGGGTCTGCCAGACACGCTGTTCAGCATTCCAGCGGTAACCACGTGCCTTGAGCTTGTCCTTGGCTTCAAACGGTGCCTGCGTCGCCTGCAGCGTGAAGCTCGGCTGTGCCGCCGCGCGCAGCAGCGCTTGCAGCCCGGTTTGCCCGGCTTGCGGCAAAGGCGCCGCCAGCACCGCCAGCAAGGCATGGCAATCCATCTCGGCACGGTGTGCGTCGTAAAACAGGCCCAGCGCCTGGGCCAGGTTCTCCAATTTGGCAGACGACCGGCCCTGCGCCTTCCAGTCGATATCGGCAAAGGAACAGGCCCAGGGCAGCGCGGCAAAACGCGGAATGCGGCGCTCGACAAACGGCCGGTCAAAACCGGCGTTGTGCGCTATCACCAGGTCAACCCCGTCCAGCAGTGCGTCAATGCGCGCCTCATCCAGCGCCTGGCCCTGCACGTCGGCATCGCGGATGCCGGTGATGGCAACCACTTCTTTGGGAATCGGTTTGCCGGGATCTTCCAGACCGTCATAGACTGTCACTGCCCCCACCGGCAGGCCGGTCTGCTGGTCAATGTCCACACACAGCATGGCCAGTTCAATAATGTGTTCGCGGCTCTGGTCCAGGCCGGTGGTTTCGGTGTCCAGCACCACAATCCGCGTGACGGCCCCGCCGCCTTGCGCTGGCCAGTCCAGGCGCGGACGCAAACGGCGCAGGATCCGGTAGTCGGGGTGCTGTTCCAGCTGCTGCGCCAGGGCCTCGGGCACATCCGGCACAGCCGCCGCAGTGGCTGCAGCCTGGGGCGCGCTAGCTGCAATCGGCACATTGTGCGACGCCGCATGCGCTGCAGAAACGCCGACCGCCGGCGTGCTGGCAGCCTTGGCCCGCGCGCGTTTGGGTTTGCCCGGGGGCGGTGCCGGCAACTCGGGGAACAAATCAAGAACCTGGGACGGGGAGTTCAATGCAGCACCTTCAATATCTGGAACAGGGAGTCCGGCATTATTGCCTCTATCATCCGGAAAACCTCACATACCTCCAAGGAAGCCGCCCTGTGCCAGCCAGTACCCCCAAATCCAGCCGCCAGCGCCCAGCCCTGCGCCCACTCAAGGGCACCCGTATTCTCAGCCTGGCATTGAATCTGCCCGGCCCGGCCGCGCTGATGCGCTGCCACGCCATGGGCGCGCAATGCGTCAAGCTGGAGCCGCCGGCCCCGGCGTCGGCCGGCGCCGGCAGCAGCGGCGACCCCATGCGGCAATACAACGCGCCCGCCTACGAACAAATGCACCAAGGCGTGCGCATCCTGTGCGCCGACCTGAAAACCGAAGCCGGTCAAAAGAAATTGCACGCAGAACTGGCCCGCGCCGACGTGCTGCTGACCTCCTTTCGGCCCTCGGCACTGAAAAAGTTGGGACTGCAATGGTCTGCCCTGCACCGAAGTTACCCGCAGCTGGCCATGGTGCGCATCGTCGGCGCCGCCGGTGCGCGCGCTGAAGAGCCAGGGCATGACCTGACCTACCAGGCCGAACAGGGCCTGGTTACCGGATTGGACCTTCCGGCCTCGCTGTATGCCGATATGGGCGGCTCGCTGATGGCCAGTGAAGCCGTATTGCAGGCGCGTCTGCAGCAATTGCAAAGTGGCAAAAGTGTGCAAATCGAAGTGGCCCTGGTTGACGCTACCGCTTACCTGGCATTGCCGCGCAGCTGGGGTTTGACACGCAGCGGTGCGGCAGTGGGTGGCGGGCATGCCGGCTACCGGGTGTATGCCTGCAAAGACGGGCGCGTTGCCCTGGCGGCACTGGAGCCGCACTTTGCTGCGGCACTGGCAGGCGCTGCGGGCCTGCAGCAAAGCCACTACGCCACCATGTTCCAGCCGCAAACGCAGGCCGCGCTGGCTGCGTTTATTGGCGGCAAGACGCGCAAACAGCTCGACGCGTTGGCGGTGGCCAAAGACATCCCCCTGCTGACACTGAAAGACTGACGCGCAGAGGCCTCAACCGGCCTTGCGACCCGGCTTGCCCGCCGGCCTGAGATCCGCTTTGCCGACCACTTTGCCGGCCGCTTTACTGCCCGCAGCGGCGCCGGGCTTGCGCCCCAGACCGGCACGCGGCGGCAGACCGGTGTGTTGCGTCAGCATGCGCCCGGCAACCGGCGCCTTGGCCGACCGCGCCGTGCCAGCACCGGCAATTTTGCCCGGCTCAGTGGAATTTTTCTTGCGCGCGCTCTGGTAGCCGGCATCGCCCAAAGGCTGGTAGGTGGGAATCAGGTGCTGGCGCCCGTTGCCAATCAGATCGGCCCGCCCCATGGCCTTCAGCGCTTCGCGCAGCAGCGGCCAGTTGTTGGGATCGTGGTAGCGCAAAAAGGCCTTGTGCAGGCGACGGCGCTTTTCGCCGCGCACCACGTCCACCTGCTCGTCGGCATCCGCCACAGTGCGGTGCACCCGGCGCAGAGTATTGCGCCCGGTGTGGTACATGGCCGTGGCGCTGGCCATCGGGCTGGGATAGAAGGTCTGCACCTGGTCGGCGCGAAATCCATTTTTCTTCAGCCACACCGCCAGCCGCATCATGTCTTCATCGGTGGTTCCAGGGTGCGCTGCAATGAAATAAGGCACCAGAAACTGCTTTTTACCGGCGGCTTCGGAATAGGCGTCAAACATCTGTTTGAACTTGTCGTAGGTGCCAATCCCCGGCTTCATCATCTTGGTCAGCGGGCCCTGCTCGGTATGCTCGGGCGCAATTTTCAGATAGCCGCCGACGTGGTGCTGCACCAGTTCCTTGACATATTCCGGGCTCTTCACGGCCAGGTCATAGCGCAGTCCGGACCCAATCAGTATTTTTTTGATGCCACGCAGCGCCCGCCCGCGCCGGTACATATGGATCAGCGGGCCGTGGTCGGTGTGCAGGTTCTGGCAGATGCCGGGGTAGACGCAACTGGGCTTGCGGCAGGCGGCTTCAATCTCCGGACTGCGGCAGCCCAGCCGGTACATATTGGCAGTGGGCCCGCCCAGGTCGGAAATGGTGCCGGTAAAGCCTTTGACCTTGTCGCGAATGTCTTCAATTTCGCGGATCACCGAATCTTCCGAGCGGCTCTGGATGATGCGCCCCTCGTGCTCGGTGATCGAGCAAAAAGTACAGCCGCCAAAACAACCGCGCATGATGTTGACGCTGAAGCGGATCATTTCCCAGGCCGGAATGCGCGTTGCACCATCATGGCTGCCCTGGGCGTCGGCATAACTCGGGTGCGGACTGCGTGCGTAAGGCAGGTCAAACACCATGTCCATTTCGGCCGTGGTCAGCGGAATCGGCGGCGGCGTGATCCAGACGTCACGGGCCGACACCCCATCGCCATGGGCCTGCACCAGGGCCCGCGCATTGCCCGGGTTGGTTTCCAGGTGCAGCACGCGGTTGGCGTGGGCATACAGCACCGGGTCGCTCTTCACCTGCTCGTAGCTCGGCAGGCGTATGACCGTGCGCTCGCGCGGTGGCGGCTGGCGCTTTCCGCTCAGGGCCGGATTGGGATGAAACTGCAAGGGTTGGGTGGCGCTGGCGCCTGCCGGCGCGGCAGCAGCAGCAGAGGCATCGTCCTTGCTGCAACTGCCGCCCTGCTGCTGGGCCTGCTCGCTGGTGGTCTGGTACGGATTGATGTGTTCGTCGACGCGGCCCGGCAAATCGACGCTGCTGGAATCGATGGCGAACCAGCCCTGGCCGCTGGCGTCGTCGGTGCGCCGGACAAAAGCGGTACCGCGCACGTCGGTAATGTGTTCTACCGGCTCGCGCGCCGCCAGGCGGTGCGCGATTTCAACAATGGCGCGCTCGGCATTGCCATACAGCAGCAGATCGCATTTGGCATCGACCACGATGGAGCGCCGCACCTTGTCGCTCCAGTAGTCGTAATGGGCGATGCGACGCAGACTGCCTTCAATGCCGCCCAACACCACCGGAACGTCCTTGAAGGCCTCCCGGCAACGCTGGCTATAGACAATGGCGGCGCGGTCCGGCCGCTTGCCGGCGACATCGCCCGGTGTATAGGCGTCATCGCTGCGGATCTTGCGGTCTGCCGTATAGCGGTTGATCATCGAATCCATATTGCCGGCCGTCACACCCCAGAACAAATTCGGTTTGCCCAGGGCGCGGAACGCTTCGGCGCTGGTCCAGTCTGGCTGGGCAATGATGCCCACGCGAAAGCCCTGGGCCTCAAGCATGCGGCCAATCACGGCCATGCCGAAACTGGGATGGTCGACGTAGGCATCGCCAGTCACCAGCACGATGTCGCAGCTGTCCCAGCCCAGTTTCTCCATTTCGGCGCGTGACATCGGCAAAAAGGGCGCCGTGCCAAAGCGCGCCGCCCAGTATTTGCGGTAACTGCCAAGCGGCTTGGCGGCACGCGCGAAAAAGGAGACATCAAGTGGTGCATTCATCAGACAGGCCCGGAATCAGGCGCCAAGTGTAGTGGTTCCGGGGTGCCATGGTGCCGTACAAGGCTACTGCGCCAGCGCCATCCGCAGCCAGTGGATTCTTCCGCATGGCCCGGTTTTGCGTAATTTGGCCCGTAGAATGATTTTTTATATTCACTCCAGCGGCGCTCCGCGAACGCGGCAACGGCCCTCTTTTGCCACTTATGCAACGCATCGACCACGCCTTGATATCGCCCAGCCTGGGCAGTCAGCGCACGCTCAGCAGTTTCCACTTTGGCAGCCCCGACGCGGGCCTGAAGGTTTACCTGCAGGCCAGCCTGCACGCGGAGGAATTGCCTGGCATGCTGGTGGCGCACCATTTGCGCAGCCTGCTGGAAGGCGCCGAAAATGCCGGGCTGCTGCGCGGCGAAGTGGTGCTGGTGCCCATGGCCAATCCGATCGGACTGGCACAGCGCATCAACCACAAGCCAACCGGGCGTTTTGAGCTCGACAGTGCGGAAAATTTCAATCGCAACTATCCCAACCTGGCCCAAGCCGTGCTAAGCGGCCTGGCCGCACGCCTGCGCCAGGACCCGGACCACAACCTGACCGTCGTGCGCAGCGCCATCGCCAATTACCTGCGCAACTGGCAACCGCTGTCGGAACTGCAAAGCCTGCGCAAAACCCTGCTGCAACTCAGCCACGACGCGGACGTATTTATCGACCTGCATTGCGACTGCGAAGCCGTAATGCATTTCTATTGCGAAGAAAGCTGCTGGCCACAGCTCGAGCCCTTGGCCTATTTCATGCAAAGCGAGGCCATCCTGCTGGCCAGGAACTCGGGCGGCGCCCCGATTGACGAATGCCTGTCGGGCGTCTGGTGGCAACTTGCCGAGGCCCTGCAAGCGGCTGGGCACAGCTTTCCAATGCCCCAGGGCTGCTGTAGCACCACCATCGAATTGCGCGGCGAAGCCGACGTCAGCCATGCCTATGCACGCCAGGACGCCCAGGCACTGTTTTCCTATTTGCAGTGGATCGGCCTGGTGCACTGCGACCACGCCCCCCCGCCGCCGGCGCCGCGCTGCCAGCCGACGCCACTGGCCGGTTCACAGACCCTGCGCGCGCCACGGCCCGGCGTGGTGGTGTTTGCCGTGGCGCCCGGCAGCGCCTTGCGCAGCGGCGATCTGGTGGCGGAGATCATCAATCCCCTGAATGCCGAATCGTGCCCGGTACGCGCCGAAGTCGACGGCGTGCTGTATGCCCGCATCCGGGACCGCTACGTCAGCGCCGGCTGCGAACTCGGCAAAATCGCTGGCGCGCACGCCTTCCGCGTCGGCCAACTGTTGGGCGACTAAGCCCAGCCCGCACCGGCGGCTGGACCGCCCCGGCCCGCCACGCAGTGACCGCGGCACCTAAAAGCGTGCCGTGAACACCGGTGTTCGTTCGCAAATCGTTCGCCGCAGAACAAAGAACACCGCCACACCCGATGCATCGCGGCACAGTTGACCAACCAAGGGACCGCCATCAACCGCACCCGACCCGCGTTGCGTTGCGCAATGTTGCGGACCGCTCCGAGTTTGTGCACCGTATGCCACACATGGATTTGACGACCTTCTTTGAACAATTGCCGTTGGGGACCTACCGCCTGCAGATGGACGGGACCGTGCTGCGCATCAATACTGCGTTCGCCCAACTGCATGGCTACCCGGACCCGGCTGCATTCCAGCGCCACGCTGGCAGCCAATTGCAGGCGCTCTACCAGGACCCCGAACAATGGCACCAGCTGCAAACCTTGCTGCACAGCCAGGGTCGGGCCCGCAACTTTGTCTCGCGCTGGACTTGCCACAAGACCGGCGCAACCCTCTGGGTGAAGGAAAATGCCCACCTGGTTTGTGATGCGAACCAAACCCCCTTGTTTTACGAGGGAACCGTGGAAGACGTCAGCACCGAGCGCCTCGCCGTCACGGCATTGCGCGAACAGGAAGCCATTTTGCGCAGCCTGCTGCAGGCCATCCCGGACCAGGTCTGGCTGAAAGACCTGTATGGCAGCTACCTCGCCTGCAATGACAGCTACGCCAACGCGCTCGGTCTGCCGGTGGAACGCATCATCGGCACCGTTGACGCCGACCACCCGGCTGCCGCCATGGCGGCGCACTACTTTGTGGCCGACGACACCGTCATCCGCAAGGGCAAGCCCGTCAGTTACGAGGTTGACATCCGGGCCGCCGGCAAAAATGCCTACGACACCTACGAAATCATCAAGGCGCCGCTGCGTAACAACGCGGGTACGGTGTTGGGCGTTGTCGGCATGGCGCGTCGTGTTCCCGTCAGCCGACACAGCACGCCGCCGGTCGTGCACGACAGCACGCCTGAGGAATCGCATTTGCTGGGCGACGATTGGGGTGGCTGGGAATACGATGTGCTTGGCGAGCGTGGGTTTCGCATGGACGCGCGGGCCTGGCAAATCCTGGCCTACCCGGAAAGTGAACGCAGCAAAGGCCAGCTGTTTGGCGAACTGATGCACCCCGAAGACCAGGCCGAGGCCTTGCGCTGCATGCGCCAGCACCTGGAAGGACAGACGCCGACGCTGGTGCTGGAATACCGGGCGCTGAACTTCCACGGCCAATGGATCTGGCTCAATTGCCGCGGCAAAATTATCGAAACTGGCAGCGACGGTACACCGCTGCGGCTCGCCGGCACTGTCATGGACATCACCGCGCGCAAATCGGCCGAGTGCGAATTACGCAACAGCAACGCCGAGCTGCAGTCCACACTGAATGCGCTGCCCGACCTGTTGTTCGAGCTAACGCCGAACGGTATTTGTCGCGCCGTGCACTGCATGGACACCGGCTTGCTGGTGCTACCGGCGGCCGAACTGCGTGACAAAAAACTGCGCGATGTCCTGCCCGCCGAGGCCGCAGCGGTCTACCAGCTGGCATTGGACGAAGCCTGTGCCGAAGGCAGCTCGCACGGCCGCCAGTACTGCCTGCAACTGCACGGCGACACCCGCTGGTTTGAACTGTCCATCGTCTGCAAACCCGCCACAGCCTCCGACGAACCCCGCCTGGTCGCCATTGCCCGCGACATTACCGAGCGCAAGACCATGGACGACGCCATAGCGCACCTGGCCTTTCATGATGCGCTCACCGGTCTGCCCAACCGGCGCCTGCTGGTGGATCGCCTGCAGCGCGCCATCCGCTCCAGCAGCCGCAGCCAACATTACGGCGCCTTGCTATTTCTGGACCTGGATCACTTCAAAGAAATCAACGACCGCCACGGCCACCAGGTAGGCGACCAGCTATTGCAGGAGATCGGGCGCCGCTTGCAACAAAGTATCCGGGAAATTGACAGCGTGGCACGCTTGGGCGGCGACGAATTCGTGGTACTCATCAACGACCTGAGCGAAGACGCCGCCCAGGCCCAGGCCCAGGTTGCCGCGCTGGCGCAAAAAATTCTCGGAAAAATCGACACGCCGTTCTTGCTCAAGCAGGTCCCCTATTGCATCAGCAGCAGCGTCGGCGCCACCTTGTTCAAGGGTGACAGCAACAACCTCACTGCCCTGCTGCAGCAGGCCGACTCTGCCATGTACCAGGCCAAGGCTGCCGGACGCAATACACTGCGGTTTTACAGCCATTCCTGAGAGCGCCCATGTGCCAACGTCTGAGGTCCAGCCTGACTGGATGTCTCGCCGCACTTTTACTGCTGTTCAACATCCTGTTCTGGGTCCCGCTACTGCTGCTGGTGGCCTTGCTCAAGCTGCTGCTGCCGGGCCAGGCCCTGCGCCGCCGCATTGACCGGGTACTGCTGTTCATTGCGCAAACTTGGATCAGCGGCAACAGCACCTGGATGCAATGGACCCAGCACACTGTCTGGGACGTACAGATCGACGCGGAATTGCATGCCAAACGCTGGTATCTGGTGAACTGCAACCACCAGTCCTGGGTCGACATTCTGGTACTGCAACACCTGTTCAACCGGCGCATTCCGCTGCTGCGCTTTTTTCTCAAGCAGCCCTTGATCTGGGTACCGTTCATGGGCCTGGCCTGGTGGGCGTTGGACTTTCCATTCATGCGCCGGCACAGTCCGCAGTACCTGGAACAGCATCCCGAAATGCGCGCCCGGGACCAGGAAACCACGCGCCAGGCCTGTGAAAAGTTTTCCCGCATTCCCACCAGCGTCATGAATTTTGTCGAAGGCACGCGCTTCAGTCCGGCCAAGCAGGCGCGCCAGCAATCGCCCTACCGGCACCTGCTCAAACCCAAGGCCGGCGGCATCGCCATGGCACTGAGCGTCATGGGCACGCAATTCGACGCCATCCTCGATGTCACCATCGTCTACCCCGAAGGCGTGCCCAACTTCTGGCAATTTTTGTGTGGGCGCATGCCCCGTGTGGTGGTACGGGCACGCAGCCTGCCGGTGCCACGCCAACTGCTGCGTGGCGATTACCACACCGACCCGGCCTGTCGCGCGGCCTATGCCCACTGGGTGCAGCAACTCTGGCAGGAAAAAGATGCCCAGATCAGCACCCTGCTGGCACTGTCCAAGGCGCGCGAGCAGGCGGCACAAAAAATTCGCACTCCATAACTACGAAACACCCAATCCCATGCTCGCACGCCTTCTCCGAACCATTCTGCTGGCGCAAGCCGGCAGCGGCGCCGTGCTCGGTGTCTGGCTTTACGCCAGCGGGCACACCGGCCTGTGGGCCATACCCTTGCTGGCGCTGCTGACACCGCTGGGTATTCTGGTGCTGCAGGCCAGCCTGCATGCCTACCGGGCCCGCAGTAATGCACCCATGCGCCAGCAATGGCAAGCCTGGAGCGGTGAGATCGGCGCCGCCGTGCGCCTTTTTGTATTGCGCCAGCCCTGGAGCTGGCAGGCGCCGGCGTTTTTGCCGCACCGCGCCGCCGTGCCGGGCATTCCGGTACTGCTGGTACACGGGTTCATCAGCAACCACCGCATCTGGGACCGGATGCTGCCGCAGCTGCGCGCGCACGGCCACAGTGTGCTGGCGATCGATCTGGAACCGCTGTTTTGCTCGATTGACGACTACGCCGAGGCCATCGAACAGGCGGTCCAGGAATTGCGCCAACGCAGCGGTGCCGCGCAAGTGGCGCTGCTGGGCCACAGCATGGGCGGACTGGCAATCCGGGCCTGGCGCCGACGCTACGGCAGCCAGCAGGTAGCGCGCATCATCACCCTGGGCACACCGCACCAGGGCACCCAAGCCCGGGTCGCCATGCCCTGCACCAACGGCTTGCAAATGGCCTGGCACAGCGCCTGGCTGCAGGACCTGAACGCCAGTGAAACACCCGACTCACTGGCGCTGCTGCGCAGCGCCATCAGCGCCCAGGACCCCATTGTGTTTCCCCAGCGCGCCCAGGGCCTGCCAGGTGTGCCGCTGCAAATGTTTGAAGGCATCGGCCACGTCCAACTCTGCAGCGCGACAAAAGTGCTGCAGTGGACGCTGCGTGAACTGGCGCTGATATAAGCTTGCGGCTTATGCGTCCCAACTCCAAATTCGATTTATTCTGGTCATTTTCCATGCTGGCCTTGCAGGGCTTCGGCGGGGTTGTGGCCGTGGTCCAGCGCGAACTGGTGGAAAAGAAACAATGGCTCACGCGCGAGGAATTCGTGGAAAACTGGGCCGTGGCGCAGATCCTGCCCGGCCCTAACGTGGTCAATCTGTCGCTCATGATTGGGGACCGCCATTTCGGCACCCGGGGCGCACTGGCGGCGCTGTCTGGCATGCTGTTGTTCCCGCTCATCATTGTGCTGCTGCTGGTGGCCTTGTTTTCCGGTGTTTCCGAGCTGCCCCGGGTACAGCAGTCGCTGCAAGGCATGGGCGCAATTGCCGCCGGCCTGATCACCGCCACCGGACTGAAGCTGATGCCGGCGATCCGCAAAAATCCGATGGGCATGACCGCCTGCTGGAGTCTGGCGCTGTTGACCTTTGTGGCGATTGCCTTGCTGCATCTGCCGCTGGCCTGGGTACTGCTGCTGGTGGGCAGCCCAGCCTGTGCCTGGGCCTGGTTCTGTCTGCGCCGGTTTGACGCCCGCGCGCCTGCCCAGGAGGCGCCATGAGTATTACCATGGGCGCCATCGACTGGTGGGCACTGCTCGGCCATTTCCTGGCGCTGTCGCTGATGGCCATTGGCGGCGCCATCACCACCGCACCGGATATGCACCGCTACCTGGTCACCGAGCAGCACTGGATCAGCGAAAGCCAGTTCACCTCCAGCATCGCCATCGCCCAGGCGGCACCGGGGCCAAATGTCACTTTTATCGCCCTGCTCGGCTGGAATGTCGGGATCAACTCGGCGCAGCACCTGGGCGCCGCTGGCTGGCCCTGGGCCTGGGGCCTGATGGGTGCGGGCATCACCATGGCCGGTATTCTGATTCCCAGCACCACGCTGACATTTACTGCCGCGCGCTGGGGCCACCAGAACCGCGAACTGCTGGCCGTGCGGGCCTTCAAGGCCGGCATGGCACCAATTGTGATTGCCTTGCTGACCGCTACGGGCTGGATTCTGGCCAATAGCCAGGGCGCTGCACTGGGCAATTGGCGCCTCTGGCTGCTCAGCGCCACCGTCGCGGTACTGGTATTGCGCACCCGCATTCACCTGCTCTGGCTGATCAGCGCGGGCGGCGTACTGGGCTGGTTTGGTCTGCTGACCTGAGTCCCGGGCACCCGACGCAAGCCGAATCCAGACTCAGGCCGGCTGGCGCTGGCGCAAAGCCTCGTACAGGCACACGCCGCTGGCCACCGACACATTCAGGCTTTCCACTGCGCCACGCATTGGAATCCGCACCAGCTGGTCACAGGTCTTGGCCGTGAGCTGGCGCATGCCGTCGCCCTCGGCGCCCAGCACCAGGGCTACCGGCCCGCGCAAATCGGCCTGGTACAAGGTGCGGTCGGCGGCGTCGCTGGTGCCGATGATCCAGATATTGCGTTCCTTCAGCTCATTCAGGGTGCGCGCCAGATTGGTGACCATGAAATAAGGCACCGTCTCTGCCGCACCACTGGCAACCTTGGCCACCGTGGCATTGATGCCAGCAGCGTGGTCCTTGGGCGCAATCACGGCATGGGCACCGGCACCGTCGGCAACACGCAGGCAGGCGCCCAGGTTGTGCGGGTCGGTAACACCATCGAGCACCAGAATCAGGGGCGGCACACGCTCGGCCGGCGCCACGGCGGCGTTGCTGGCTTCCAGTGCCTCTAGCAGTTCGTCCAGCGAATGGACTTGCTTGAGTTCCTGCACCCGCGCCGCCACCCCTTGGTGGCCATGGCTGCCGGCGAGCTTGGCCAGGCGCATGCCATCGGCTTCGATCAGGCGCACGCCGCTTTCAGCGACTTTTTCAAGAAACTGCCGCATACGGGCATCGCGGCGCGTGGTCTCGTAATAAATTTCGACGATGGATTGCGGTGCAGTTTTCAGGCGCACGCCCACGGCATGGAAGCCGAACAGAATTTTGGCAGAGGACATGCGCCGATTATCGGTGCATTAGCGACAGCGCCCACTGCCAGCCCAAGGCATCAGCGTGCCAGCTGCCGGGTATCGGACTGGATGCGCCCGGCTTCAAGCACAATGCGCCGCGCGCAGCGCTGGGCAATGCCCTGGTCGTGCGTCACCAGGACCAGGGTGGTGCCCAGTTCACGGTTCAGCTCAAACATTAGCTGCATCACTTTGTCGCCGGTGGCGAAATCCAGGCTGCCGGTGGGTTCGTCAGCCAGCAACAGCGCCGGCCGCATGACAAAGGCACGCGCCAGCGCCACCCGCTGCTGTTCGCCCCCACTGAGCACCCGAGGAAAGGCCTGCATCCGCGCACCCAGGCCGACGCGTTCCAGCATTGCGCTGGCGCACTGGCGTGCGTCGCTGCGGCCTTCCAACTCTAGCGGCAGCATGGCGTTTTCCAAGGCGCTCAAATTGCCGAGCAACTGAAAACTCTGAAACACAAAACCGAGCTGGCGTGCGCGCAGCGCGGCGCGGGCGTCTTCGTCCAACGCAAACAGGTCGGTGCCAGCCAGGCGCACCGTGCCGCTGCTGGGCGTATCCAGGCCCGCAATAATCGACAGCAAAGTGCTTTTGCCGGAGCCGGAGGCACCGACAATGGCCACCGTCTCACGCGCCTGCAGCGCAAAGTTGATGTCCTGCAGAATCGCCAGTGTGCCGGTGGAATCGCTCACCGATTTGCAGACCTGCTCTACCGAAATAATGGAATCTGACATGAAACCTTTCTTGCTACGCCGCCACTGTATCGCCTTCGGCCTGCTGTTGCTGGCCCAGGGCGCCAGTCTGGCACAGAACGGCCCGGCCAAGCCCGCCATTCTGGTGCTCGGCGACTCGCTCAGCGCCGAGTACGGCCTGGCGCGCGGCAGTGGCTGGGTGGCCTTGCTGGAGGCGCGCCTGCAACAGGAAAAAATTCCGGCTCAGGTTATCAATGCCAGCATCAGCGGTGAAACCAGTGCCGGCGGGCGGGCCCGGATTGCCGCCCTGCTGCGCCAGCACCACCCGGCGCTGCTGGTGATTGAACTGGGCGCCAACGACGCCCTGCGCGGCCTGCCCATCACCATGACCCAGGACAACCTGAACGCCATCGCCAGCAGCGCCAAAGCGGCCGGAGCCAAGGTAGTGTTGCTGGGCATGCAGGTGCCGCCCAATTACGGCCAGGATTACAACCGCCAATTCAGCAGCGCGTTCAGCAAGGTCGCCAAAGACCAGAAAATCGCCCTGGTGCCATTTTTCTTGCGCGGCGTCGCCGACGCCCCGAAT
>CAIUDG010000030.1 GCA_903897925.1 uncultured beta proteobacterium | reverse complement strand
GGCGTGGTGTGGGGTCCGATCAAGGACATGGTGCACATCAGCCATGGCCCGGTCGGCTGCGGCCAGTATTCCTGGGCGGCACGGCGCAACTATTACATCGGCACCACCGGCATCGACACATTTGTGACGATGCAATTTACCTCGGACTTCCAGGAAAAAGACATCGTCTTTGGTGGTGACAAGAAGCTCGACAAAATCGTCGACGAAATCCAGGAACTGTTTCCCCTGAACAAGGGCATCTCGATCCAGTCCGAATGCCCGATCGGCCTGATCGGCGACGACATCGAAGCGGTATCGAAGAAGAAGAGCAAGGAACTCGGCGGCCACACCATTGTGCCGGTGCGCTGCGAAGGTTTCCGTGGCGTCAGCCAGTCGCTCGGCCACCACCTGGCGAACGACGCTATCCGCGACTGGGTGTTTGACCGCACCGACGCCAACAAGCATCCCGAATTTGTTTCCACCCCCTATGACGTGGCCATCATTGGCGACTACAACATTGGTGGCGACGCCTGGTCGAGCCGGATTTTGCTGGAAGAAATGGGTCTGCGCGTGATTTCCCAGTGGTCCGGCGACGGCACCATTGCGGAGATTGAAAACACCCCGAAGGCCAAGCTGAATGTGCTGCACTGCTACCGCTCGATGAATTACATCAGCCGCCACATGGAAGAAAAATACGGTATTCCATGGGTCGAATACAACTTCTTCGGCCCCACCATGATCGAGAAGAGCCTGCGTGAAATCGCCGCCCATTTTGACGACACCATCAAAGCCAAGGCCGAAGAAGTGATCGCCAAATACAAGCCGCTGATGCAGGCCGTGGTGGACAAATTCAAGCCCCGCCTGCAAGGCAAGACCGTGATGCTGTACATCGGTGGTCTGCGCCCCCGCCACGTGATTGGCGCCTACGAAGACCTGGGCATGGTGGTGGTCGGTACCGGCTATGAGTTTGGTCACAACGACGACTACCAGCGCACCACGCACTACATCAAGGACGCAACCCTGATCTATGACGACGTGACCGGCTATGAGTTCGAACACTTCGTGGACAAGGTCAAGCCCGACCTGGTGGGCTCCGGCATCAAGGAAAAGTATGTGTTCCAGAAAATGGGCGTGCCATTCCGCCAGATGCACAGCTGGGATTATTCCGGCCCCTACCACGGCTATGACGGCTTTGCCATCTTCGCCCGTGATATGGACATGGCGATTTCCAGCCCGATCTGGGGTCTGACCAAGGCCCCCTGGAAGAACTGAACCCCTTGTTGCTTGCGCGCTTCGTGTAACTGCATCCCGCTCCAGGGACGCACCAGGCAGCCCGGCCGAACCGGTGCTGCCGGTGCCCTGGCCGATGCGCAGCGAAGCCTGCAGGACCACCCTTACTTCACCTTATTTTTAGGAGCCAGCCATGTCCCAATCCGCTGACAAAATCATTGACCACGAACTGCTGTTCCGTGAGCCCGAGTACCAGGAAATGCTCGGCAAGAAGAAAGAATTTGAGTTCAACCACGCCGGCGACAAAATCAAGTCGGTGGTCGAATGGACCAAAACCGAGGATTACAAGCAAAAGAATTTTGCCCGTGACTCTCTCACCGTCAACCCGGCCAAGGCCTGCCAGCCGCTGGGCGCGGTGTATGTGGCCAACGGGTTTGCCAAAACCCTGAGCTTTGTGCACGGCAGCCAGGGTTGCGTGGCCTACTACCGTTCGCACTTTTCGCGCCATTTCAAAGAGCCCACTTCCTGCGTCAGTTCCTCGATGACGGAAGACGCCGCCGTGTTCGGTGGCCTGAACAATATGGTCGACGGCCTGGCCAATGCCTACAGCCTGTACAAGCCCGACATGATTGCGGTTTCGACCACCTGCATGGCCGAAGTGATTGGCGACGACGTTGACGCCTTCATCAAGACCAGCAAGCAAAAGGGCAGTATTCCGGAAGAGTTCGACGTGCCATTTGCGCACACCCCGGCGTTTGTCGGCAGCCACATCACCGGCTATGACAACGCCTTGCTGGGCGTGCTGCGCCACTTCTGGGACGGCAAGGCCAAGACCACCGAACCCCTGGTGCGCGTGCCGGACGACAGCATCAACTTCATTGGTGGTTTTGACGGCTTTGTGGTCGGCAACATGAAGGAGATCCGCCGCATATTCGATCTGTTCGGCGTCAAGGTCAACATCCTCTGCGACCCGTCTGGCAACTGGAATACCCCGACCGATGGCGAATTCCGCATGTACTCCGGCGGCACCACCAAGGAAGAAGTCATCGCCGCGCTGAATGCCAAGGCAACCATCGTGTTCCAGGAATTCTGCTGCGAAAAGACCAGCAAGTTCATTGCCGAACATGGCCAGGAAGTGGTCGTTCTGAACGCCCCCATGGGCGTGGCTGGCACCGACAAGTTCCTGATGGAAATTGCACGCCTGACCGGCAAGCCGATCCCGGCCCAGCTGGAAAAAGAACGCGGTGAGCTGGTGGACGCCATGGCCGACAGCCAGGCCCATCTGCACGGCAAGCGCTATGCGCTGTACGGCGACCCGGACCAGATGCTGGGCTACGCGGCCTTCCTGATGGAGCTCGGTGCCGAGCCGACCCATGTGCTGTCCACCAATGGCGGCAAAGAGTGGGAAGAGCGTATGACAGCGCTGTTTGCGTCGTCGCCTTACGGCGCTGGCTGCAAGGCCTATCCCAAGCGCGACCTGTGGCACCTGCGTTCCTTGCTGTTCACCGAACCGGTGGACTTCATGATCGGCAATACCTACGGCAAGTTCCTCGAGCGCGACACCAAGACGCCGCTGGTGCGCATGGTGTTCCCGATCTTCGATCGCCACCACTACCACCGTTACGCCACCTGGGGTTATGACGGCGCCATGCGCGTGCTGGTGATGTTGCTCGACGAGTTCTTTGAAGCCCTCGACGCCAACACCATGGAAATCGGCAAGACCGACTACAGCTACGACATCATTCGCTAAGGCGAATGCGGGGCTGCCGGCTGCTGCCGGCGGCCCCGCCCGGTGCATTATTTTTTATTCCCGCTATTTCTTCAGGACCGACCATGGCCAACGTGACCTTCAGTTCCCCGCGCATGAAAAAGGATGTAACGGTGTACGCCGTTGCCGGCGACACCAAGACCCTGCTGGCCACCGCCAAGGCCCACAACATTCCGCTCGACTCCGAGTGTGAAAACGGCGAATGTGGCTCTTGCCAGGTGCGCGTCAGCGTGCTGTCGTCGAAGACGCCGATCGGCGTCGCCTTGACCGAAAAAGAGAAGACGGTATTGCGTCTGGCTGGAAAAATTACCGCCGAGCAGATCGCCGATGCGGAAACCAAAGATCTGCCACCACCCTGGCGCCTGGCCTGCCAGATGGTGGTGCGCGATGAGGACATTCTGGTCCACTTCTAAGACCATGCCATGTCCGTCATATTCATCAAATCCACACAGGACGGCCGCCGGGTCGAGGTGATCGACGGCTGGATTTGTCTGTCCGGTGTGCGCGAGGCGGACAGCCTGATCGCGCTGGACGAACACCCGAACCGCCAGGCCATTGCCAAGGCGGTGCCGGGTGCCACCCACGTTGCCGGGCGCCTGCCGTTTACGCTGGCAGAGGCGGCCGCAACCCAGGACGCCCTGTCGCAGGCACGGCGCAATTTCGACGCCAGCCCGAACGCCATTGCGCAGCGCTTGCGTCTGGCGATGTGGGCCAAGGCCAGCGCCGACGGTGTCGAATAGTTGCCACCCGCAGCCCGCCCACGTGCCAGGAGCCGTCCCATGATCTATGTTGTAGAACTCCGTGCGTCGGGCGAGCCACGTGCCTGGTTCGCTTTTGACGAGGCCGACCTGGCGCGCAAGCTCAAGTCGATGGCCAGCAGTGCGACCGCGTTGTGCATTTACCGCAGTGACGCAGAGGCGGTGGCGGCATTTGAAGGCGGCGACCCGCGCATTGCCGGCGCGGCGCACTGGCGCGCGCGCCACGCCTTGCACGCGCAACTGGTGGCACTGGAAGTGCTGGCCGACGATTGTTGAAGATGGCCACTTGACCATGCCTATGCTCACGCGCATGCAATACGACATTCTGCAGGCCAGTGCCCGCAGCATTGCGGTGTTGTTGCGCGAAATGCAGAGCGATGCCGAACTGTTTTCCAGCGCCAATACCTTGCGCAAAGTTGAGAGCTACCTGCTGGTCATCGCGCAGACCCTGGCGCATCTGCCGCCACCGCTGCAGCAGCGTTTGTTGCAAGTCGACTGGCATGGCTGGAGCTGTCTGCAAAAGCAGCTGGAACAAGATCTGCAGCCGCGCCGTGCCGAGGTCTGGTATGGCACCCAGGCGCTGGTGCCGAACACGCTGCAACTGCTGAAAAAATTGCGCCAGCAAGAGCCGATCTGGTTCGAGATGGACTATTGAAATACCGATCCACCAATACAACGACGAAGCACCAAGAGGAATCCCATGAACACCGTTGAAGAGTTTCTGGCCCACACTATCCAGCTGGAGCGCGAAGCCGCGCTGCGCTTCGGCCAGCTCGCTGATGCCATGAACACCGCTGGCAACCGCACGGTGGCCAAACTGTTCCGCCGCCTGGCCGACTATTCGCTGCTGCACCTGAGCGACGCCCAGGCGCGCGCCGGCTTTCGCGATTTGCCGGACATGCAAAGCGGTGACTACCGCTGGCCCGATATTGAAAGCCCGGAAGCGGCGGCGATCTGGGCGGCCGACCCTTTCATTGGCATTGCCCAGGCCTTGCAGGTGGCGCTGGACGCCGAAACCGCCGGCATGGAGTTCTACCGCCATGTGTTCGACAGCACCGAGGACCCGGAGATCCGGGTGCTGGCCAAAGAGTTTGTGGAAGAGGAAGCCGCGCATGTGGCCGAACTGCAGCGCTGGATTGGGTTGCACCAGAGCGGTGTCGCGCTGCCCACCGAAAACTGACGCAAACCGGAGTTGAAGACCAGGCGCGCCGCAGGCTTTGTCGGATTCTCTTCAAACCCGCCAAAGCGCAACGCCGCAGCCGCCGGTTTCGGCCTGAAAGCGCCTTGAAAAGCGGACTTTGGGGTTGGCATCAAACATGCGTTGGATGGACTACCGACCTCGCCAGGAGCATTCCATGTCTGTATCGCTGAAAGCCAAAATCGCCGACGTGTTCGATGAGCCAGCATGCGACATCAACCAGGGAAAAAGCGAGAAAGAGCGCAAGAAGGGCTGCACCAAGCAACTGTCGCCCGGTGCCGCCGCTGGCGGCTGCGCCTTTGACGGCGCCAAGATTGCATTGCAACCGGTGTGCGATGTAGCGCACCTGGTGCATGGGCCGATTGCCTGCGAAGGAAACTCCTGGGACAACCGGCACAGCGCGTCTTCCGGTCCGCAAATCTACCGCACCGGCTTCACCACCGACATCAATGAATTCGATGTGATCTATGGCGGTGAAAAGCGCCTGTTCAAATCGATCCGAGAAATTATTGAAAAGTACGATCCGCCCGCAGTGTTTGTGTACCAGACCTGCGTTACCGCATTGGTGGGGGACGATATCGAAGCGGTGTGCCTGCGCGCTGCCGAAAAATTCAACAAGCCGGTGATTCCTGTCAACGCCCCCGGATTCGCCGGACCGAAAAATCTGGGCAACAAGCTGGGCGCCGAAGCGCTGCTGGATTATGTGATCGGCACCCGCGAACCTGAATACACCACGCCCTACGACATCAACATCATTGGCGAGTACAACCTGGTCGGCGAAATGTGGCAGGTCAAGCCACTGCTTGACGCGCTTGGCATCCGCGTGCTGTCCTGCATTGCCGGTGATGGCCGCTACAACGAAATCGCCAGCGCGCACCGGGCCAAGGCCAATATGATGGTGTGCTCCAAGTCGATGATCAATGTTGCCAGCAAAATGCAGCAGCGCTGGGGCATTCCGTATTTCGAAGGCTCGTTCTACGGCATTGGCGACATGAGCGAGACGCTGCGCCAGATTTCCCGGCTGCTGGTCCAGCAAGGCGCCGACGCTGAACTGCTGGAGCGCACCGAACGCCTGATTGAAGTCGAAGAAGCGCGCGCCTGGAAACGCATTGCCGAATACCGGACGCGGCTCAGTGGCAAGCGCGTGTTGCTCATTACCGGTGGCGTCAAGTCCTGGTCGGTGGTGGCTGCGCTGCAAGAAGGCGGCATGGAAATTGTCGGCACCAGTGTCAAGAAGAGCACCAAGGAAGACAAGGAAAAAATCAAGGAAATCATGGGCGACGACGCGCACATGATTGATGACATGACGCCGCGTGAGATGTACGCCATGCTGCGCGATGCACGCGCCGACATCATGCTGTCCGGCGGGCGCAGCCAATTTGTGGCCCTGAAGGCGCGCATGCCCTGGCTCGATATCAACCAGGAGCGCTATTACCCGTATGCGGGTTACGAAGGCATTGTGGAACTGGTGCACCAGATTGACCGCGCGCTGGCCAATCCGGTCTGGCAGCAGGTGCGCCAGCCGGCGCCCTGGGGCGAAGACGGTGTCACGCTTAACGCCATGGCGGTTTGACCATGGCCAAAGTCGTCGAATCCAAAAAAGCCTGTGCGGTCAACCCGCTGAAGATGAGCCAGCCGTTGGGTGCCAGCCTGGCCTTTCTGGGGCTGGACAGCTGCATGCCGGTGATGCACGGCTCGCAAGGCTGCACCTCGTTTGGGCTGGTGCTGCTGGTGCGCCACTTTAAGGAAGCCATTCCGCTGCAAACCACCGCCATGAACGAAGTCAGTTCGATTCTGGGGGGCTATGACAACGTGGAAGCGGCGCTGCTCAACATCCGCAAACGCAATGCGCCAAAGATTATTGCCATCTGTTCCACCGGCCTGACCGAAACCAAGGGCGACGATGTGGATGGCTACATCGTCACGGCGCGCAAACGCAAGCCGGAACTGAACGACACCGAGATTGTCTACGCCTCCACGCCAGACTATGTGGGCGGTTTTGAAGACGGCTACAGCCACGCCGTGACCGCCATTGTGCGCACCCTGGTCAAGCCACTGGCGCAACAGCCGCGCCAGGTGACGCTGCTGCCGGGCAGCCACCTGACCCCGGCCGACATCGATATGCTGCGCGAGATCATCGAGTCCTTCGGTCTGTCGGTGATTGTGCTGCCGGACATCTCGGGCTCGCTGGACGGCCATATTCCGCCCGACTGGCGCGGCACCACCCTGGGTGGCACCACGCTGGAACAGATTCGCGCCGCAGGCGCCTCGGCGCTGACCCTGGGTGTGGGCGAACAAACCCGTGAAGCGGCACAGGCGCTGCACGACATCGCCGGCACACCGCTGGAAATATTTGAACGCCTGACCGGTCTGGCCAGCAACGACCGCCTGCTGCAATGCCTGGCGCAGCTGAGCGGCCAGCCGGTGCCGGCCAAATACCGGCGCCAGCGCAGCCAGTTGCTCGACGCCATGCTGGATGGCCATTTCTATACCGGTGGCGTGAAAGTGGCGATTGCGGCAGAGCCTGATCTGCTGCTCGCCGTTGGCGGCCTGCTGCATGACATGGGCGCCGAGTTGCGCTGTTGCGTCAGCACCGCAAAGTCAGCCGCCCACGCGCTGCTGCCGGCCGAGCAGGTGTTGCTGGGCGATTTGGAAGACCTGGAACATGGCGCTGCCGATTGCGACCTGCTGGTGACCCATGCGCACGGCCGCCAGGCCGCCGAACGCCTGAACAAGCCACTGTTGCGGATTGGCTTTCCGGTGTTCGACCGCATCGGTAACGCCCACCGCTGTCAGGTCGGCTACCAGGGCAGCATGAACCTGATCTTTGAAATCGCCAACCTGATGCTGGCCCATCTGCCGCACCACCATGCCCACGACTGGCCCCTCACGCCCGAAGCGCACCAGGCCGCCAGCACGCTGCGCCACAGTGGCAGCGCGCTGCTCCCCAGCGCGCTCTGATCAACCCAAGGAGTGACTGATGAAAATTGCCTTCGCAACCCAAGACCTGGAACATGTCGACGCCCACTTCGGCTGGGCCAAGAGCATCGTCGTTTACGACATCACGCCACAGGGCTACCAGCTGGTGGACAAGTTCGACTTCGGCGACAAGCTGGAAGAAGACGGCGACGAAGACAAGCTGGCGCCCAAGCTTGAAGCCATCAAAGACTGCGCCATTGTCTATGTGGCGGCCATTGGCGGATCAGGCGCGGCGCGCGTAGTGGCCATGAAAATCCACCCGATCAAGGTGCCGCAGCCCGAAGTGATCCGGGAAATTCTGGACAAGCTGCAAGTCGTGTTGCAAGGCAATCCACCACCGTGGTTGCGCAAGGCCCTGATGAAGAGCGGCGAACGCACTTTTGATTTTGAAGAAGAGGATACAAGCCATGTCTGACACCCCCGTGATCGAAGCCGCTGCAGTCAGCGACGAAGCCCTGTTGGCAACGCCCTTCGTGCAGCAGCTGATCAAGCAGCTGCGCGCCCAGGACCTGCACGGCACCTGGGACAGCAAGAGCGACTTGCAACTGCTCAAGCCCTATATCCACAGTGCCGAAGAGCGCCGCGCGCTGCCCATCGTCGGCGACCCGGACCCGGAAACGCTGTGGCACCTGGAAATTTTTTACAACGCGATTGCCGTGGCGATTGAACGCGAAACCGGCCAGATGGTGTCGCCGATGATGAAAATGAGCCACGAAGGCTTCGGCCGCATGGTGCTGATTGCGGGCCGACTGGTGGTGGTGAACAAGCAGTTGCGCGATGTGCACCGCTTTGGGTTTCCTTCACTGGCCAAGCTGTCCGCCGCTGGTGGCAAGTTTCTTGAGGAGGCCATCACCATGATCCGCGCTTACCCTGAAGTTGCCCAATACGGAGCCTGAACATGTCTGCTGATACCGACGCTGACGAACTCAAGTTGCGCCTGAAAAAGCTCAACGCGCGCGCCACCCAGGCCAAGATGGATCTGCATGATCTGTCGGAAGAACTGCCCACCGATTGGGAAAAAATTCTGAGCGTGGCGCAACGCTGCCACGACGCCCATGCCGCGCTGATGGAAGCGCGCAAAGCCGCTGCCGCCTAAGCCGCTGCCGCCAACGCCGTACTGAACTGAGGACCCCCACCATGAGCACGCCATTTACCGTTACGCTGCCCAGCGGCGCGAACTGGACGCCGACCTTCGTAGCCGCCCTGGACGATCAAAAATGCATTGGTTGCGGCCGCTGCTTCAAAGTCTGCCCCCGGGGCGTGCTGGAGCTGGTTGGCATCACCGAGGACGGTGAACGCGTCAGCGTGGATCTGGACGACGAAGATGACGAGGAATACGAAAAGAAGGTGATGACTATCGCACACCAGGAGCTGTGCATTGGCTGCACCGCCTGTTCGCGGATTTGTCCCAAAAAGTGCTATTCACACGCTGCAGTGAATGTGTAATTCGATGACAGCACCGCGCACATCCTTGATGGGCTTGGCCGCGGCCTGATCGTTGTAGTTCGCGCACAAATCGTTTCGGAGATGGTCTTTTTTGAACCATGCACCGGCAGGCCCTCCCGGGCGCTTCATTAGACTCACGCACGGTCGTCAAAGGGCCACGTCGCAAGGCTCCGTCACCCCAGGGCCACGGCAGCCCCAGCGATAAAAGAAATCGCCAGCACGCGCATACCCGCGCTGCTGCATTCAGCCAGGCTTGTCTGCCACCCGCGCCAAGGCGTCACTGCCTGGGCGTTGCGAGTGACGACACAGGAAGGCCAGGCGCCATGCATTCCGTGTGCCATGAATCCTCCTGCGCCAAGCACCGTCGCGCCCCGCCAGTGCCAGCCTGTACCTCACCCGCATGTGCCCTTGCGCCAGATCGTCTGCGCCAGCCTTGTGCTGTGCATGCCTGCCGCGCTGGCCCAGCTGCTTGCCCATCCCGGCGCGCCCGAGAGCCAGCAGCCCACCGTGCTGTCCAGCGCCAATGGCGTCATCCAGGTCAATATCCAGACACCCAACGCCGCCGGTGTCTCGCACAACAGCTACCGCCAGTTCGACGTTCCGCCTGGCGGCATCGTGCTCAACAACAGCCGCACCGACAGCCTGAGCCAACTCGGCGGCCAGCTGCAGGGCAATCCCTGGCTGGCCAGCGGCAGTGCGCGCCTGATTCTTAACGAAGTCCACTCCAGCCAGCCCAGCCAGCTGCGCGGCTTCATCGAAGTGGCCGGCCCGCGCAGCGAAGTCGTCATCGCCAATCCGGCTGGCATCGTGGTCAACGGCGGCGGCTTCCTCAACGCCAGTGGCGTTACCCTGAGCACCGGCCAGCCACAGCTGGTCGCGGGCAGTCTGGACGCATTCCGCGTGCGCGGCGGTACGCTGCGCATTGAAGGCCAGGGCCTGGATGCGCGCAGCACCGACTACACCCGCATCCTGGCGCGCGCGGCGCACATCAACGCCGGCCTGTGGGCGCAAAACCTGCAGTTGGTCACCGGCACCAATGACATTCAGGCCGCCGAGCCGGCCCGCGCCTACATCCACGCCCGTCCCGCCACAGCGGACACGGCGCCACAGTTTGCGCTGGACGTGGCCGCCATCGGTGGCATGTATGCCGGCAAGATTTTTCTGATCGGCACCGAAGCCGGCGTGGGCGTGCGCAATGCGGGCGTGATCGGCGCCTCGGCAGGCGACCTGGTGCTGACCCAGGAGGGCTGGTTGCATAACGGTGGCGAGGTCTATGCCAGCGGCAACGCCCGCATTACTGCGCAAGGCCACATTGACAACGCCGGCCGCATCGCCGCACAAGGCCAGACCCACCTCTTGGCGCGCGGCGCGCACAGCGGCATTCAGTCCAGCAGCAACAGCCTGATTGCCGCCGGCATGAACCGCGAAGGCGTCGTCACAGCGCCGGCTGCTTTGCAGCTCCAGGCGGCAGGCGCGGCTGTGCTGTACGGCCAGCTGCTGGCCGGTGGCGACTTGCAGCTGCGCGGCTCCGACATCGATCTGCGTGGCAGCCAGCTCAGCGCCCGGCAGGCGGAGCTACACGCCGATGCAGGCGCCATCGACGCCGCCCAGGCACAGCTGCAGGTGCAGGGTTTGCTCAGCGCCGAGGCGCGCACCCGGCTGCGCACCGACCACGCCACGGTTCACGCCGGGCAGCTAAGCCTCAGCGCCCAGGACCTGTCCAACCGCGCCGGCAAGCTGCTGCAACGAAGCACGGGCGATGGCAGTGATCGTAGCAGTAGCAGTAGCAGTGGCAGTGGCAGTGGCAGTGGCGGTGGCGACGGCGCAGCGGCATTGCAGATCACGCTGTCCGGCCAGTTGGACAACAGCGCCGGCCTGATCTCCGGCCAGACCCTGCGCATCCAGGACCGGGCTGCTGCCGATGCCAATGCCAATGCCAATGCCAATGCCAATGCAGAGCGCAGCCTGTCCATCACCAACACCGCGGGCCGGTTGCACGCATTCCAGACCCAGCACATTCTTGCTGCCGCACTCGGAGGCGACGGCCAGTTGCACAGCCACGGCGACCTGCACATCGACCTCAACCAGGACTTCCAGCACAGCGGCGAACTCCTGGTGCAGCGGCACGCCACGCTGCGAAGCCTTGGCACGGTGCACAACCAGGCGCGCATGCAGGCCGGCGCCCACCTTGGCGTGTACGCGCAGAACCTGCACAACCAGGTTGACGGCGAAATCAGCGCCGAACACACCACGCTGGCCATCGCCGACACGCTGAACAACCGCGGCCTGATCGACAGCGGCAACAGCGCGCTCAGCGGCCAAACCCGCCTGCAGGCGCAGACCCTCAACAACCTGGGCCACGGGCGTATTTACGGCGACCATGTCAGTCTGGGCGCCAGCCATCTGAACAACCTGCCCGAAGCCGACACTGGGTTAGCCCCGGCAGCTGCCACAGCGCCCACCATTGCCGCGCGCCAGCGCCTGGACCTGGGCGCCGCCCACATCGCCAATGCGCACGGCGCCACGCTGCTGAGCCTGGGCGACCTGGCCATCGGTGGCGCGCTCGATGCGCAAGGCCACGCCAGCGGATCGGCGCGCCACCTCAGCAACCGCGCCGCCAGCATCGAAGCCCTGGGCGACTTGCGCCTGCACAGCGACGCCATCGAGAACCTCAACCACGGCCTGCAATGGCGCCTGAGTGAAGGCACGCCCGGCCCCAGCGGTACCCTGTTCCTGACGCCGAGCGGCACGTTCGACACCGCACACGGCGCCCTGCTGGCCAGCAACTCCGAATGGGTTGCCGAGAACCATGGGGGCTACATCTACCGGCGCCGGGTGTGGGTGCCATGCACGGAGACATGGCTCAACACGTGCATCACCAAGCAGGGCGAGCAGGTGATGGCGCTGGAGCACTCCGGCAAAGGCCAGGCACAGCGCGACAGCCAGTCGCCCTTGCTCAGCATTGATGGCCTGGTCCGCTACCAGCAGACCGATTACCGGCCGGTGCTGACATCCAGTGCCCCGGCGCGCATTGCCAGTGGCGGCGCCATGGCCCTGCACGCCGGCCAGGGCATCGTCAACGCGCACAGCGCCATTTTGGCCGGCGAGGCGCTCCACATCGATACGCCCCAGCTCGACAACCAGGCCATCACGGTAAACACCCCGTCTACGCGCCACGGCACCGCCTACCGCTGGGACAAATACGACCATGGCTGCGGCCAACTGACCCGCGACTGTGACTACAAATACCATGCCTACCGCCCAAGCAACTACAGCGCGCAGGTCAACACCACGCAGGTACTCGACACTGCCGTGGCGCAGGCCTACAGCCCGCAGGCCCCGGGGCGCAACGCGCCGGCACAAGGGCAAGCGCCGGGCGCGCCGCGTCGCGCCGTCGTCCCGGACAGCGGTCACACCACCTCCCATGCCCCCCTGCAGCTGCCGCGCAGCGCGCTGTTTCAAATCCGGCACCAGCCCGACAGCCGCTACCTGGTGGAAACCGACCCGCGCTTCACCGACCGCACGGCCTGGCTGGGTTCGGACTACCTGCAATCGCAGCTGGCACTGGACCCACGCGCCACGCAAAAGCGCCTGGGCGACGGCTTTTACGAACAGCAGCTGCTGCGCGAACAGCTGGCCCAGCTGACCGGGCGGCGCTTTATCGGCGACTACCGCACAGAGCAGGAACAGTATCTGGGCCTGATGAACGCCGGCCTGAGCTTTGCGCGCGCCCAGCAACTGCGCCCGGGCATCGCCTTGAGTGCGGCACAGGTGGCCCAGCTCACCAGCGACATCGTCTGGCTGCAGCAGGAAGACATCCGCCTGGACGACGGCAGCACCACGCCGGCCCTGGTGCCGCGCCTGTACGCGGCGGTGCGCGCAGGCGACCTGCAGCCCAGTGGCGCACTGCTGAGTGCCGACAAGCTTGCCATCCAAAGCCACGCCGCGCTGACCAACAGCGGCAGCATTCTGGGGCGCAAAACGGTGCACATCGAGGCTGGCAATATCCACAACCTGCTCGGCCAGGTCGGCGGCGCGGATGTGGCGCTGCTGGCCACGCAGGACATTGACAACGTGGGCGGCACGCTGTCGGCGCAGCAGCGTTTGCAAGTCGCTGCCGCTGGCGACCTGCGCGTGCGCAGCACGCAGCAATCCACGGCCGGAGATGCCGGCGCCTACCGCTGGGGCCAAAGCGGGGTGGACCGCCTGGCGCGCCTGGTGCTCAGCGGGGAAGGCACGCTGCAAGCCGCCGCGGGAAATACCCTGCACCTCACGGCCGCACACGTCCACAGCGCGGGCGACGCGCAGCTCAGCGCTGGCGGCGCGCTCGTGCTGGACACGCTGCAGCACAGCCAGCAGCACAGCTTCGATGCCGATAACGCGGATCACCACCTGCGCACCCGCCAGACCAGCGAGCTGGGCACCCAGCTCAGGGCACAGCGGAATCTGCAAATCCGCACCGATGCCAACCTGTATGCGCGGGCCGCAGATTTGCGCGCACAGGGCGCAGTGGACATCGCGGCGCAGGGAAGTATTGTTCTGGACGCCGGCCAGAGCCAATCGCACTTTGATGAAGCCCACAGCAGCAGCAGCACGGGCGTGCTCAGCTCCACCAGCACCCGAACCCGCACCCAGGCCAGCGCAGCCAATGCGCAGGTCACTACCGTGCAAGGCCAGTCCGTCAAGGTGCTGGCCGGTCAGCACCTGGTGAGCGTTGGCACCGAGATCACGGGCCTCGACAGCCTGTATCTGGAGGGCATGGACAGCAGTAGTTTCTATGCTGCCGACAACACCTGGCAGAGCACCACCACGCGCACCCAATCCACCAGCGGTCTGGTCGGCAGCATCCTGAACGCAAGCCAGGAAGAAATTAAGGCCACCAGCCACAGCGCACACAACACGTCCCTAGGCACCCGCCTGCTCTCCAACAAAAAGGTGCACATTAACGTCGGCAACAGCGCCCACCTGCAGGGCAGCACCGTCCAGGCCGAACAAATTGCCTTCACCCGCAGCGGCCCCGACAAGGCGGGCCATCTGATTCTGGGCGGCAGCATCGACAGCACACTGGTCAGCCATACCGAAAAAAAAGACAGTGCCTGGGGCCTGTGGCAATCGCAAAGCGGCAGCGGCCACGTCTCTCAAACACTGAACCAGACCCGCCTGCATGGCCAGGTCAGCCTGGACCAGGCCTTGAAGATTACGGCGCAGATACCCAGTACCCAGAGCGGAACCGAACTCAAAACCCAGATCCAGGCGCTGGCCGAGCAGGGCGGGCAGTCCTACCTGGGCCAGTTGGCCGAGCGGCCCAACGTGCAGTGGGACCAGGTGGCACTGGCGCATAAGAACTGGGACTACAGCCATGCGGGCCTGAGCAGCGCCGGCGCGACCTTGCTGACCCTGGCCGTGGCCTACTTCACTGCCGGCGCCGGCACGGCACTGCTGGGCACCACCACAGCCACCGGCGCCGGTACTGTGGCCACCGCAACGGCCGCAGCAAGCACCACCACGCTGGGCGGCGTCACCCTGGCCTCCAGCGCCACCGGGCTGAGCGCGGCCGGCCTGGCCGTCAACGCGGGCTACAGCAGCTTGCTGGCCCAGGCCAGTGTGGCCATGGTCAACAACGGCGGTGATGTGGGCAAGACGCTGGCCCAACTGGGCAGCCAACCCCAGGTAAAAAACCTGCTCACAACGATGGTCACCGCCGGCGCCCTGGCGAATCTGGACCAAGCCATGGGCTTTGCCGAAGGCGCACGAACCGTCTCAGGCCAAGGCGGCACGGCCAGCCTGGGCAGCGCGGGGACCGCAGCGCTGCAAGCGCCAGCAGCCGCGCAATTTACGCAAAACCTGCTGAAAAATGTCAGCAACCGGGTGGCCGGCGTTGCCATCCATTCGGCCATCCAGGGCAAAGCGCTGGACGAAAGCACGCTGTCCTCCGCCTTGCGCGATGCCCTGCTCAGCACCGGCCTGGCCCGTGGGGCGCACGCGATTGGCGATGCGGCCACAGCGCAAACCGGCAAGCCGCAGGACATCGACGCGTTTACGCACAAGGTGGCGCACGCGGTACTGGGCTGTGCGGGGGGCGCGGCAATGGCGGGACACCACAGTGGCTGTTCGTCCGGCGCCGTGGGCGCGGTGGTGGGCGAACTGAGCGCCGAGTTTGCCAAAGCCAAGCAGCTGGACGACGCCAAGGCATTGGCTTTGGCGCGTGTGGTTTCTGCTGCGGCGGGGATACTCGCCGCCAAGGGGGCAGACAAGGCAGCAGACCTGCACACCGCGGCAACCACCGGAGCGAACGCGGCGCAGAACAACACGCTGTACCACTTCAATGGAAGGCTGGTGGCTCGCGACAGCAAAAACAATGATCGCCTGATAGACCTGCGTGCCGGCGATTTGCAAACCATTGCCGGGTCGGAGCGCGCGTTACTACTCAAAGAAATAGCCGGCTTCGACCACGATGCCGTCGAACTTGTGCTGATCAGTGATGCCTGGGCGGATCAGTTGCCCTACAGCAGCAGTTATCAGCTTAGCGACGCCAAAGACCGCAACACCTTGCAAGGAAAAACCGATATGAGCTATATCAACATCGACGATCGTGACACCCGCATCTACGTAGAAACCGGCATGCTCACCAAGAAAAAGGATGCCATCCAGAACGCGCAAACGCTGCAAAATCTGGTCGGCATGCCGGTGGGTGCGATAGTGAACATAACGCACGAATGGGGCAATGACTTGGACGAATACCTGCCCAACGGCGCAACCCTTGCGGACGCC